>JALOTD010000056.1 GCA_025458105.1 Tabrizicola sp. | reverse complement strand
CGTGAAGAACGCCACGTCCATCCTCGACTACATCTTCCGCGAACTGGCGATCTCCTACCTCGACCGCACCGACCTCGCCCACGTCGCCCCGAAAGGCGCCTCGTTCGACGATCTCGGGCGGGGTGACGAGGAAGGCAAGCGCAACATCGCCGAGCCGTCCGAGACCGCCGCCTCCAAATCGCTGGAGGTTCTGAAACAGGTTGCCTCGACCGGCTACATGCGCAAACGCCTCCCGCAGGAATTCACCGTGTTGCAAGGCGGACAGGGGGTCACCGCCTTCGGCGGCGGCCTCGCCACCGGAACCGACATGGCCGCGCCGATGACGGCGGTCCTGTCGGAAACGCGGGTCTCCGGCTTCTCGGAGTCGACCAGCACCTTCGCCCTCGGCGCCACCGACGCCCGGACCAAGGCCAAGCTGCAAGGCTACACCGGGGACAGCTGCGGCGAGTGCGGCAACTACACGCTGGTGCGGAATGGCACCTGCCTGAAGTGCAACAGCTGCGGCGCGACGACGGGGTGCAGCTGATTTGAGATTGGGTTGGGGCGGAAGAGTTGCAGCTCATCCGCCCCGGCTTTCCGGCGTGTATATGGCACAGCGTCGGAGAAGCTTTCTCGCCCCTCGCGGGACGATGGTCCTTAGGACCACGGTTCAAGGAAAGCGGCAATACCGTGCCTGAAACTGTCCCCTACTAATCCACTCCTGTGGATATGGGGATAACTTGAAAGGCGGGTGATTTCAGTGAGTTCCAGGAAAAACGGTGAAGTGACTAGCAAGCGCGCAGCATCTGCGGCTTCCAAGGTGTTGCGCGATCCTAAGTCGAGTCCGGCGGCAAAGACTGCTGCTGCCTCCGCTCTGACCCAGCGCCCGAACAAAAAGGGTCGCTAGACTCTTTTTGCTGCCAACTGAACGGGCGGGGGCTGCTCCCCGCCCGTTTCCTTATGCTGCAGCCAATGGCCTTTCACCTGTTCTCAAATATCCCACGGGGGTCCGGGGGTGTGAAACCCCCGGTCCGTCCGTCCCACAAGGCGCACCGTTACAAACAACAGCACCGGACCCATCCCCATCGTAGGGTGCGCTACAGCGCACCATCCGAAGGTGCGCTGTAGCGCACCCTACGCTGCCGCCAGCCATCCCGCTTAAAGCCAACCCCAAAGCGCCTGCCTCCCTCCCCCCTCCGTGGGGGAGGGATGGGGTGGGGGGCCGCACGCCCAACGACACCCCTTCCCCCCAACGCCCCGAATGCTTACCTCTGTCCCGAACGGAGGCCCGCCATGCAGCACTACTCCTACCTCGACCTGGCCCCGATCCCCGAAGGGCAAACCGCCGCCCAGGCGCTGAGATCCACCGTCGACCTCGCCCAGACCGCTGAGAAAGCCGGCTTCCACCGCTACTGGCTGGCCGAGCATCACAACATGCCCGGCATCGCCTCTGCCGCGACCCCCGTCGTCGTCGGCCATGTCGCGGGCCACACCAAGACCATGCGCATCGGGGCAGGGGGCATCATGCTGCCGAACCACTCCCCCCTGGTCGTGGCCGAGCAATTCGGCACCCTCGCCACCCTCTACCCGAACCGCATCGACCTCGGCCTCGGCCGCGCCCCCGGCACCGACATGCAGACCGCCCGCGCCCTTCGCCGCCACATGGCGCAGGAGGACACCTTTCCGCAGGACGTGCAGGAACTCATCCACTACCTCGGCGACACCCCCGGCGCCGTCCAGGCCATCCCCGGCACCGGCACCCATGTCCCCGTCTGGATCCTTGGCTCCAGCACCTTCGGCGCGCAGCTGGCGGCGTACCTCGGCCTCCCCTACGCCTTCGCCTCCCACTTCGCCCCCACCCACCTGGAGGAAGCACTCGGCATCTACCGCCGCACCTTCCGCCCCTCCGCCTACCTTGCGAAACCCCACGCGATGATGGCCATCGGCGTCTCCGCCGCCGCGACGGACGAGGAGGCCACCTACCTCCGCTCCTCCCAACTCCTCGCCTTCGCGCGCCTTCGCAGCGGCCGCCCCGGCCAACTCCCGCGCCCGACGAACGACCTCGTCGACATCCCCGAGCCGATCCTTGCCCAGGCCCGCTACGCCCTGTCCTGCTCCGCCGTCGGCTCCCCGGCGACGGTGCGCCAGCAACTCACCGAACTCATCGCCCGCCACCAGCCCGATGAGGTCATGGTCACCGGCATGATGCACGACCCTGCTGCCCGCGTCCGCTCTCTGCAGATCGCAGCCGATGTCCTCGCTGACCTCATCACCCCCGCCGCAGCCGCCTGAAACGGCTTGAAAACCGGAGCGGGCAAAGTGTTAACACCACCCTAACGTCCACAGCTAACGCATTGGAATCGCAAAGAGAGCCCAGTGTGTCCGCGCGTGGACAGTTCCGGGATTTGACCCCGTCCCCCCGGGCCGCTACCATCGCGGGATGAAGCAAAACCCCACCCAGGCCTTGCGAAACACCGGCGTCCGCGTGACCCGGCAGCGGGAGACGCTTCTCAAGGTCCTCACCGAGGCCGAAGACCACCCCGACGCGGCCGAGCTTCACCGACGCGCCCGGACCCTCGACGACAGTCTCTCCCTCGCCACCGTCTACCGCACCCTCTCGGTCCTGGAACGGGAAGGGGTCGTCCTCCGCCTCGCCCTCGAAAACGGCGGCGCGCGGTATGAGGTCGCGGATGCCCCCCATCACGACCACATCGTCGACCTCGACACCGGCCAGATCACCGAATTCCGGTCGGAAAAGATCGAGGAACTCCAGCGCCAGATCGCGGCCGAGCTTGGCTACGAGATCATCCACCACCGGATGGAACTTTACTGCCGGAAGAAACCATAGCGACCCTGGGCGAAGACCAGCGGCTCGCCGTCCCGCACCGTCACCCGCAGCACTCGTCCAACCATGATCGCATGATCTCCGCCCTCATGCACCGCGTGGGTCGCGCAGTCGAACCGGGCCAGCGCGCCGCTCAGCGCGGGCAGGCCCTCGGTCGTCACCGAATGGTCCAGGCCGGTGAACCCCGCGCCGCCCCGGGCAAAGCGGGCCAGCCAGTCGCGCTGCCCGGCCTCCAGCACATGGATCGCGAAATGCGTAGCCTCTGCAAAGATCGCAAAGCGCGATGAGGCGCGGGCTGGGGACCACAGAACCAGGGGCGGGTCAAGCGAGACCGAGGCAAAGCTGTTCGCGACGAACCCCACCGGACCCTCTGGCCCCTGGGTCGTCACCAGCGTCACCCCGGTCGCAAAGCGCCCGAAGGCATCGCGCAGAGCGCGCGGGTCGGTCGGGTCGAAGATTGTCTCGGGGGCAAGGCTTCCGTCGGGCATGGCTGGTCCTGTCATGGATGCCACGAGATATTGCAAGCCGCCTGACATTCAACTGCAATTTGGCGTGTCAGACTGTGCGCATCAGCCGAAGCGCGTCATAGATTGCCGCATGGGTGTTCCGGGCCTCGACCGCGTCGCCGATCCGGAAAAGCTGAATGCCGGGGACCTCGGGCTGGGGGCGGCCTTCGACCAGGGCGTCATAGTCCACCGCTCCAAGATTGCCCGACAAGGGCTTGAGATCGAAATAGAGTTCGGCCAAAGGCTGGGTGCCGTGGTTCACCACGACCTGATCGAACTCGCCCGTCCGGACCGCCGTGCCATAGTCCGACCCCGCGACGGCGCGCAGGTGGTTCCCGGCCCTCTCGACTGCCTGAAGGCGCCAGGTCACGGTGAAGCTTGCCCCCGTCGCCTGCAGCGCGCGCACGTAAGGCACAAGGTTCATCCCCATGACATCCGGGGCAAAAGTCCGGTCGGGCGTCATCACCTCGACCCGCGCCCCTGCATCTGCCAGCATCTGCGCCGCCTGCAGCGCCACATGGTCCCCCGCGTCGTCGTAGAGGAGGACGTTTGTTCCCGGCTTCACATCGCCCGTCAGGATGTCCCAGGCGGTCACCACCAGATCGTTACCGGTCCGCAGGATGTCGCGCATGGGCAAGCCCCCAGTCGCGATGATCGCCACATCCGGGTTTTCTGCAGTCACGTCAGAGGCTTCGGCGAAGGTGTTGAAGCGGAACTCTACCCCCTTGGTCTGGCACTCGGCCAGACGCCAGTCGACGATCCCCACCATCTCGCGCCGCCGGGGGGAGCGGGCAGTCAGCAGGACCTGCCCACCCGCCTGGGGCGCGGCCTCGAACACCACGACCCGGTGACCGCGTTCAGCAGCGACGCGCGCGGCCTCAAGCCCCGCAGGACCGGCCCCGACGATCACCACCTTCTTCGGCTGCGGAGCAGCTGTAACGGCATGGGGCTGTTCAGCCTCGCGCCCGGTGGAGGGGTTGTGGATGCAAAGCGCCATGCCGCCCTGGTAGATCCGGTCCAAGCAATAGGTGGCACCCACACAAGGGCGAATCCTATCTTCTTGCCCCGCCATGATTTTCCGCACGATGTGGGGGTCTGCCATGTGCGCCCGCGTCATCCCCACCATGTCCAGCGCGCCCGAGGCCACCGCATGGCGGGCCGTCGCGATATCCGGAATTCGGGCGGCGTGGAAGGTCGGCAGACCTGAGGCCGCACGCACCTGTCCAGCGTAGTCCAGATGCGGGGCGGAGGGCATCCCCTGGATCGGGATCACCCCGGTCAGGGCGGCATCGGTATGGATCCGCCCCCGGATCACGTTCAGGAAATCCACCAGCCCCGAGGCCGCAAAGCGCCGCGCCATGTCCAGCCCATCGCCGGGGGGAATTCCGCCTGCCTCCATCTCATCGCCCACAAAGCGCAGGCCCAGAAGGAAGCGCGGGCCCACCCGGTCGCGCACGGCCTGCAGCACCTCCATCGTGAAGCGCAGGCGGTTCTCCAGGCTGCTCGCGTCATAGGGGCCAGGGGGCATTCCGTTCGTCAGCGGGCTGATGAACTGGTCCATCAGATGGCCGTAGCACTCGAATTCCACCCCATCGAGACCCGCTGCCTGCATCCGTTCTGCAGCGTCTGCATAGTCAGCAATGATCCGGGCGATGTCCCAGTCCTCTATGATCTTCGGAAAGGCCCGGTGCGCCGGTTCGCGCGAAGGACCGGCCGCGACCACGGGCAGCCAGTCGCCCTTGTCCCAGCGGGTGCGGCGACCAAGGTGGGACAGCTGGATCATCACGGCCGCCCCGGCTGCGTGACAGTCATCCGCCAGCCGCTTCATCCAGGGAACTACCTCGTCCTTCCAGGCCAAGACGTTGCCAAAGGCGGGCGGGCTGTCGCGGCTGACGCTGGCCGATCCCGCCGTCATCACCATCGCAACACCGCCCTTGGCCCGCTCCAGGTGGTAGAGCCGATAACGGTCCTTCGGCATCCCGTCCTCGGTGTAGGCGGGTTCATGACTGGTGGTCATGATGCGGTTGCGCAACGTCAGATGTTTCAGCTGGTAGGGCTGGAGCAGGGGATCGGTCGACATTGAGCGCGGCTCCTGATCAAGGGTGATGACAGGTTAGGCGGGCGCGGCCATCCCCTCAACCCTGAAATCGACACATGTGTCGAGTTTTCGACGCTTGTGCCTGGCGACGGTCACCGCCTAGGGTCAACGCATGGAGTCAACACGTTCAGAGCGCGGCTGGCGCGGCACGCCCGATATCTGGCTGGATGCGGCCTATCAGATGCTGGTTGAAGGTGGGGTCGAGGCGGTCAAGGTCATGCCATTGGCCGAGCGTCTGGGCCTGTCGCGCACGTCTTTCTATTGGCATTTCGCCGACCGGGATGCGCTGTTGGCCCGACTGGTGGACCGCTGGCGCGCGCAGAACACTGGGACATTGGTGGCCCGCTGCGAGGCTCCGGCGCGCACGATTGCCGAGGCGATGCTGAACCTGATCGACTGCTGGGTGGATCCCGCCTTGTTCGACAGCCGTCTGGAATTCGCGATGCGCACCTGGTCAATGACCGATCTGTCGGTCGAGACGGCGATGATCCTGTCGGATAGCCAGCGTATTGCCGCCTTGACGGACCTGTTCCTGCGCTTTGGCTATCCCGCGACCGAGGCCGACACTCGGGCGCGGGCGCTGTATCTGACGCAGGTCGGCTATATTGCCCTGCGGTCGCAGGAAAGCTTCGAGGTGAGGATGGGCCGCATCCCGGCCTATGTGCTGACGTTCTGTGGCGTCGCCCCGACAGACGCGGAAGTTGCCGCTTTCCGCGCCCGGCACGCGGTCAAGTCAGTCGGCTAAGCAGCGTCATCAAGGTCTGCTGATCGGCGGCAGACAAGGGTTGCAGCGTTTCGCCCGACACCTGAAGGGCGGTCGCCGCGCGGGCCGCGAACAGGGCAGCACCGGCCTCGGTCAGCGTCACAGTCAGGCGGCGTCGGTCATCCGGATCGGAGGTCGTCGCGACATAGCCCAGCCGGCTTAGACGGTCGACGACGCCCTTGATCGTTGCCGCATCCATGGCGGTCTCGCGGCCCAGGTGATTCTGCGACAATGGCCCGATTTGTGCCAGTCGCGCGATCACCGCGAATTGCGTGGTCGTCACCTCTGGGATCGCAGCCGCGAATATAGCCAGATGCCGCTGCGTCACCTTGCGCAGGACATAGCCGATCTGGTCGTCAAGGCGATAGGGTTCGGCGTTGCTCATGCCAGCGCGATACGCGCTGCGGTTGCGGGACGCAAGTCTGTTGACAGGGACGGGAACGGATCGCAGTCTCGTTTCTACGCAAATGAATTCGAGTCCCCCCATGTCGGACTATGCTTGCCCGGACAGCCTGACCGACGCCCTTGACCTGATCTCATCGGGGGGCTGGCGGGTTCTTGCGGGCGGGACGGATCTTTACCCCGTCGCTGGTCGTTGCCTCTCCGGGCCGGTGCTGGACCTGTCTGGCCTGTCCCAAATGCAAGGCATAAGCCGAGAGGATGGCCTGCGGATCGGGGCCGCCACCAGCTGGACCGCGATTGCCGAGGCGAGCTTGCCGCCAGCCCTGCAGGGCCTGCAACAGGCCGCGCGGCAAATCGGCGGCAGGCAGATTCAGGCTGCAGGCACGATCGGCGGCAATCTTTGCAACGCCTCGCCCGCCGCTGACGGTGTCCCGCCGCTTCTGGTGCTGGATGCCGAGGTGGAGTTGATCTCGCGCACGGGCACCCGGCGCCTTCCGCTCGGCGCGTTCCTGCTCGGGCCACGCAAGACGGCATTGCAGCCGGGCGAAATCCTGGCGACGGTTCTTGTCCCGGAAGACGCGCTTGCCGGGCGGTCGGCTTTTCACAAGCTTGGCGCACGGTCGCATCTGGTGATCTCGATTGCCATGTTGGCGGCGCGCCTGGTGGTCAAGGATGGGCGCATCGCCAAGGCCGCCGTTGCGGCCGGCTCCTGCTCGGCAGTGGCCGTGCGCCTGGCGGAGGTTGAGGCCGCCTTGCTGGGTGCAAAGTCTGAAGCGGCGGTAGAGCGTGTTCGGCCAGAGGATGTCGCGGCCGCCCTAAGCCCGATTGACGACGTTCGCGCCACCGCAGGCTATCGGACCGGCGCTGCCGTCGAACTTGTCCGGCGTGCCGTGGCGGAGGCGCTGGCATGATTGCCTTTGTCCTGAACGGCGAAGAAGTTGCGGTCGATGCCCCGCCGACGGAACGGCTGTCCGAGACGCTGCGCGAACGTCTGGGCAAAGTGGGAACCAAGGTCGGCTGCGACGCCGGCGATTGCGGGGCCTGCACCGTGCTTCTGGACGGGGTGGCGGTCTGTGCCTGCCTTACACCGGCGGCGAGGGTGGCGGGCCGCGCGGTCACGACGATCGAGGGCGAGACGCCGGAACTCTCTCGCCTCCGCGCCAGTTTCCTGGCCCATGGTGCCGCGCAATGCGGGATCTGTACGCCCGGTATGCTGCTGACCGCAGCCGAGCTTCTGGTCTCGACCCCTGCGCCGACCGAGACGGAAGTCGAGACAGCGTTGGGCGGCGTTCTCTGCCGCTGCACCGGCTATCGCAGCATCATTGCGGCGGTGGTGGCTGCCGCGGCAGACTTTCCCCGCTTGCCCGAGGGGCGGGTGGGTGAGGCGCTGCCCCGCCTTGACGGTGCGGCCAAGGTCGCGGGCGACAGCTTCGGTGCGGATGAATGGCCAGTGGGCGCTCTGGTGGTCCGCGCGGTCCGCTCCCCCCATCCGCATGCCGCCTTCCAGATCGGCGATCTTGCCACCTTTCGCGCCCGTCCCGGCGTCTCGGCCATCTTCACCGCCGCCGACATCCCCGGCCGCAACGCATTCTCCGTGATCCCGCCCTTCGCCGACCAGCCCGCCATTGCGGCGTCCCCCGCCCGGTTCCGGGGCGAATGCGTGGCGCTTGTGGCGTTCGAGCCGGGCAGCGATCCCGACCTGACCAGCTTCCCGATCACCTGGACCCCGCTTCCCGCGCTTGCGACTCCGGAAGAGGCCGAGGCTGGCCCGCTGCTTCACCCGACCCGCCCCGGCAACCTTTTGGTCGAGGGCCGGGTCGTCAAGGGGGATGCCGCCGCAACACTTGCCGCCAGCGCCTATGTCGTCGAAGGCAACATGACCACAGCCTTCGTCGAACACGCCTATATCGAGCCCGAGGCCGGCAGTGCCTGGATGGACGGTGAAACCTTGGTCATCCGTGCCTGCACGCAAGCGCCGGGCATGGACCGCGAGGATACCGCCGCGATTCTGGGGCTGCCGATGGACCGCGTCCGCATCATCCCTTCGGCGGTGGGCGGCGGGTTCGGTTCGAAACTCGACATCTCGCTGCAACCGCTGATCGGGCTGGTCACGCTGCGGACCGGGCGACCCTGCAGGATGACCTACTCCCGGGCCGAAAGCATGACCTCGACCACCAAGCGCCACCCGGCCCAAATGACAGGCCGCATCGGCTGCGATGCGACAGGCCGGATCACGGGCGTCGAATTCGAAGGCCGCTTCAACACCGGCGCCTATTCCAGCTGGGGGCCGACGGTGGCAAACCGCGTGCCGGTGCATGTCTCGGGTCCGTATTTCACACCTGCCATTTCCGCAACGGCCCGTGCGATCCACACCCACGGGCCGGTCTCCGGTGCCTTCCGGGGCTTTGGCGTGCCGCAGGGGGCGCTTTGGCAGGAAACGCTTTATGACCGGTTGGCCGACAAGGCCGGGATCGACCGGCTGGAGTTCCGCCTGCTGAACGCGCTGCGCGATGGCGATGCCAGCGCCACGGGGCAAGTTCTGCGGGCGGTGGGCATTCATGAGTGCCTGACGGCGCTGAAACCGCAGTGGACCCGCGCCCTGTCCGAGGCGCGGGGGCAGCCGGGCCGGGGCGTCGGCGTTGCCTCGTGCTGGTACGGCTGCGGGAACACCGCCCTGCCCAACCCATCGACCATCCGCATTGGCCTGTCGCCTGAGGGCGAAGTGATCCTGCATCAGGGGGCGACCGACATCGGACAGGGGTCGAACACCGTTATCGCGCAGATCGCAGCCGAGGCGCTTGGCCTGCCGCTTGCCTCTTTCCGCCTGATCGGGCCAGACACGGCGCTTACACCCGATGCCGGCAAGACTTCGGCCAGTCGGCAGACCTATGTTACGGGTCGCGCCGCAAAGGCTGCGGCAGAGGAGCTGCGGGCCGAAATCCTGCGACGCGCCAATGCGGGCGACAGTGCAGCTCTTGCACTGGACGGCGCCAATCTGATGGTGCGCGATGGAAGTACCCTGGCACGGATCGAGCTGGGTGCGCTGCCAGCCGACAGGAATGGACATGTGCTGTCCGCTGAGGCGAGTTATGATCCGCCGACCTCGAAACTGGACGAGAACGGGCAAGGCGCGCCTTACGCTGTCTACGGCTATGGCGCGCAGATGGTTGAGCTGGAGGTGGACCGGACCCTCGGCACTGTACGGCTTCTAAAGATCACCGCCGCGCATGACCTGGGCCGAGCGATCAACCCGATGCTGGCGCGCGGTCAGATCGAGGGGGGGATTGCGCAAGGGATTGGCCTTGCCCTGATGGAGGAATACCTGCCCGGACGGACCGAAAACCTGCACGATTACCTGATTCCGACCTTTGGCGATGTGCCGCCCGTGGAAAGTCTGTTGATCGAGGTGCCGGACCCCGAAGGCCCCTATGGCGCAAAGGGCCTCGGTGAACACGTCCTGATCCCGACCGCGCCTGCGATCCTGAACGCGATTCGTCACGCCACGGGGGCCGAGATCACCCGCGTCCCCGCCCTGCCGCATCGGGTGCAAGACTCCATCGCGGCCCTTTCATCGTTGTCCAAATATCCCGGGGGTCCGGGGGCCGGCCCCCGGCGGGTGGCCCCATGACCGACGCCCCCGAAAAGATCCGCTGCGATGCCTGCCCGGTGATGTGCTACATCGCGCCCGGCCAGACCGGGGCCTGCGACCGCTATGCCAATGAGGCCGGCCGGATCGTGCGGACCGATCCAGTGGTGATGCTGTCGCATGCGGTCGAAGCCGGGGGCAGGGTGGTGCCGTTCGCGGCGCGGGACTGGGACGGCTCGCCAGTTCCGGCGGATGCGTTCATCACCGGGATCGGCTCGGGCACAACCTACCCGGATTACAAGCCCGCGCCGTTCATCGTGTCCTCGCAGGTAGATGGAGCCGACATGGTCACCGTCGTGACCGAGGCGATCTTTTCCTATTGCGGGGTCAAGGTGAAGATCGACACCGACCGGTTCCTTGGCCCGGAAGGGGCGGTGGTCCGGGTCGAGGGAGAACCAGTAGGTCATGTGACGACGGCTGAATACGGGTCGCAGATGCTGTCCCTGGGCGGCGTGCACCATCTGACGGGCGGAGGCAAGGCAGTGGGCCGTGTGACCTGCGCCGCGATGCTCGCGCTTTGCAATGGTGAGGCGGTGGAGATGACCATCGACGGTGGCTCTACCGTTGTCGTGCAGGCTGGCCAAGCGCCCATCGTCGACGGCCTGCGCGAACGGCGCATGCGGGTCGGGTGTGGCTCTGCCACGATCGGGATGTTTGCGGTGCAATGGCAGGGGCTGGTGGACGAGGTGGTTGTTGTCGATGACCACATCACCGGGGTCGTCAGCGAACATCAGGCGGGCAAGGTCATCGGCTGGCCGCCCTCGGGCATCAAGATCAAGGGGCACCGCTCGACCCCCGGCCGGTATTTCCGGGTCTCGGAACCGGGACAAGGCTGGGGTGGCACCCGTCTGACCGACCCCTTGGAGATCCTGGGCGAGTGGAACCCGAAGAAGGGCGCGCGACCGGGCCTGCGGCTTCTGATGGTCTCGACCACGGGTGAGCAGTTTGCCTATTACGTGCTGGACGACGGCCTGCGCCCAATTCAGCAAGAGCTGCCCGAAAACTTGAAGAAAACCGTCCAACTTATTGACGAAAATTGCGAACCGTCGCTTTGCACAGTGCTTTTCGTGGGCGGTGCAGGGGGCTCTTTGCGTGCGGGGGTGGCGAAGAACCCGGTGCGGTTGACACGGTCGGTGCAGGGCGGGATCACCCGGCTGACCTCGGGCGGGGCGGAGACCTATGTCTGGCCCGGCGGTGGCATCACCTTCATGGTCGATGTCACGCGGCTGCCAAAGGGTGCCTTCGGCTATGTGCCCACGCCAGCTCTGGTCGCGCCGCTGGAATTCACTATGGCCCGCGCCCACTACCTGGCGATGGGCGGCCATGCCGAGGCGATCCGCACGCTGGATCAATCGGTCGCCGAGGGCGGCGAATACCCCACAGCGGCAGCGGTCCAGCCATGGCCCCGGTGACCAGCGCCTTGCAGATGGAGCAGCCGCGCCAAGGGGCGCGTCTGCAAGACCGCGTCTCGCCTCTGGCCGTTCCGGCCAACCGGCTCGGGTGCGACGCGGGCCGGAGCACTTGTTCCATGAGCAAAGCCATGGCCGCGCTGCTGCCGGACGGGCGGCTGCATTTGCAGCATGGGCCGATCGATATCCTGGCCGAGGCGTTCGGCCAGAGTGAAGCCATTCGCGCTGGCCATGCCCGTGCGGCGGCGCGGTTCGCCACCATCCTGGCGGAGCTGGTGGCCGAACTGCCGGCACTGCGCTCCGAGGCTGCGGCTGTCGAGGGCGTCGTCGCCCGGCGAATGGCAAAGGCCGTGGCTCCATTCCGACCTACCTTTATCACGCCTATGGCCGCCGTTGCCGGCGCGGTCGCCGAAGAGGTTCTGGCGGCCCTGGCCGGCCCCGGCCTGACGCGGGCCTATGTCAATAATGGCGGCGACATCGCGTTATGGCTGGCTCCCGGCGAACGCCTCACATGCGCGCTGGCGGCCTCCTCGATGGACCGGGTAACCGTGGCCTCGGGGGATCCGGTGCGGGGCATCGCGACCTCGGGCTGGCGGGGGCGAAGCTTTTCGCTGGGCATCGCCGATGCGGTGACTGTGGTGGCGCGGACCGCCGCGATGGCGGATGCTGCGGCAACGATGGTGGCGAATGCGGTCGACCTCGATCATCCCGGCATCCAACGCCGTCCTGCGCGTAAGGTGCAGTGCGAAAGCGACCTGGGCGAGCGGTTGGTGACCGTGGCGGTGCCAGTTCTGTCGCCGCAAGACCGGACGCTGGCGCTGATGGCAGGTCTGCGCGTTGCCGAGACTTTCCGCGCGCGCGGGCTGATTGAAGGTGCGGCGCTTTTCCTGCAGGGTGAGATGCGGGCAACCAGTGCGCTGGCACTGGAGAAGGGAACGGCAAGTGGCTGATTTCGCTGTCAGGAAGATCGTGGTGCAGCTGGAAGAGATCCGGCACGAAGGCGGCCCTCCGGTTGCGCCACCGCCGGTCCGAGGGGCGATCTATGCGATCTGCCTGAACCCTTTCGCGGGCCGCTACATCCCCGACCTGCAGCCAGCGATGGAGGACTTGAAGCCCCTTGCTCTAGAGCTGACCGACCGGCTGGTCGCAGCACTTGGCGGGCGTGAGGGGATCGACGCCTATGGCAAGGGTGCCATCGTGGGCGAGGGTGGCGAAAGCGAGCATGGTGCGCTTTGGCATGTTGCGGGCGGCTACGGGATGCGCGATCGTCTGGGCGAGTGCAGGGCGATCGTGCCGAGCGTGATGAAGGTGGGCGGGATGGGGGCGACACTGGACCTGCCGCTTGGGCACCTGAACGCCGCGTACGTCCGCTCGCGCTTTGATGCGATCACCTTGTCCTGTTCGGATGGCCCCCGGGCGAACGAGGTGCTGTTTGCCCTCGGCATGGCTCGGGGGGGCAGGGTGCATTCCCGCATGGGCGGATTGGAGATCGACCAAGTCAAGGGAGAGGACGGGCTAAGGTGACGCGCGCCCCAAAATCCTTCAAAGGATTTTGTCCGGAATTTTCGAAAATTCCGGCGCTTGGCACTGCCGTCGTGCTGCTATTCCCCAGTCTCGCCTTCGCCTGTGCGCTGCCGCCTTCGGTGATCCTTACGCTGCCCACCGGCCACTACATCACCGCCGCCGCGCTCACCGTGGCGCTGACGGCGATCATGGGCTTGGCTGCCCATCGCCTGCCCGCGATGGAGGCTCGCCCGGTCTGGGCGCGACGCGTCCTCGTTCCGCTGTCCTTGACCTCTTACCTGTCCTTCGTTGCCTTTCTGGCCCTGATCTTCATCGGCCTCTACGGCGAGCGCGATCCGATGCACAACCTGATGACGCTGGTGTTCTGGACCGGGGTCTGGATCGTGATCCCGCTGGCCTCGATGCTCGTCGGCAATCTCTGGCGGCCATTCAATCCCTGGATCGGCCCGGTCCGCATTGCCCGAACGCTGCTTGGCCGGACCGGCAGCATCGGCCTTTCGCGCCTCGGCCACTGGCCGGCCGTCGCGGGCTATGCGGGCTTTGTCTGGTTTCAGATGGTTTCGCTTTACCCCGACGATCCCGCCGTCTTGGCCAAGGTCGCGCTGACCTACTGGGTGGTGGTCTTCGTCCTCGCGGTTCTGGAAGGCGAGGACTGGCTTGATCGGGGCGAGTTCCTGACGGTCCTCTTCGGCTTCATCGCCAAGGTCGCGCCGCTGTGGCACGACAGCGACGGCAACCGTAGGCGGCTGATGCGTGGCTGGCCGGGAACGCAGGTCCTGGCCATGCCGCCGCTTTCGCCCTCTGCCGTGGTCTTCGTAAGCCTTGCGCTGGCGGCCTTGACTTTCGACGGGTTGGCCGAGACCTTCTGGTGGCAGGGCCTGATCGGCGAGAACCCGCTGCAGCCGACAGGTCGCAGCGCCGTGATGTGGGAAAACACGGCAGGGCTGCTCGGCGTCTTGGTGCTGACGCTGGGCCTGATCCTGGGCGCGATCCTTCTGGGCCGACGGCTCGGCGGCGGGGGCTTTGCCACTGGACCGGTGATGCTGTCGTTCCTCGCCATCGCGGCGGGCTACCACGCGGCGCATTACCTGGTGATGCTCCTGACGGCGGGCCAATACACCCTGGCTGCGCTGAATGATCCCCTGATGACCGGGGACAGCTGGCTGGGTCTGCCACCCTTCTTTGTCTCGTTCGGATTTCTGGCCGATCCAAGCGTCATGCCACTGATCTATGGTCTTCAGTTCGCCGCGATCCTGGGGGCGCATCTGCTGGCGGTTCTCCTCGGTCTGAAGCTCGCGGGAGAGGGCGCGCGGCCCATCGCGCATTTGCCGATGACGGGCTTGATGGTGGCCTATACGGTACTGGGTCTCTGGCTTCTGTCCACCGCCAGAACCGGATGAAAAGGCTGTGCAACTCGGGGCCTTGACCCGACAATGAACCCAATGGCCCGCAGAGAGGCCGCAACAGTGAGGAGACGGAGATGACCAAAGGATTGCTTCACCCCACCCGCCGCGGTCTTCTGATGGCCGGGGGCGCGGGGCTTCTGACCGCGGCCCTGCCGGGCTATGTCGGCGCGCAAGCCGCGCCGATCAAGATCGGCTTCCAGCTCCATCGCACCGGCATCGGCGCGGCCTACGGGCGCTGGTACGAACGAACCGCGCAGGCGGCGCTGAAGCTTATCAACGACGGCGGTGGCATCGCTGGCCGCCCGGTCGAGATCCTGTTCGAGGATGACGCGACCGACCCCAAGCGGGGCTCGGAAGTTGTGGACAAGCTCACCCAGTCCGATGGCTGCGACGTGGTGATGGGGACGCTCTTCAGCCATGTCGTCATTGGCTCGGCACCCCGCGCGGGCGAATTGAAGGTGCCCTACCTCGTCTGCTCGGAAGGCTACCATGTCGCTTCCGGCATGCTGAACCGCTGGACGCTGCAGCCCGGCATCACCGATGTCCGCAGCCAGATCCAGGCCATGGCGCCGTGGATTTCTGCGAACCTTGGGAAGAAGGTCACCATGGTCTTCCCGGACTTCGCCTTCGGCCATGACCACCGCGACTTCTTCACCGCCAAGATGGCCGAGATGGGCGGCGAGGTGATCGCCCAGATCGCGATTCCTCCGACGGAATTCGGCTTTATCGACAGCCTCGAGGCGGTGGATACCGCGACCCCGGGGCTGGAATTCCTGGAAGGCACCCATTTCTGGGAAGGCCACAACCGGGTGAAACCGGCGGACGCGGGCGAACATGAGGCCGCCTATCGCGCGGCCGTGGGCGTTGACGACAACGGCGCCAGCGTCAGCGACGCGGCGGATGTGTCGACCTACGCGCACATGTTCTCCACCTGGGAGACGCTGTTCGCGATCAAGGCGGGGATGGAGGCTGCAGGCTACCAGGGCCCGGGCGACCGGCAGAAGTTCGTCGAAGCCATGGAGGCGATGACCGATCTGCCCTACGGCATCGAACGGCCGCAGGGGGCGAAGATGTTCAACGGCAAGACCCACCAGGTCTTCGGCACGCAGAACATCAGCCAGGTCCAGGGCGGCAAGCTGGTTCGGGTCCATCAGACCTCGATGGCAGACGGCGCCTATGAGGATGCGGTCGACTACACGACGATGTCCTTCTGATTAGGGGGGTGGGCGCCTGCTTCTCGCCCTGATGGAGGGCCTTGTGACCGCCGCGGTCCTCGCGCTCGCGGCCTCTGGGCTGTCGCTTGTCTTCGGCGTCATGCGGGTGGTGAATGTGGCACACGGGGCCTTCTACATGCTGGGCGCCGTCCTTGCCTGGGCCGTCGCAAGCTTCGTGCCCGGCCCCCCGGCGCTTGCCTTCATCGCGGCCCTGATCCTTGCGCCGCTACTGGTCGGCGCGCTTGCCGCCGCCACCGATGGCCTGGTGCTGAAGCGCCTGAACTACGACCCCGAGGCGACCATCGTCGCCACCATTGGCCTGCTCTACATGATCGAACAGGCGATACTGTCGCTTTACGGCCCGAACGCCAACCCCGTGCAGGCCCCCTTCGAGTGGCGCATCCAGCTGCCCTGGTTCGGCTATTCGGGCTACAAGCTTTTCGTCATCCTTGCCGCTTGCGCGGTCCTCCTCGCGCTCTGGACCTTCCTGACCCGCACCAAGGCGGGCCTCGTGATGCGCGCGACCCAGGTCGACAGCACCACCGCCCGGGCCTTCGGGATCAACACCGACCGCGTCTACATGGGCACTTTCGCGCTTGGGGCGGGGCTTGCCGCGCTGGCCGGTGTCCTGATCGTTCCGATCCAGCAGGCGCATTACCTGATGGGGGGAGATCCGCTGCTATTGTCTTTCATCGTCGTCATAATCGGCGGTCTTGGGTCGCTGCGGGGCACCCTGATCGCCGCGCTGGTCATCGGGCTGTCCGATGGCGTCATCTCGATGTTCTTCACGCCCACGCTGGCGAAGATCCTCGCCACGCTCCTTGTCGCGATGGTCCTGGTCTTTCGCCCGCAGGGCCTGTTCGGAGCCAGAGCATGACCGGTGCGGGCCTGAAGATCTGGACGCTGCACCTTGCCCTGATCGCGGTCCTATTCTCGGCGCAGTACTGGCTGTCGCCGTATCACGCGACGAACCTTGCCCGGATCATGGTGCTGGCTGTCTTCGCGATGGGCTACAATCTGGCTTTCGGGTATACCGGCCTTCTCAGCCTTGGCCATGCGCTTCTTCTTGCCGCCGGGATGTATGCCGCGGGCCTGCCTGCCCAGCTCTGGGGCTGGAGCGCCGGCCCTGCCATGATCGCCGGGATCGCCGGGGGCGGCCTGATCGCCGCTGTGCTGGGCCTTCTTGCGTTGCGCACTGCAGGCGTCAGCTTCATGATCGTGACGCTGATGTTTGCCCAGGCGGGGTATCTGACGCTTCTCTACTTTGCCCCCGTGACCGGCGGAGACGATGGGTTCGCCGTCGCTGCAACCAGCCGGACCCTGCTTGGCTTTGACCTTTCCACCGACGCCCCCCGCTTCCTGGCGGCACTGACGATTTTCGCGGTGGGCCTGGGTGTCAGCCTTGCGCTTGTCCGCTCGCCCTTCGGTCGCACGATGGTGGCGATTCGCGAGAACGAGGAGCGGAGCCGGATGCTCGGCTACAACCCCTTCACCGTGAAGCTTGCCGCGCTGACGATCTCGGGCCTTTATGCCGGGGCTGCAGGGGCCGCCTATGCCATCCTGTTCGGCTATGTCGGCGCCAGCTTTGCCACGATCCAGTATTCGATCCTGCCGATGCTCTATGTCCTTATGGGAGGCGCCGGGACCACGCTTGGTCCCTTCCTTGGCGCGCTCGTGATGTTCGTGCTGATCGAGGCCGCGACCGGGATCACCACCGCGCACCAGTTCATCGTGGGCGCGGCGCTGGTCGCGCTGATCCTGTTTGCGCCGAAGGGGATCCTTGGGACAGTCCGGGAAAGGTGGCTGCGATGGCTTCCCTGACCGAAACGCCGCTCATTGAAACCAACGGCCTGACGCTTCACTTCGGCGGGCTAAAGGCGGTGGACGGGGTGGATTTCCGCCTGCATGCCGGGGAAATTCACGCCTTGATCGGTCCGAACGGCGCCGGCAAGACCACCTTCGTCAGCCTCTTGTCCGGCCGCCGCCTGCCGCAGGCCGGCACCATCGCGCTGGGGAAAGAGGACATCACCCGCCTTCCCGCCCATGAAAGGGTCCGCAAGGGCATCGCCTATACGTTCCAGATCACCAGCGTCTTCCCGCGCCTGACGGTCTTTGACAACGTGGCCCTTGCGGTCCAGTCGCTAGGACCCCGTGATCTGGCGGCAAGAACCCGGGCCGCGCTGGCCCGTGTGGGCCTTGAAGGGCTTGAGGCACAGGAAGCGCAGACCCTGTCCTACGGCCACCAGCGGCTTCTGGAACTGGCGATGGGCCTGGCGCTGAACCCGCGGCTGCTGATCCTGGACGAACCGACCCAGGGCCTGGCGGCGAGTGAAATCGACGACTTCAAGACCCTGGTCCGGAGCCTTGTCCCCGCAACCACGGTCCTTCTGATCGAGCACAACATGGACGTGGTGATGGACCTTGCCACCCGGATCACCGTCCTGACCTTCGGCCGCGTCCTTGCCACCGGCACCCCGGCCGAGATCCGCGCCAACGCCTCTGTGCAGGAGGCCTATCTTGGCGCTTGAGGTCCAGGGACTGATTGCGGGCTATGGCCCGGTAACCGTGCTGCGCGGCGTGGACTTCCGGGCCGAGGCCGGCCGGATCACCTGCCTGATGGGCCGCAATGGCGTCGGAAAATCCACCTTTCTCAAGGCCATGATGGGGCTTCTTCCAGCGGACTCTGGCACGATCACCCTAGACGGCACGTCGCTGCACGGTCTTCCCGCGCATGAGGTTCCCAAGCGCGGACTGGCCTATGTCCCGCAAGGCCGCCGCCTGTTCGGGCCGCTGTCCGTGGCCGAGAACCTAGCCGTTGGCGGCCTTGTCCAGGGCAACGACGCTGCCACGCTGACCCGCGTTCTGACCCTGTTCCCCCGCCTGCGCGAGCGGCTTGACCAGGCTGCGGGCACGCTGTCGGGCGGCGAGCAACAGATGCTCGCCATCGCCCGCGCATTGTGCCTGAAACCAAAGGTCCTGCTTCTGGACGAGCCGACCGAGGGGCTGCAGCCTTCGATGATTGCGCTGATCCAGGACGCGATCCGCAGCCTGAAGGCCGAAGGCGTCGCCGTGGTGCTGGTCGAACAACGGGTCGAGTCGGTGCTGAAACTGGCCGACCGGGTGGCGTTCATGGTCGCGGGCCGTATCGAGAAGGCCATGGAGGTCAAGGACTTGACGCCCGATGCTGACGTTTTCCGAACCTATGTGGGTGTCTGAATGACCGGTCTTGTCGCGGGGGTCGATGTCGGTGGGACGTTCACCGATCTGGTGATCTTCGATCCCGCCTCGGGCGGAGTCCGCCTGGCCAAGGTGCCGACCACGCTGCCAAACCAGTCCGGCGGTGTCCTGAATGCCTTTGCCGAAACGGGGGCGGACCTGTCCGGCATCGATCTCATCGTCCACGGGACCACGACGACGACCAATGCCGTGCTTGAACGCCAGCTTGCCCGGACCGGACTGATCACCACCGAAGGCTTCCGCGACGTGCTGGAGCTTGGTCGCAGGACCCGCCCGCAAGCCTATGGAATGCATGGGCATTTCACGCCGATCATTCCCCGCGACCTGCGGCTTGAGGTGCCCGAGCGGCTGAATGCCAGGGGTCAGGTGGTGACGGCTCTGGACGAGGACGCGCTGCGACGGGCGATCCTGCAGCTGCGGGACCAGGGCTGCGAGGCGCTGGTGATCCACTTTCTGCATGCCTATGCCAACCCGGTGCACGAGCTGCGCGCAGGTGAAATCGCACGCGGGATTTGGTCCAATGATTACATCACCTTGGGACACAAACTTCTGTCGGAATCGCGCGAGTACGAGCGGGGCGTGACGGCTGCGGTGAATGCCTCGGTTCAGCCGCTGCTCGAACGTTATGTGGCGCGCCTGGCCAGGGAACTGGCCGCGCAGGGCTATGGTCGCGACCTGTTGGTGATGAACGGCAACGGCGGGATGGTCGCCGCGCGGGACGTGGCGAAAGAGGCGGTCAAGACGGTGATGTCCGGCCCTGCGTCGGGCGTGATGGCGGCAGTGGCCACGGGCCGGCGGGCCGGGATGGCGAACCTTCTGACCTATGACATGGGCGGGACCTCGACCGATGTCGCGATGATCCGGAACGGCCTTGCGCCGGTCTCGAACGAGATCGAGGTCGAATATGCCATGCCGATCCACGTCCCCATGGTCGATGTTCGCACCGTGGGGGCCGGTGGTGGGTCCATCGCCCGGATCGACGCGGGGGGCATGCTGCGGGTCGGGCCGGAGAGCGCGGGCTCCTCGCCGGGGCCCGTCTGCTATGGGCGCGGGGGCACGCGCGTCACGATTTCCGACGCGAACCTGATCCTGGGCCGCCTTCCCGCCAGCCGCTTTGGCCAGGCGGCAGCGGCAGCAGTCGCGGCGATGAAGACGCAGATTGCTGATCCCCTCGGCCTGTCGGTCGAACAGGCGGCCGAGGCGGTGATCCGCATCGCCAACACCCATATGGCCGGCGCGATCCGGATGGTTTCGATCTCGATGGGGGCCGACCCGCGGGACTTCGCACTGTTTGCCTTCGGCGGTGCGGGGCCGTTGCATGCGGTGGCCCTTGCGAAAGAGCTGAATGTTCCCAAGGTGTTGATCCCGGCGCGTCCCGGCATCACCAACGCGCTGGGCTGTGTCGTGGCCGATCTGCGGCATGACTTCGTTCGGACCTTGAACCGGCCCTTGGACGCAGTGGACATGAACCAGGTCCACGCTGTGCTGGCCGCGCAGGAGGCCGAGGGTCGGCGGCTGGTCGGGCAAGAGAAGATCGCGCTGACAACCGTCCGGGCCGAGTATTCCGCCGACATGCAGTTCGTGGGCCAGACGCATCTCTTGCGGGTTGCCTTGCCCTCGGCCAGCCCCAGCCGCGAGGACCTGCAGCGGCTGTTCGAGGCGGCTTATCATGCGCGGTTCCGGGTGGAGCTGCCGACGATCCGGGCCAATCTGGTGAACCTGAACGTCTCGGTCATCGGCGAGCGGCCGACGCTGGACCTGTCGCGGCTGATCGATCCGGCGGGGCGGCGGGCGGTGGCGGAACCTCCCTCGCACCGGAAGGTCTGGTTCGACGGCTGGCACGAGACGCCGGTCTATTGGCGGGATCATCTTCCAGAGAGGATCGACCTGCAAGGGCCTGCGATCATTGACGGGTGCCCGGGTGGGGCAGGACGCGGATGGCAACCTGATCATCGAGGTGAACGAATGATTGATCCAGTCACCCTCGCGGTCATCCAGGCGGGTCTGCAACAGGTCTGCGACGAGATGGACCTGACCTTCTCGCGGGCGGCCTTTTCGCCGGTCATTGCCGAGGCCGACGACCGTTCCGACGGGATCTATTCGGCTGAGGACGGCAGTCTGATCGCGCAAGGGTCCAAGGGCTTGCCGGTGTTCGTGGGCGTCATGCAGTTCTCGACCCGGACGATCGTGGAACGGATCGCGGCCGGGGTGACGGCGGCTCCGGATCAGGGTGACATATACATCGTCAACGACCCCTACCTCGGCGGCACGCATCTGATGGATGTGCGCTTTGCGATGCCGGTCTGGCGGGGGGGCCGCATCTTCTGCTGGCTGTCGAACACCGGGCATTGGCCGGATACGGGTGGGGCGGTGCCGGGAGGCTTCTCGGCCTCCGCGATCAGCGCCGAGCAGGAGGGGTTGCGGATCCCGCCGGTGAAGCTGTTCAAGAAGGGGGTGCTGGATCAGGAGATCTATCAGATCATCTGTTCCAACATTCGCGTTGCGGAACAACGGATTGGCGATGTGAAGGCGCAGGCCTCGGCGCTTCTGGTCGGGGCCGAAAGGCTGGGCGCTCTGCTGGACCGCTATGGCGATGACACGGTGACCGAGGCGATTGCCGAGATGCGCAGGCTTGCCGCGCGGCAGATGCGGGCCATGATCGGGCTGATCCCGGACGGGACCTACCCTGCGACGGCTATTGTGGACAGCGACGGGGTGGTGAACGAACCCCTGACCATTGCGCTGGCGGTGACGAAGGCCGGTGATAGGCTGACCTTCGATTTTGAAGGATCTTCAAGGCCTTGCATGGGCCCGATGAATTCCGTTCGCGCAACGACGCTTTCGGCGGTGTACCTTGCGATGCGGCATATCTTCCCCGACGTTCCGATCAGCGCAGGTGCGTTTGAGCCGCTGGAAGTAATTGGGATCGAAGGAACTTTCCTCGATGCCCAGTATCCGCGCCCGGTCAGCGGCTGCGCGGCAGAGGTCAGCCAACGGATCGCCGAGGCGGTCTTTGCCGCGCTTGTCCAGGCGATTCCGGACCGAGTGACGGCGGCTCCGGCGGGGACGTCCGGCAACTTTGGCCTTGGCGGGCATGACCCGGAAAAGGGCCGGGATTTCGTGATGTACCAGATCTCGGGCGGGGGGTATGGCGGCTTTGCCGGGGGCGACGGCATTGCGAACGGCTGTTCGACGATCGGCATCTCCAAGGCTCCTCCTGTCGAGATCATGGAGCAGAATTTCCCCGTGATTTACAGGCGTTATGCGCTGCATGAGGGGTCAGGCGGGGCAGGGCAGCATCGCGGTGGGCTGGGGCTGGACTACGAGATCGAGCTTTTGCGTGGCGAGGCGCGGGCAAGCTTCGTGATGGACCATGGCCGGGTCGGGCCGCAGGGAGCCTTGGGAGGCCTGGATGGCGCGGTGAACCGGGTTGAGGTGATCCGAGGCGGCGAGGTGCTGGTGCCAGAGCATCTGTCCAAGGCGCAGGACATCGCGCTTAGGCCCGGAGACCGGGTCAGGGTGCGGACGCCGGGGGGGGGTGGCTATGGTGACCCGGTCCGCCGCGACCCGGCCAAGGTGGAAGAGGATGTGCGGCACGGGCGCTATTCGGCAGAGGACGCAGAACGTCTCTGGCCGGGGGCAATGACCCGTTGATCTGACCTTTCGCACGGCGCGCAAAGGGCGAAGATCGCGCTGCAACGGTCGGGGAACGCTGGGTTTACCGTCCGGGGCTCGCGTCTGATTTGCGTCCCTGCGCACGGGCCATGCGCGCCGCGTGAACGGGACTGCCCAAGCGAGAAACGCTTGGTTCAGGCGCGTGGGCAGATTGCCCACCCTACGCGCCCGACCGGATCACTCGGCAGCGTGCGGCGGGGCTTTCCGGCTCGCAACCGCTGCCTCGAGGGCGGAAAGGCGGCCCTGCAGCAAGGCATTCTCTTCGCGGGCCTTATCGATGCGTTCGGCCAAGACATGCGCCTCGGGGCTTTCGGGTTCGACCTCCTTCTTGCCAAGGAACCGACCAAGAAGCCACGAGAATAGCCGCGACAGGTCGTCCATCGCCAGATACATCGACGGCACCACGACCAGGCTAAGCACGGTCGAGACGATGATCCCGCCCATCACCGCAATGGCCATAGGCGCACGGAACGCCCCGCCTTCGCCCACCCCCAAAGCCGAAGGGAGCATCCCCGCCGACATGGCGATAGAGGTCATCACGATGGGTCGTGCCCGCTTGTGACCAGCCTCGATCACCGCCTCGATCCGTTCCATCCCGCGGGCGCGCATCTCGATGGCAAAGTCGATCAGGAGGATCGCGTTCTTGGCGACGATCCCCATCAGCATAAGGATCCCGATCAGCACCGGCATCGACAGCGGGTTCTGCGTCAGGATCAGGGCAGCTGCCACGCCCCCGACCGACAGCAGAAGCGAGAATATGATCGTGATCGGCTGCAGGACCGAATGGAACAACAGGATCAGGACGAACATCATCAGAAGCACGCCGAGGACCATCGCATTCTGGAAACTGCCCAGAAGCTCGGCCTGCACTTCGGCATCCCCCGAGGGTGTGACCTGAACCGAGGCGGGCAGGCCAAGGGTTGGCAGGATTTCTTGGAACCGGGCTGTCGCCTGATCCAGAACAAAGCCCGGGGCGATGTCAGCGCCCAGCGTGGCCACGCGCAGCCGGTTCAGACGCTTGACGACCGAGGCGCCCTCTGCAACCTCGACCGTGGCGACAGCGGACAGCGGTACCGGACCCGAGGCCGTCATCACTTTCATCGCCGAAATGCGGGCCAGATTGTCGCGTGAGGCGTCGTCAAGCTGCACCCGGATCGGGATCTGACGGTTGTCGATCGACAGTTTGCCGAGCGCCGCCGAGACGTCGCCGATGGTGGCCACCCGCACCACGCTGGCAATCTGCGCCACCGTCACCCCCAGACGCGCGGCCTCATCGGCCTTGGGTGTGATCTGGATTTCTGGCCGGGGCAGGGCGGCCTCGGTCGAGGGGCTGAGGAACATCGGCTCCGCCCGCAGTGCCTCTTCGATCTTGCGGATGGCTTCGTCCAGGTCATCTTCGTCCGTGGACAGGATGTCATAGGCAAAGGGCCGCGACCCGCCGCCCGGGCCGCCGGTCTTGAAAGCGCGGACGTCGGGCACGGCTTTCAGAGCCTCGAACACCTCGGCTTCGATCTCGACCTGCGGGCGCAGGCGCCCCTCGGACGGGATTTCCGGGATCAGCCCGCCCACCACGGGCAGCGCACGACCAAGGTCGATCAGCTTGCGCTGCAGCCCGTTGTCCAGCCGGTCGAGGATGATGGTGAAGGTCGCCCTGCGGATGTCGCGGTCGCCCAGCGGGGTCGAGCCGCCGATGACCAGCACCGACTTCACCCCGTCGATGTCCTTGACCACTTCGCGCATGGCGTCGGTGGCGGCCGCGGTGTCCTCCAGCGTTGATCCGGGCGGGAGTTCGACTGACGCGACGATGCGGCTTTCGTCCTCTGGCGGGAATAGGCTGCCGGGGACTTGCAGCATGGCGATGACCGAGAAGATCACCACGATCACCGCGACCACGAGGGTGATGTAATAGGTCGGCAGCGCCAGCCAGCGGCGTTTCGATGAGCGACGGACCTTGGTCGTCGCGCGGACCAGCCACATGTAGCCGCGCATGATGACGCCATCGCGTTCACCCTCTTCATGCCCCGCGGCGTCCTTGGCGCGCATGAGGTAGGCCGCCATCATCGGCGTGATCAGGCGCGCAACCAGCAGCGAAAACAGCACGGCAATCGCGACGGTCAGGCCGAATTGTCGGAAGTACTGGCCCGGAATGCCCGGCATGAACGACACCGGAACGAAGACCGCGACGATGGTGAATGTGGTTGCGATGACCGCCAGTCCGATCTCGTCCGCGGCGTCAATGGCGGCCCGGTAGGGGGTCTTCCCCATCCGGATGTGGCGGGCGATGTTCTCTATTTCCACGATGGCGTCATCGACCAGAATGCCGGTCGCCAGGGTCAACGCCAGGAAGCTGACGAGGTTCAGCGAAAAGCCCAGCATGTCCATCAGCCAGAAGGTCGGCACCGCCGACAGAGGCAGCGCTATGGCCGAAATCAGCGTCGCGCGCCAGTTGCGCAGGAAGGCCAGAACGACAAGGATGGCAAGAAGGCCGCCTTCCAGCAAGGTATGGATGGCCGATTCATAGTTGCCATAGGTGTAAAAGACGGAATCGTCGACCATCGTGATGCCGACGTTCGGATACTGGGTGCGCAGGTCTGCGACCACCTGGTTGGTGATCTCGGCGACCGAGACTTCCGAAGCGCCTTTGGAGCGGAAGACCAGGAAGGTGACCGCCGTTTCACCGTCGATGCGCGAGAAGCTGCGCAGTTCCTCATAGCTGTCGATCACCTCACCAAGGTCGGACAGCTTAACAAAGCGGCCGGTCGGCAGCGCGATGGTCGTGGCGGCCAGACTTTCGACCGTGCTCTGGTCGCCCAAGGTCCGGATCACCTGTTCGCCCTCGCCAAGGTTGACCTTGCCCGCCCCGAAGTTTGCGTTGGTCGCCGCAATCTGTGCGCTTACCGCCTGGGCAGTGACCCCGTAGCTGTCCAGTTTCACCGGGTCGAGTTCCACGCGGATCTCGCGGTCTGCCCCACCGATCCTGGTGACCCGGCCAATACCGGGCTTGCCCTGCAGGGCACGCGTCACGGTGTCGTCGACGAACCAGCTGATCTCTTCCATCGTCATGTCGGGGGCGCTGACCGAGAAAGTCATGATCGCCTGGCCTTCCACGTCGATACGGGTGACGATGGGGGCTTCGATCCCGCCAGGCAGGTCGCCCCGGATCTGGTCGACCGCATCCTTCACATCCTGCACGGCTTTGTCGGTGGGCACTTCCATGCGAAACTCGATCACCGTGGTCGAAAGACCGTCGGTCACTGTCGAGGTCACCCGCTTGGCCCCGGTCAGGCCTGCGACAGCGTCCTCGATTTCCTTGGTGATCTGAGATTCCATCTCGGCAGGGGCCGCGCCTGACTGGCCGACGCTCACGGCCACCAGGGGGACATCGATGTTCGGAAACCGCGTGATCGGAAGGGCGTTGAAACTTTGCCAGCCCAGCACCATCAAGAGGAAGAAAGCCAGCAGTGGGGCGACGGGATTGCGGATTGACCAGGCCGAGAAGTTCATTGCCCTGTCCCCTTAGTTCGTGTTGCCGGCGTCGGGCACCGGATTGATCCGGTCGCCTGCTCGCACAAAGGCCCCAGCCTTCGTTACCACCTGATCGCCCGGGGACAGGCCATCGACGATCTCGACAAAACCGCCGTCGCGGATGCCGGTCTTGACCACCACCCGTTCGACCAGCCCATCCACCACGCGCAACACCGTGACCCCTTCAGCGGTCGAGCTGACGGCGGTCATCGGCACGGCAAGGCCTTCGCGTTCTGCCACCAGGATTTCCGCTTCGACGAACATGCCCGAGCGCAGGTTCTCCTCGTTATCGATCTCAATCCGGGCGCGGCCTAGACGGGTCACCGGGTCGATCGACGGCTCAACCAGACGCAGCGTGCCAGTCAGGGGCTCGGTCATCCCGACCGCGCGCAGGTTGGCGCGCTGGCCAGGGGCAAGGCGCAGAATATCGGTCTCGGCGATATCGGCGCGCAACTCCAGCGCTCCGTCGCGGATCATCACGAACATCGGCTGCCCCGCTGCCGTAGCGATGGCGCCAAGCTTCGCGTTCCGCGCAGTAATCTTGCCTGCGACCGGGGCCTTCACTTCGGTTCGGCTGAGCTGCAGGTCGATGTTTTCCAGGCGCGCCTCGGCCAGCGCCAGCTGGGCGCGGGCCGATTCCAGACCCTGTCGGGCGACAGTCACCCGGGCATTGGCCGCAACGGCATTGGCGTTCGCCGTGTCAAGCTGCGCCTGTGGCGCTGTGCCCTGTTCACGCAAAGTCGCCGTGCGGTCGGCCACGCGTTGCGCCTCGGCGGCAGCGGACTCAGCCTCGATCAACTGTGCTTCGCCTTGCGCAATTCCCGCCTTCGCCGCGGCCAGCGAGGCTGCGGCTTCAGTCTTCTGCAACTCCAGCGTCGTCTTTGACAGGACCGCCAGAACCTGCCCCTCCTCGACCACGTCGCCGACATCGGCCAACAGCGCCTCCAGCGGCTGGCCTTCGATCAGGGGGGCGACCTGAACCTCTTCGACGGCCGCAATCAGGCCCGAGGCGATCACCCGGTCGGACAGGTCCCGCAGGGCGACTTGCGACACGGTGATGGCGGGAAGGCTTGGGGCAACGGTTTCCGCAGCTGCCGCTTCCTCAGCGCGAAGCGCGGGGGCGGGCAGGGCAAGGCCAAGGGCCGCGGCAAGGGTCAGAAGCTTGAGAGTGCGCATGTCAGGATCAACCTTTTGCGATATCTTGTGAAATCTCAGAAAGAAGGCGGTCGATCACCGCCACGACTTGGGCGGCCAGCGCCGGACTGGCTGGGCCACATTGGGCAGTACGAGTCGCCATGGCCTTCACCAGCATCACCAACAGCTGGCATTGGCCCTCATAGCGCTGGCGTGCCTCCTCCAGCGGCCGGAGCGTTACTTGGGCGAAGATCGTCGTCAGAAGCGTGACGATGGTATCTTCCATCGCGCGGGCGGCCTCGCCGATTTCCGGCTTGCGGATCGCGGCGGCCGTGATTTCCGCCCAAAGCTGGCCGTCCTCCATCTGCTTTTCGTCGAAATGCGCCAGAATTCGCTCGCGAAGGCAGGCCATCGGCTGGTGCGACGTCTGGATTTCGGCGAATTCGCCTTGGATTTCGGCCAGATCATAGCCGCACATCGCCTGAACGATTGCGGCCTTCGACGGGAAGTAGCGGTAGAAGTTGCCAACGCTCATTCCCGCCGCACGCGCCAAGTCCTGCATCGACGCGCCGTCAAAGCCCTTTTCGGCAAAGGCCTGACGGATCGAGGAGAGGATCTCGTGACTGCGCTCTTCAGCGGCTGGGGCAGCGGTGGGGGACATCGGAACCAAGTGAGAATGAACGTTCATTCACGCAGATAGAGATGCCCGCGAAAAGGTCAAGCGATTTACGCAGCTTTGGGTGAACTGGATGTGTTGCGCTTGGCTTTTCCGGCATTTTCGCTCAAACGGGCGGCAAATGGGGGCGTCGGATATGGCAACGGGGTTCGGTTTCACGGTATCGGCGCAGGACGGTGCGGCGCGGACGGGGGTGATCCAGACGCCCCGGGGCGCGATCCGGACGCCAGCCTTCATGCCGGTCGGCACGGCGGCCACGGTCAAGGCCATGCTGCCCGAAAGCGTGGCGGCGACTGGGGCCGACATCCTCTTGGGCAACACCTATCACCTGATGCTGCGCCCGGGCGCCGAACGGGTGGCGGCGCTGGGGGGGCTGCACCGGTTCATGAACTGGTCAAAGCCGATCCTGACCGACTCTGGCGGCTTTCAGGTCATGTCGCTCGGGCCCTTGCGAAAGCTGACCGAAGAAGGGGTCAAGTTCTCCAGCCACCTCGACGGGTCAAAGCACATGCTTTCGCCGGAACGCAGCATGGAAATCCAGAAGCTTCTGGGCAGCGACATCGTGATGTGCTTCGACGAATGCCCCGCACTGCCCGCGACGGATGCCGAGGTTGCCCGCGCGATGCGTCTGTCCATGCGTTGGGCGCAACGGTCGCGCGACGCCTTTGGCGACCGGCCCGGGCATGCGCTGTTCGGGATCATGCAGGGCGGTGTGACGCCGGAATTGCGCGAAGAAAGCGCCGAAGCGCTTAAGGCCATCGGCTTCGATGGCTACGCTGTCGGCGGCCTTGCGGTGGGCGAGGGGCAGGAGGCGATGTTCGGCGTCCTCGACTACGCCCCCGGTTTCCTGCCCGAGGACAAGCCGCGCTATCTGATGGGCGTGGGCAAGCCCGACGACATCGTCGGCGCGGTCGAACGGGGCATCGACATGATGGACTGTGTGCTGCCCTCACGCTCGGGCCGCACCGGCCAGGCCTGGACTGCGCGGGGGCAAGTGAACCTGCGCAACGCCCGCCACAAGGATGATCCCCGCCCGCTGGAAGAAGGCTGCCAGTGCCCCGCATGCCGCAGCTATTCCCGGGCCTATCTGCACCATGTCGTGAAGGCGGATGAGATCATCGGCTCCATGCTGCTGACCTGGCACAACTTGCACTATTATCAGGTCCTCATGCAGGGGTTGCGGGACGCGATTGCCGCAGGGCGGCTTTCCGCTTTTGTGGCCGGGTTCCACGCGAAACGGGCCGAAGGGGATGTAGAGCCGGTCTGACCGGCTTTCGCTATTCCCGGCTTGCACCTGCTCACACAGAGGTTCATTCTGGCGAACCAAGCGGGAACTTGAATCCCCCTTCAGGGGACCACAAGTTATCGCTTCTAAAGACGGAGTGGGCCGGGCTGCCGATGGTCGGGGCCCCGCATGCTGCCGCGAACGAAAGTTGACATATGAGCACTCAAAGCTATCCGGTCCTGCCCCTGCGCGACATCGTGGTCTTTCCCCACATGATCGTGCCGCTCTTCGTCGGTCGCGAGAAATCGGTCCGCGCGCTGGAAGAGGTGATGCAGGATGACAAGCAAATCCTCCTGTCCTCGCAGAAGGACCCGACGGCCGATGATCCCGACACCGACGGCATCTTTCGCGTGGGCGTCCTGGCGAATGTGCTGCAGTTGCTGAAACTGCCCGACGGCACTGTAAAGGTGCTGGTCGAAGGCAAGTCGCGGGTAAAGATCACCGGATTTGTCGAAAACCCCGCGTTCTTTGAAGCGACGGCAGAGGTTCTGTCCGAAACGGACGGGGACGTGACCGCCGTCGAGGCGCTGGTCCGCGCCGTGGGCGAAGAGTTCGAGCGCTACTCCAAGATCAAGAAGAACATCCCCGAGGAGGCGCTGGCCGCTGTCTCTGACACGCGCGAACCCGCGCGATTGGCTGACCTTGTCGCTGGTCATCTGGGCGTGGACGGTCGAAAAGAAGATCAAGTCGCGCGTCAAGACCCAGATGGAGAAGACCCAGCGCGAGTACTATCTGAATGAGCAGATGAAGGCCATTCAGAAGGAACTTGGCGACGGCGAGGACGGCCAGAACGAGGTTGCCGAACTGGAAGAGCGGATCAAGAAGACCCAGCTTTCCAAGGAGGCGCGCGAGAAGGCCGAGGCAGAGCTGAAGAAGCTGAAGTCGATGTCGCCGATGTCGGCGGAAGCGACCGTGGTGCGCAACTACCTCGACTGGCTTCTGGGTGTGCCGTGGGGCGTGAAGTCCCGCGTCAAGAAGGACCTTCCGGCCGCACAGAAGGTGCTGGACGCCGACCACTATGGCCTTGAGAAGGTCAAGGAGCGGATCGTCGAATACCTGGCGGTGCAGGCGCGGTCGACCAAGCTGAAGGGTCCGATCCTCTGCCTCGTCGGCCCTCCGGGCGTCGGGAAAACCTCGCTGGGGCGGTCGGTGGCCAAGGCTACGGGGCGCGAGTTCATCCGCATAAGCCTTGGCGGCGTGCGGGATGAATCGGAAATCCGCGGTCACCGGCGGACCTATATCGGGTCCATGCCCGGCAAGATCATCCAGTCGCTGAAGAAGGCCAAGACCACCAACCCGCTGATCCTTCTGGATGAAATCGACAAGATGGGTCAGGATTTCCGGGGCGACCCGGCCAGCGCGCTGCTGGAGGTGCTGGATCCCGAACAGAACAACACCTTCGTCGACCACTACCTGGAGGTCGAGTACGACCTGTCGAACGTGATGTTCATCACCACGTCGAACAGCTACAACATGCCCGGCCCGCTGCTTGACCGGATGGAGATCATCCCTCTGGCCGGCTATACCGAGGATGAAAAGCGCGAAATCGCCAAGCAGCATCTGCTGCAAAAGCAGATCGTGGCGAACGGCCTGAAGAAGGGCGAATTCAGCGTCAGCGACGACGCGCTGAACCACATTATCCGCTACTACACCCGCGAGGCGGGCGTGCGGAACCTGGAGCGCGAGATCGCCAAGCTGGCCCGGAAGGCCGTGACCGACATCCTGAAGGGCAAGACCAAACGGGTCGAGGTCGACCCGGCCAAGGTCGAGGAATACCTGGGCGTGCAGAAGCACCGCTATGGTCTGGCCGAGAAAGAGGACCAAGTCGGCGTGGTGACGGGTCTGGCCTGGACCAGCGTCGGCGGTGACCTTCTGCACATCGAGGCGCTGAAACTGCCCGGCAAGGGGCGGATGAAGACGACCGGGAAACTGGGCGACGTGATGAAGGAATCGATCGACGCGGC
>JALOTD010000145.1 GCA_025458105.1 Tabrizicola sp. | reverse complement strand
TTCATAGCCGGATCTCCTCGGAGAAGGAAAACTCGCACAGTTCCATGAAGCCGAAATCGCCGGTCATCCGGGTCCACAGCCGTTCAAATGGCGTGGCGCGGGTGATGGTGGCGGTGCGGTCCTCGACGATGACCTCGCCATAGGCGGCCATGACGGGCGCGCCGTGGACAAGGACCTCATCCCCCGGATAGACGACCGCGCCGTTGTTGAAGCGGACGTGGGCGTGCAGGCTTTCGAAACGGTGGCTGACCTCGACGGTGCAGGGCACCCTTTCCTTGGTTTTCGTGAAAAGTCCCATGATATCGGTTCCCTATTTCTGATCCAGAAGCCGTTCGAACGCGGCCTTGTTGTCTTGCCCGAAGGCGTAAAGCTCGATGCTCCAGCCGGTTTCGGGGTCTTCCACGGCCAGACGGCCATTTGCGTATTCGACGATCCGCACGGGTTTCAGCGGGTCGACCTTGTGCTTGCGGCGTTCCGTCGCCAGACCGTTCTGAATCACGGTGACAAAGCCGCCGTGGGGCAGATCCAGCATCACGCTGCCGTCCGTGTTGCGCACAGTGACGGCCTGGGCGTCATGGCCTTCCAGAACGATCCAGCGGTCGCGGACGACCTCAGCTGGGGCGGGCTGGGCCACGGGCTCGCGGCCGGTCACGACCGCGAAGGTGGTGATCGCAAGCGAGGCCATGGCCAGGCCGAACATCGCCCAGAGAAGCGTGCGCGGCACCATTTCCTTGTCGCGGTTCTTGAAGGTTGGGCTGGGAAGATTGGTCATGTCCCGCCCCCCTATTCCGCTGCGACCGGGGCAAAGCCCGGATCACGGGTGACTTTGGGTTGGCTAAGCCGGGCTTCGGCGGCCTCGGCCAGCATGCGCGCGACACGACCGGCGTCGGGGATCGAGCGCAGGGCAGGCTGGGTCTTCTTCCAGTGGCCGGGGCGCAGGTGCGGCCAGGCGACCAGGACCGAGATCCGCGTCTCGCCGGTCGTTTCCAGCGCAATGGTCCCCGTGCTGTCGCGGCGCAGATCAAGCGCCGCAGCGCCCACTTGCGCGAAGGGGATGTTGAATGTCACCGGCAGCGCCGCCCCGATCCGCATCACGACGCGGGCGGTGGTCAGCGTGTAGGTGGTTGCCCGCGCCTGAGCCCAGGCAAGGCCGTAGATCACGGCCAGGCCGAGACACCCCAGCACAAGGTAGGGCAGGCCCATGGCCAGAGCGAGCGATGGCCCGCCGTCGGCCCAGGCCCCGCCCGCGCGCCAGAGCACGATCAGTGCGAAATAGACCGCGAACCAGCGGAGCTTGTAGGCATCTCGTGCAAGCGCCCAAGCATCGGGGCGGCCTTGCCACAGGATCAACTCACCCTGCGGGGGCCGTTCCGGCAGCCCTGGCAGCGCGTCGAAAGCGAAATCGTCATGGCCTGACATCTCAGACCCTCCGTGTTTGGGGTGAAAGCCGGGGGCCCGGGCGCGGGCCCCCGCCTGTCAGTCGGTCAGAAGCCCCACTTGCGCTTTGGGGCGTCGTACATCCAGCCACCGGCGACAAAGCCCGAGATCTTGTCTTCCTCAAGCTTGGTGACTTCGGTCGAGGACCGGGTGGCAGGGATATTCTCGAAGCTGTCCGAGGCGATGAAGTTCACGCGCACCCGGTCGGCCCAGATCCGGGCCAGGGTCATCGGCACCAGCCGCTTTTTCCCTGAGTTCAGCTCGACTTCGATATAGCGGACCAGCTGTTCCGGAGCGTCAACCCAGACGTCCGACACGCGGCCCACGACCTCCAGGTCGCCGGCCTGCACCGGCAGCCCGCGTGGGTCGCGCCCGGCACTGACGACAAAGCCGTCCAGTTTCGACATCGGCACGATCTTGTTGTGGCCGTGGCCGTCCAGTTCCGGCTCATCCCGGCGCGGGACCCACGAGGCGGGACCGACGCCGTCCAGCATCGGGTTGCCGGTGGGGGCATGCGGGAAGCCTTCGCCGACCGCAGTGCGCGCCAGGGCCAGACCCTCGCGGCGATGCGCGGCCTCGTTCGCGACCGAAGGCACCGTTACGTCGCCCCGGCCATGCGGCAGGCGGAAGGTCTTGGGCTTGGGCACCGGGAAGGGGCCCTGGTTCGGCGCCTTGGTGCCGTCCTCAAGTTCCAGCGGGTAGCCTTCCCGCATGTTTTCGGTCTGCAGATAATAGATGAGCAGGGCAAAGAAGCCCCAGAACATCCAGATCGCAAGACTGGCCAGGTCGAAGTTGCCGAAGAAAGTGACACCTACCATTGGGTGATCCTCCGTGGGTCAGGTGGGAAATTCGGCGATGCCGAAGCGGTCGCCGGAGTTCGGGGTTGCAGGAAGGGGACGCACGCGGACCAGGGGTCCGAGGGCGACGAGAGTAAGGAACAGAAGGCCGATCTCGGCGTGGTAGACGAAGCTGTAGCCAAGGGTCGGGTCGGTAAGGGCGGGGCCGAGATAGCCTCCTTCGGCCAGATGGCCGACGATGTCGCGCAAGGCGCCGCCCAGGAAGATCGAAAGGCCCGCAGCCGTGGCCTGTGCTGCGCCCCAGGCGCCCAGGGCAATGCCCGCGCCCCCGGTCTGCAGCGCCATGGCGGCGGTTAGGGTCGAGACGGCGAAAAGCCCCGCGCCAAAGCCCACGAGGCCTGCACCAGCGTAGAAGAGTGCGGTGCTCTCCAAGGGGCCCGCAAAGATGATCGCCGGGAAGGCAATTAGGCCGACCAGAATGCCGCGCGCGGCGGTGCGGTGTGGATCGCGGCCCTCAGCCAGAAGCCGTGCGGCTGCGAGGAAGCCCAGAAGCGCGCCAAAGGCGTAAAGCCCGGTCAGAAGCGTGGTCATGCTGACGGACAGGCCCAGCACCTCGCCGCCATAGGGCTCCAGAAGGACGTCCTGCATGTTGAAGGCGAGCGTTCCCAGAACCACCACCGCCAGAAGCCGCCCAGTCTGGCCGCCCGCCATCAGATCGGCCCAAGCGTCGCGGAACTTCGGCCGGGGGGCCTCACGCTCCTCGCGGCTCATCGGGCGGACCTTTTCCTGCTTCCAGAGCGCCACCAGGTTCAGAACCAGCGTCGCCACAGCGCAGCCCTGCACCACCCGGACCAGCGTGATCGGGTCATAATCGCGTAAGAGGAAGCCGACGATGATGGCAGACAGGCCCATGCCCAGAAGGAACATGACGTAGAGAAGCGCCACCACGCGCGGCCGCGTCTCATCATCCGCCCGGTCTGACGCGAGCGCGAGGCCAGCCGTCTGCGTCATATGGAGGCCAATGCCGGTCATCAGGAAGGCCAGCGCCGCCAGCGCCTCACCCGCCCAGGCAGGCCCATGGACCTGGTCGCCCGACAGCACGATCAGCGCAAAAGGCATGACCGCCAGCCCGCCCATCTGCCAGAGGCTGCCGAACCACAGGTAGGGGATGCGCTTCCAGCCGATCGCGCTGCGATGCGTGTCGCTGCGGTGCCCCAGAAGCGCGCGGAAGGGCGCGACCAGCACCGGAATGGCGATCATCAGTGCCACAACGATGGCAGGCACCGACAGCTCGACGATCATCACCCGGTTCAGCGTGCCCAGAAGCAGCACCGTCGCCATCCCGACCGAGACCTGGAACAAGGACAGCCGCAGCAGTTGCGCCAGCGGCAGGCCTTCAGAGGTTGCGTCCGCAAAGGGCATCCAGGCGGGCGACAGGGCCTTGATGTGTTTCTGCCGCAGGATCATGGGGCATACTCCAGGCAGTCCGAGATGTAGAAGCCGCGCGCCACCCGACCGACCCGCGACAGCCCCGGCCCGGTGGCCTTCGTCAGATCTTTCAACCCGTGCGGGATCATCACCGGCGACCGGTCCGAGCGCGGGAAAAGCTTGCCCGCATGCCACATGACCATCAGCAGCGTGGTGCGCGGGGCCACGGTAAACACCACCTGATTGGTCCGTCTGGCCAAGGCCTTCAGCGTGCCGCCGATGTCGGAGGCCGTGTAATAGATCAGGCTGTCCATCGCCATCACGGCATCGAACTCACCCAGGGCCGCGTCGGTCATGTCGCCCGCATGGAACGTCACCTGCGGCTGCAGGGCCGGGGCCAGCCGGTCCTGCGCGATCTGCACGAGCTTGGGCGAGATGTCGGCGGCCACCACCTTGGCGCCCCGCTTTGCCAGCTCTTCGGTCATCAGGCCGGTACCGCAGCCCGCATCCAACACCCGCGCGCCGTGCAGGTCCTCGGGCAGCCGCGACAGCATCAGCGCGTCAGCCGCTCCCACGCCTTGGTGGCGGTGCGGTCGAAATAGGTTTCAACCCGGTCGCGCGTGGTGGCGTAGTTCGGCATCAATCGAACCCCAGAAGTTCAAAGATTTCGCGGTCGGGCAGCGGTTCGGGGAAGGTCTCGGGCAGGTTGACCGATTTCCAGAGGGTATCGGCCAGGCGCATGTACTCGGCGCGGGCGATCAGGATGTCCTCTTCGTCGGGCATCTCGAACAGGGTCTTCTTCTTCAGGCGCGAGCGGCGGATCGCATCGATGTCGGGCATATGGGCCAGCCGGTTGAAGCCGACCTTGTTACAGTAGCGGTCCACTTCATCCGTCTCGCGGCTGCGGTTCGCGACGCAACCGGCCAGCCGCACCTTGTAATTCGATGACTTGGCCTGCACGGCGGCGATGATGCGGTTCATCGCATAGATGCTGTCAAAGTCATTGGCCGTGACGATCACCGCCCGGTCGGCATGCTGCAGGGGTGCTGCAAACCCGCCGCAGACCACGTCGCCCAGCACGTCGAAGATCACCACATCGGTGTCTTCCAAAAGGTGATGCTGCTTCAGCAGTTTCACGGTCTGGCCCACGACATAGCCGCCGCAGCCGGTGCCCGCCGGAGGGCCGCCCGCCTCGACGCATTTCACGCCGTTGAAGCCGGTGGCGACGTAATCCTCGGGGCGCAGTTTGCAGCCGCCCGGTGAGGGTAAAGGTGCTGTCATGCTTCGGGTCGCAGCCGATCTGCAGCACGCGCTTTCCCATCATGGAAAAGGCCGCCGACAGGTTGGAGGACGTGGTCGACTTCCCGATCCCGCCCTTGCCATAGATCGAGAACACCTTGGCCCCCTCGATCTTCTGCGTCGGGTCCAGGTGCACCTGCACCGACCCTTCGCCATCCAGGCCCCGAAGGTTGGGAATGTCATCGCGCGGGCTCATGCTGCTGCCCCTTTCATCTTTGCCGAAATATCCCGGGGGTGTGGGGGCTGGCCCCCACTTTGACGGGTCCAAAGGGCGATGCGTCCGGTCATTCCGCCGCGATCCCTTCCATGCGATCTTCAAGCTCGTCCGCCGCGCGTTGCAGGGCCGACAGCGTTTCTGGCGAGGGTTGCCAG
>JALOTD010000055.1 GCA_025458105.1 Tabrizicola sp. | reverse complement strand
ATCCAGTTCTGGTGGAGGCCGGATTCGCTCTGGAACCACTGGCCGGGGAAGCGGTTGGGGGGGAGGGTGCCGGTTGACACATGCACTCCGCCGAAGGGGGTGTAGGTGGCGGACCAGACCTTCACCCCGGAGGAGTTCGTCGCGAAGACCGGGCGGCCGATGTGATCCGCCCGCACAAAGCTGACCACCCCGCCTTCGATCACCGCGACAGGCTCCCACCCGTTCCAGACATATTCGCGGATCAGGGCGCCGGAGGTTTCGTTGTATTCGGCGATGCGGCAGCGTCATTCCGATGTCGTATTCACCGATAGTGTCAGGTTAGTGCACTGCTAAATTGAAGCCGCTCTTCGCGTCTTACGTCCTATCTGGTTCTCGAGTAGCCCCATTACTTCCCCCAGCGAGGCGAGCAGACTCGATCGGAGTTGCTCGTCCTCGATTCCCCGCAGTTTTTCCGCGAGGACGCTTATGGGCTCAGAAAACAGGTCAATTGCCAGTAGGATTTCATTCGCAGTTTCAGCTTTCATACTCACCCTCTTAGAATTCACAATCATATCCTTCCATGCAGGATTTCATGCACTTTCGATATCCGGCAAACTGATCTCTTCCGGGGAACGGTCCTTCCACAAAATAGTTCACGCAATTGCGATGGCATATATCTCTGATGATCTCGCAGCGCTCTTCTTCGGTTCCAGTGCACTGCATCGACTCTTCAGGTACGATACACGATGCTGCGCCCGTCGTGAGAAAACACCAAAGGTCTGTAGTTGGTGAGCCAGTGCGCTCACCTCTCGGATCAGTCCACATTTGAGGGCTTTGTCGGGCATACCCATACACACTCGCCCCGTCCACCAGCCCGAGGGGGTCCGCCTGAAGGTACCTGCCCGTCGTCGGATCGTAGTCGCGCATCCAGTTCTGGTGGAGGCCGCTCTCGCTCTGGAACCACTGGCCGGGGAAGCGGTTGGCGGGGAGGGTGCCGGTTGACACATGCACTCCGCCGAAGGGGTGGTGGGTGGCGGACCAGACCTTCACCCCGGTAGAGTTCGTCGCGAAGACCGGGCGGGCGATGTGGTCGGCGCGGACGAAGGAGATGACACCGCCCTCGATCACCGCGACAGGCTCCCACCCGTTCCAGACATATGCGCGGATCAGCGCGCCGGTGGCCTCGTTGTACTCGGCGATCCTCCGGCCCTCGCTGTCGAAAACCGAGTGGATGGGAATGGCGGTCGTCGAGGCCAGAGTGCTGAGAGGGGTCGGTCGGCACTCATCCTACGGCTCGCTGCACACAAGAAATGTGACGACCAGACTACTAGAGCTCACAAACCTCTATGTCAATTGCGGCTACCAAGATTACACTTGCCGTCGAATTGGTCTCCAAACGGAAATACTTAACCTGCGAGAGCTTACTTCCCAACCAAGACAGACCTCTCCGCAACTTGGCTGCATCTTCGCAGTTGTCTAGTTCGGAGAAGGATCGGATAGTCTCTGCTGCAACCACCCCAAAATTCATCTCGCAGCACAATGCATAGCAGTTCCCAAAACGCACCTCGAGTCGCTGCCCCGTCCGCGATTGGACTGAGAGGATGATGCTATCCGTTTGCCCCGCACTAGCCCGGTCCACGTAAACAGACAATAGAACTGCATCATGCCAAGTGTACTCTATCAGTTCGCTATTTATCATGGACCGAACCCTGGATTGCTGTCACCTGGTCGCGGACTATAGTGTGACGGTCCTCCATCAAGATGATAGTGAGAGTACTCGGGACCTGGCTTTCCAGTCGGCGTTGCCGGATCAATGCGAATTCGCTCCACAAACTTTCCATTGACAATCTCGCCATAGCTTCCGGAGCGATATGGGTTTTCCACATACGTATCAGGGATACTGTACTTTGGATCAGCAGGAAGTGCCACCCCGTCTGGAGTAACAACTATAGGCTGTTCTGATGTAGCAGGAGACTGCGGCGGGCGATTCGATTCATTGGGTCCGCTTCCTCTTGGGCCTTTGCCACCACGGAACGGATACGCACAGATGGCCTTAAGCGGCCCTTTGCATGGATTGCCTGCGTTTAGTATGGCGTTGACAATGGCCGCGGCATAGTCTTGCCACTCGTCAGCGCAAAGCAAGTCGTAGATCAGATAGCCCGCCACGATGACGGTGTTTCGGCAGGCTGGGCTAAGCAGACATGCGACAACGGGATTGCGTCCGTCTGGGTCGATGTAACTCATCGGGCTCTGATTGGCGTAACCATAGACCGACATGCCCGCGATCAACCCCAGCGGGTCGGCCTGCAGGTACCTCCCGGTCGTCGGGTCGTAGTCGCGCATCCAGTTCTGGTGGAGGCCGGATTCGCTCTGGAACCATTGGCCGGGGAAGCGGTTGGCGGGGAGGGTGCCGGTTGACACATGCACTCCGCCGAAGGGCGTGTAGGTCGCGGACCAGACCTTTATGCCCGCCGTGTTCGTCGCAAACACGGGCCTGCCGATGTGGTCGGCGCGGACGAAGGAGATGACGCCGCCTTCGATGACCGCGACCGGGTCCCAGCCGTTCCAGACATATTCGCGGATGAGGGCACCGGTGGCCTGGTTGTATTCGGCGATGCGCCGCCCGTCCGAATCGAAGACCGAGTGGATGGTGACGGCGGACGGCGAGGTCAGGGTGCCGTTGTAGGTGTAGGCGTAGGTCCCGCCCGGCCGCGCCTCGGCGATCACGTTCCCGGCGGCGTCATAGGTGTAGCCGCGCGTGCCGCCGGTGGCGAGGGCGATCTGGCCGAGGCGGTTGGAGGTCGGCGGGTAGGTGTAGGTGTCGGTGGCGGCCCCAAGCTTGGCGGTCAGGCGGTTGCCGACGCCGTCATAGGTGTAGGCGAGCGTGCCATAGGGGCCGGTCGCGCCCGAGAGGCTTTCGCGGGGGGTGTAGGTGAAGCCAGATCGGTGATCGAGGTGAGGTTGTCGCGGCCCTCGTACCCCAGGGTCACGTCGCGGAGGCGGGTGGCCCCCAGCGCGTCCTTGATCCCGGTCAGGCGGTAGGAGAGGTCATAGGTGCGGGTCTGGGTGTAGCCGTCGCCGTAGAGGGCCGATTTCAGCGGGCCGTTCGGGGTGTAGGTCATCTGGGTCAGAAGGCTGGTCGTCGTGGCGCCGTTCTTGAGCCGGATCGAGGTGATCCGGTTGGCGTCGTCGACGGTGTAGAGGATCTCCTTGCCCGAGGGGTAGACCGTGCGGGTGGGGTTGCCTTCGAAGTCCGTCTCCTCGACCACGGTATAGCTGCGGGCGGCGGGATAGGTCGCGGTCATCGTCACGCGGGGGCCGGTGGCGGTGACCACATGCCCGAAGTCCATGCGGATGGTGCCGTCATTGATGCGGGCGGTGTGGCCCTTGTTGGCATCGGCGGGGACCCCAAGGAGCGGTGTGTCGTAAGTGAAGGCGATGTCGCCGATGCCGCCCGGGGGGTAGTCGATCAGCGTCAGGCGGCCGGCGTTGTCGTAGGAATAGGTGGTGGTGATGCCGCGCCCGTCGGTGCGGGTCTTCACCAGGCCGCGCCGGTCGTAGGTATAGGAGATCGTGCCGCGGTCGGCCGAGACCTCGGTGATCACCTCGCCAAAGCCGTTGTAGGTAAAGTCGGTCTCGATCGCGCGGGGATCGGTGTATTCGGTGAGGCGGTCGTGGGCGTCATACTCCATGCCGGTGGTGTGGTTTTCCCGGTCGACCGTGGAGATGAGCCGGTTCAGCGGGTCGTAGGCATGGGTGGTGGTGTGGTTCAGCGGGTCGGTGAGGGTGGCAAGGTTGTCCTCACGGTCGTGGGAATAGTCCCACTCCTGCCCCATGGCGCCGATCGAGCGCAGGACGCGGTTCAGCCCGTCAAAGTCGGTGCCCTGCCAGAAGGTGACGGGGCCGGTGCCGTTGGAGTATTCCTCACGCGTGACGTTGCCGGCGGCGTCGTAGGTGTAGGTGACCTTGTCGCCGGTCGGAGAGGTGGACTGGGTCAGGCGGCGGGCGGCGTTGTAGGTGAAGGTCCAGGTCTTGCCCCGACTGTTGGTGTAGGCGGTGACCTGGTCGGAGTGGTTGTAGGCGAAGGTAGAGGTGAGCGCGGTCTGGCCGGGCCCGGCAAAGCCAGCCGTGATCAGCCGGCCCTCGGCATCGTAGGAGAAGGTCCACCGGGTCTTGTCGGGCTGTTCGACCAGCGTTGGCTGGCCGAAAGTGTTGCGGGCAAGGACGGTGGTGACGAGGCCCGCAGGATCGGTTGCTGTGATCAGGTCGCCGGTCGCGGTGTAGGTGTAGGTGGTGACATCGGTGATGCCGTCGGCGGGAAGGCCGGGGCCGTTCAGCGTGGTCAGGACCTTCAGCCCGTTCGCAAGCGTGGTGTAGCCGTAGGTCCAGGTCCGGGTCTGGTTGAGTGTCGGGCTGCCGGGCTTGGTATCTTGCTGGGTGTAGGTCAGGAGAAGCCCGGCGGAATCGTAGGTGAAGGTCTCCAGAAGGCCTTGTGTCGTGCGGGTCAGCGGCAGGCGCAGCGTGGCATGCCAGGTGTAGCTTGTGGTGCGCGGGTTCAGGCCAAGCGCGTCCTCGGTCATCGTGAGGATGCGTCCGCGCGCGTCCCGGGTGTAGGTCGTCGTGCTTCCGTTGCGCTGGACGGATTCGGTCACAACCTCTCCGGTGCCGCGGGTCAGCGCGGTCGTGGTTGGCAGCGTATTGGCAGTGCCCTCGCCCGAGATCGATGCGACCTTCTTGTTCCACTCGGCTTCGGCAAAGCCGTAGCTGGTGGTGTGGCCCAGAGGGTTGGTCAGTGTGTGGATGCTACCGTCGGGGTTGCGATCAAAGACGGTCGGTTGGGCGTCGCCGGCGTATTTCTCGGTCGCGACGCCAAAGCCGAGGTAGCGGCCGGAGGGATCGGTGCCATAGTCTTTGTAAGTATACTCGGCGTAAGGCACCGCGCCGCCATCCGAGATCGAGGTCAGTAGCGGGATGGTGACCACATTGTCCTGAACGCGCGGAAGACTACCGTCCGGATTTGGCGGAAGAGACGGCAGAGACGTTGCATAGGTGTAGCGCCAGACAACGGTCGGGTTAGTACTGCCCGAGGCCAGATAGTCGACCGAGGTCAGTGCCGGCCGGATGGAATCGACAAACGGCGTGACCGAACTGTCAGAGTTGCCATTCTTTCCAAGAGCAGGGTAGCTCAAGGCGGTGTAGCCGTAGATCAACCGGCCCGTCTCGACGTAGCTTGCGCCGGATAGCCGCTGAATGATGATCTCTGATATCAGCTTCCTGTTGGCACCCGGGACCACGTTCTGGTTGAAGACATAGACAACGCGGTTTCCCTTGTTGTCGGTCAGTCCGGTAGGATAGCGTCCACCACCATCGACTGTAATCCTATACCCATCCGGCCACACGATGCTTTGAATCCAGCCGAGTGCAAAATTCCGCCTGACACCATCTGGAGAGGTCACAGAACTGGACTGCAGCCCTCCGGAGCGCGACCACCCGATTGCGCCAAGCATCTGAGTAGTATCGCCTTGCAGGAAGTAGACGTCGCGTCCATCAGCCTGCGAGAAACGCGGCCAGCTTCGTGTGTCAGCAGGATCGTAAGGATTTGCGCCTCCGCTGGACATGACGTCGTTGAACGTCTGCTGCCAAATGTTCGCGAATAGATCCTGGTCCGAACGCTCCAACCCGCTGTGACGGGTCCTGAACACTGAATCAGAACGATAGTTGCGTTCGATCCTAAAGCGAGGCTCAATCGGGGACGCCCAATCTACGGCCTTCACAACTTTTGCAAAACTGGCGATGTCGACGGGGTTGCCAACATGCTCCGCACAGTGATCGCAAGGCTTTTCGCAGCCTAACCAGCTGTAGGCTTTCGAGATCCTGGTCTTTACGCCATTTACCACCTCAAACGTCGAGCAGACCTCGTAGAGTGGTGTGCTTGGAGAATAGGTGCCGACTTCCGCAACACATGATCCAACCGGACCTCCGCTCGGCCCCCGACCGTACTTCACGTGATCGAAGTTGTAACCTTTGTAGTAGACATGGTCGGGTCCGAACTGACCAGCCTTCCTGCACACACCATCCATGCTCTCGTCATAGACTTCGGCCGCGCCTTCGAAGGCCATGTATTCCTTTTCTCTCCACTGCCCCGACGGCGTTTGCTGAGCAACTGCTGGCGTCGCGGCTATTGCAAGAGAGAGCGTCAGAACAGAAAATATCAGAGCCAGCGGAGGAGGCATTCTTACCCCACAAAATAACTAGGCGTCGCGAGAAAGCCTCGCTCCAATCAAAGTCCGAACTTGCCTTCTAAGGCGATTCGTTAGAGGCTAGCACAGGTCCAGGTTGATCGGCAAATGGTCGTTGAATTGGCAGTCATCTACGGTGTGACAGGAGTGGCTCTGAGCGCGTCGCATCAAGATTTTCTTGCCGCTCTACCTTTGATTCCGATTCTGGCCTGGATATCCAAGACTGACTTGAAGTCGCAAACAATTCCAGATCCGGCAATAATCATGCTGACGGTGTTTGGCCTCGCCCACGGTATTTTGACAAGAGCGCCAAGTCTTCCGGCAGATCTCTTTTGCGCTTTCGGCGCAGTGATCTGCCTTTACTTTGCAGGTGAGCTGATTTGGCGGCGAAAGGGAGTCGACGCATTGGGAGTGGGTGATGTCAAGCTTATCGGCGCCGGTTTCCTTGTCGTGGGTGCACCGTTTGCCTGGCTGATGATTGTTTTAGCCTCGGTAGGAGGGATTGTTGCTGCCATGCTAACGGCACGCCAGGAAGACCACGGCATTCCCTTTGGTCCCTTTCTGGCCTATGCGATCTTCGTCACGTTCCTGATTGCCGGACTGCCAGCATGACCAAATTGTATCGGCCCAAACGAAACCCGCAAGCTGGCCTCAGCATGCTGGAAGTGATGGTCGTATTGGCGATCATCGCCCTCATTGCGGGCCTTGCTGGGCCGCGGTTGATGGAAACCTATGGCCGCGCCAAGGCCAGGACAGCCCTGATCCAGATGGAGAACCTGAAGGGCGCAGTGCAGCTGTTCTACCTGGACGTCGGGCGCTATCCGTCCGAGGCAGAGGGGCTGGCGGCGTTGATCGCCTCGCCGGATGGTGCTGCTGGTTGGATGGGGCCGTATCTCGACGGAGCGGACGACCTGAGGGACCCCTGGGATCGTAGCTATCTGTATCGGTCTCCAGCCGGGGAGAAGCCCTTCGAGATCCTAAGCTATGGCCGGGATGGCAGGGCGGGCGGGACAAGCGAGGACAGCGACATCTCGCTGTGAGTCCAGGCCTTTGCGGGCCGGACGATCATGGGGGGCGGGGCCATGTCCGCGCCTTCGAATGCGATTCTGACCAGGTCCGGCAGACCGGCCGTTGCGGGCCAGCTATCGTGCCAACGTGCGGGCTCGTCCGGGCTGACCTGCCCCCAATAGCGAAGGCTTAGGCGGGTGCCAGTCGGGGACAGGTCCAGAGCGACTTGCCTGTTACTGTCCTGTGTGGGGGTAAGCCCCGTTGCCAAAGCTGAAGCCTCTGGCCCGTTTAGGACAACCTCAGTCGCGCTTCCGGGCCAGAAAACGCCCCCCGGTGGGACAGCCAGGAACACAAGCTCGCCAGAGGATCCGGCAAAGACCGCGCGGTCGTCACCCGGCACAGCAGACGGCAGCGCATGCTCCAGCCAGATCCGCAAGTCGCGACGGGCAATGGCTTGATCCACCCTGGCCGAAGCCTGTTCGTTGCGTCCGAAGAACCTTGCCGTGGTGCCAAAGCCCGAGGCGATCAGCCCGGCGACCATGGCCATGACCAAAAGCCCGACCATCGTTTCCAAAAGCGTGACGCCGGACTTGGGGTTGCGTTTCATCCCTGGCTTCGCCGCGCAACGATTGCCGTGAGCGTGGAGCTCAGGTCGGGCCTGCTCGCGTGCCAGGCCGTCACCTCGATTTCGACGAACTCGATCGGCGCGATGGACCCGGCCTCAGGCAGGGTTCGCTCGGCAATCGTCCAGGACCAACCGGAGGGCTCGGTCCCCTGGGCCTGCAATTGCGGGAAGGTTACACGATATTCCTCGACCTTGGAGAAGGCGAATTCGGTGGCCTCGTGGCGCAGAAGTCGGTCGGCGTTGCGGCTCGCAGTTTGGGGAAGGGTGACGACAATCACGGTCACGGCAATGGCAACGATCGCAAAGGCAATCAGGGCATCCCAAAGTACAAAACCGCGACTTCTTGACCGTGCGGCCATGTCAGAAGGCCAGATCGTTGACGGTGAGCAGAGCACTCATGACCGCGTAGACCAGGGCCGCAATGCCGCCGCCAATGATCAGGGTCAGGGCGGGTGTCAGAAGGGTCACGGCCCGCTGCGCCTTTCGTTCCGTCTGGTCCTCCAACGCGGTGGCGACCGAGTCCATGACCTGCGGCAAGGTGTTGGTGCGCTCTCCGATCGCGAACAGCGCACGAAACACCGGGGGAAACCCGGGCGCCGTGGCGAAGACCTCACGGGCTGGGCCGCCGGTTTCAATCGCTTCGGCGGCGGCACCAAACTGCCGGGCCAGTGGATCAGCCGGGGCCGCCGCAGCCACCGCGTGCAGGGTAGGTGCGAGGGGGACCCCAGCGGTGAGCATGATCTGCACCGACCGCGACAACCGGGCGAGCGAGGCATCACGAGCAACGGGACCAAGGACTGGCAAGCGATGCAGAAGCGTTGTCACCTCGGCCGTGTAGCGCTTGAGCAGGGCGGGCAGAAGACCGATGCCCGCAAGACAGAGGATCACCAGTTCCAGCCACCAGTTTTGCAGCACTTCGCCTGCGGCAATGAAAACCTGCAGCTCGGACGGAACCGGCTTGTCGACCGAGCTAAAGATGCTCGCAAGCTGCGGCGCGAGATAGAGCGCCATAAGGATCAGAATGCCGAAACCGCCCGCAATCAGGATCATCGGATAGACAAGCGCACCACTGATCTGAGCCGCAAGTTTCTGTTGCCGGCGCAAGCTGGTGGCAAGCGACTTCATCAGGGGGGCCGGGTCGCCGGAGGTTTCGCCGATCCGGGCCAAACTGACAAACAGGGGCTGCAAGCCCTCACCCGCGTCCGACAGGGCATCGGGGAAGCTCTGGCCGTCGGCCATCAGCTGGCCGATACGACGGAACATGCGCTGCAGGCTGGGCAGAACAGCCCCCTGCTCGATGGTTTCGACGACCTGCATCGCGGACAGTCTTGCCGCGAAGAGTACAGCCAGCTGGTCAGCAAGGTCAGCCTGAGTGGAAAGGGAGAGCCGTTTGCCCAAACCCACTTGAGGCCAGGCGCGGGGCTGAGGGGTGCTGCCTTCTGCGAGAAGGTCCACAACGGTCAGGCCAAGCGAGGTCAGCTTGTCCCAAGCCTGCGCTTCCGTGGCGACGTCAAGCGCACCGTCTTCACGCACCCCATCCGAAGAATAGGCGGTGTAGCGAAAGCGGGGCATCGGTCATCCTAGTTCGAGAAGTCGGTAATCGAATGTTGCCCGCTCCCAAGCCCGGTATCCAGCATTGAATCAGCGCCCGACACCTTTGCGCGCCAATACCGGGTGGCCTCGGCGGCCTCATGGTCATTGGTCACGACGCGGGGGCGCATCAGGATCAGCAGCTCGGTCCGGCCCTTGCGGCTGCTCTTGCTGCGGAAGAGGTTTCCAAGAACCGGCACCTTTCCGGCACCCGGCACTTCTGACCGCGAGATCGAGTTGTTTTCTTGCACAAGCCCGCCTAGCGCCAGGGTCTGACCGTCGCCAAGCGCGACACTGGTCTGGACCTTCCGCTGCCGGATCGTCGGGCTATCGATGCCCGAGGTCCTGGTGGCCGCGACATCTGAAACCTCCTGGCTGATGTCCAGAAGGACCCGTCCGCCATCGCCGATCCGTGGCGTGACGCGCAGGATGATCCCGGTATCGCGGTAGTCGATCTGAGTGACCGAGGGGGCGGTATCGCTGTCGGTACTGGTCGTGGTCCTGACGGCAACCGGCACCTGATCTCCGATCTGCAAGATGCCTTCCTTGTTGTCCAGAACCATCAGCGTGGGCGAGGAGATGACCTTCACATCTGTTACGCCCGAGAGGGCAGACAGGGCAATGTCCGCGCCACCAACGCCAAAGACAGCCGTGAAGCCTGGGTTGGAGCCACCGACACCGCCGTTTTCGAGGTCGGAAAAGCGGAAATCCCAGTTGCCGCTCTCAAAGAACCAGCGTGTTCCGATGCTGATTTCATCGTTCAGCGCGACCTCGACAATGGTCGCTTCCAGAAGCACCTGCCGAGCCGGGCTGTCGAGAGAGTGGAGCAGCCGTTCGACCTGCTCATGGTCGGCTGCGCTGGCGCGGACGACTAGGGCGTTGCGGCGGTCGTCGGCAGCGACGCGCATTCCACCCGACGCGCCCTCAAACCCTGCCCCGACCGCGCCTTCTGCGGTGTCAGGTGAGAGAGCGGCACCTCCGTCGGCCAGAAGCTGGTTCAGGATCGGGGCCACCTCTGCGGCGATCCGGTTCTGCAGCGGGTAGGTCGCCAGATAAACGGAATTCCCCGCAGCAGTCTGATCCAGTTCGCGGATCCAGCGCTTTGCCTTGTCAATGTAGGTCGAGCGGGAGGAAATGATCAGCACCGACCCCAGGCGCGGATTGGGGATGAACTCGACCACGCCTTCCAGCATTCCGCCTTCTTCGGCCTCAAAAATGTTCTTCAACTCTTCGACCACCGCGTCCGGCTCGGCTGAACGCAGGCGAACGAGCGCCACCGACTTGCCCTGCAGCACATCGACGTCGAAAAGGTTCAACGCATCCAGCGCCGACTCCATCTGCGCCGGGGGGCCAGAGACAAGCAGAAGGTTACGGCGGGGTTCCGCCACAACGCGCAAGTCCTGTTCGGTCAACGGCTCCAGTAGCTTGACCATCTCTGTTGCCGAAATGAATTTCAGCGGGGCCACCATGATATTGGCGCCAGTCACGCCCCCCGGTCCGGCAATCCGAAAAGTCGAATTGCCCGATGTGCCCGAAACAATGCGCAGCACATTGTCTTCTTGGCGCAATTGCGCGCCATTGGCGTCGAGCGCTGCTTCAAAGAGATCCAAGAGGGTCGATTTCGGGACCGGGCCGGTGGTCTGAACGGTGATCGAGCCTTCCACCCCTTCGGCAATCACGTAGTTCAGGCCAAGGGTATCGGACAGGACCACCTTTGCTGCCGCATCAATCGACGCATTGACCAAGGAGATCTGGACAGTTTCACCATCGCTTGGCACCACAATGGCCCGACCGGTGCCGCGTCGGCTGCCATCGTCGCCAAGGAAATCGTCAGTACCGCGCTGCATCGCGCCGGGGTTGTTTTCATCGACGAAGCCATGATTGGGACCCCGCGAGACCTCGCCGCTGCGCGGGCTTCCGTCCGGGCCGTACCGCCCCGCACTGTCGCGAGACGCGGGGGCGTCACAAGCCGTTACCAGCACAATAGTCAGTAGGACGCCAAGCGCTTTTGCGCATGTGTTGTGCATGGTTCCGCCTTTGCCCGTCGTGTTTTTTGTCTGCTCTTTTGCGATATGGTAATGTTTAATTGAACAGGTGCAAAGTGATTTCAGCGCCTTGCAGTTGCAGGGTGACGCTCTCGGGTTGAATGGCAACAACGGTCCACCCGGCCTGTGCGTCTCCAATTCCCAGCCAGGCTTCGTGACCGGTCGTGTCGTCGCGGAGCAAGACCTGTCGGCCGTCGCTTTTCTCGATTGACCCGAGCATGACCAGCGCGGGCCGCGCTGGCGGGGTTTCGACCACCGTCGGCGGTGGGATTTCCGGCTCAATCACCTCTTTGGCTTCGGGGGGTGCGGGCAGAATTGGACGCCGTCCTTCAGCCAGAAGGGGACGTTCACGGAATTCGGCCAGCGCTCGCTCGGGATCAGCCCGGATGGGAAGCGACAGTGTCACTTGCGCTTTCTGATCGTCGGACGCTAACGCCGCTGCATAATCGGCAACCGGAGGTGAGTCACCACTCTGCAAGGCCAGACCCGTTACTCCCGCGACAGCCGTCGAAATCAGCCAACCTACCGGGGGAAAAAGGTTTGCCGCCCTCATGGCGCATCCGCCTGCGTGCGAAAGCCCCAGACGGTCATCCGGATGCTGATCGGTGCGCCCGCTTTCGTCGGATCCGGCGGCAGTTGCCGTAGCCACAGGTAGGAAACGGCCAGCGCCGGGGACATGGCTTCAATGTTCGATAGGAACCGCGCAAGCCCCTCATGAGTCCCGGTCAATTCAACCTCGAAGCCCAGGGTCGCTAGGTCTGACTTCTCGGGCACCGCAGATTGTCCGAAGCTAACCAGCTGCAGTCCTGCTGCGCCCGCAGCAGCAACAAGGGCTTCCTGCATGGCGATGTCGACCGGTTTAAGGCCCTCGGTGTCCCACACAAGCCCGTCAGGCAGCTGCAACCGTCCCGCCTCTTCCGCCTGAATGGCGGCAAGGCGGTTGACAAGTTCACGCTCTCGTTCAGCAAGTCGGACCGCCTCGACGTGCAAGTCGGCAAGGTTTGCGCGGCCTGGCGCAGTGATGAGGGCCACGGTGGCCGCGGACAGGGCCGCGAGCACCAGCATTCCGGGGATCAGCTGGCGCAACACCGCAATCATGCCGGATCATCCACAACCAGCGTCAACCCAAGGTCAAACCGGTTCTGGCCCGAATAACTGTCGTAGGCGATGGCCCCGTTCAACTTGACCTCGCTTGCCCAGGGTTGCGCCTGCAAGAGGCTGATGACCTCGGTCACCTCGCCCACCGCAAAGCCGGACAGCACCAGTTGATCGCCCGAGATTGAAAGCTCGGAAATCCAGACCGCGTCGGGAAGAACCTCGGTCAGATCAGTCAGGACCTGCAGTCTGCGCGCCTGAGCCGAAAACAAGGTCAGGTCACTTAGCGCACCTGCCGCACCCTCTCTGCCCTTTTCTGCTTCAGCCTTCCGGGTCAAGACACGCTCTTCCAATGCGGCTACCCGTTCGGACCGGGTGGCTACAAGATCGGCAAGGTCCTGACGCTTCAGTTCAATGAAAATGGCCGTCGCAAACGCAATTCCAGCCACGCAAAGCGCTGAAAAGGCCATCCAGTTTGCCATCGCCTTTACGGCGACGGGAGCCTGCTGCCAAAGCGGAGCTACGGTCTTCCCCTCTAACTTCACCGCAGAGGCAACAGCACCCAACTCGCGAAGCTCGGCCAAAAGGGCATCAACTTGGGCATGCCGAAGAATGCAAACTTCGTACTCGACCTGGGCCCCCTTCCGCCCGACAGGTTCAGCACGCCAGATCAGCCCCTGAGCCTGGCCGGGGAGTGTCTGGCGCAGTTGCAGCGCGATTGCCGCGTCTGCCTTCGCGCCCACGGCTTTCGGCAGCAAGACCATCCTTCGCAGACAGAGGTCGGGGCTGAGGAGTGCCAGGATCGGACGTCTGGCCCGCTTCACCGCCAAGCGAGCGGCTTCGTCCAGCGGCAGGGTCGTCACGCGGATTTCTTCCGGGGCTGCGCGCGGCAACCCGGGCAAGAAGAGCGCATCCGGCAGAAGGACGCCACTAAACCGGCGCGCCCAGCTTCTGGCGGTTCCGCCTATGTCCATCTGTTGCACGGCGCTCTGCTCATTTCTGCTGGCCCGGACATTCGGGCGAGACTATCGTTTCGTCGATACAAGTCTAAGGCGAGGAGCCGGGCAATTGCCAGACGGGATTGGAGCGCAGACTGCCGACGATCAGCTTCTGATCAGCCTCGCCAGCCAAGGCCTGATTGACGGGCGCTCCGTTGAACGGGCAAGGGCCGTAGCCGCGCAAGACCAGGGTCGCGTTGACCGGATCCTGTTGCGCCTGGGCCTGGTCGAGGAAGCGGACCTCTTGCCAATTCTGTGCCAAATTCTGGCGGTCGACATGGTTGACCCTTCGCAAGCCCGCCCTGACCCGAACTTGGCGCGCACCCTTACCCTGCCCTATTTGACAAGCCGCGTTATCGTACCTGTGGAATCTGCCACCTCGAACATCCGCATCGCCACCAATGATCCCGGCAACGCCGCGCTCCTGGAGGAGATAGCCTTTCATCTGGATCGCCCGGTCGCGCCGGTAGGGGCGACGACCGCCACCATTCGCACCCTTCTTGCCCAACTTGAAACCCCGGCAGCCCAACCGATCACGGGAAGCGACGTGCAGGCACAGCGCGACGCCGAAGCCCTGCGGCGTGCAGAAACTGACGGCCCCGTCATCCGCTTTGTGCAAGAGAAATTGACCGACGCCGTCCTGCAAGGTGCGTCCGATGTGCATGTCGAATGCGCCGAGGACGGTTATGCCGTGCGCTTCCGGTTGAACGGCCTCCTGGTCCCCCAGCGCGTCGACCCGTCGCTGGACGCGGCGGCGGTGATTGCCCGACTGAAGGTGATGGCGGGCGCAAATGTCGCCGAACGCCGCCTGCCGCAGGATGGTCGGCTTGAGGCCACCATCGCGGGGCGCAAGGTGGACTTTCGCTTCTCCTCCCTGCCCACCTCCTACGGCGAAAGCATCGTTGCGCGCGTGCTTGACCCCAAGGCTTTGCGGTTGGGCTGGGACAGGCTGGGGTTCGATGCCGACATCGTCGCCAGGATCAAGGCGATCCTTGACCGGCCAAGCGGGCTTTTCCTGGTAACCGGGCCGACGGGATCGGGGAAGACGACGACGCTCTACACGGCTGTCGCGCACCTGAACCAGCCGCGCCGCAAGATCGTGACTGTCGAAGACCCGGTCGAATACAACCTTCGCGGCGTGCAGCAGGTGCAGGTGCAGGAAGAGATCGGCCTGACCTTCGCCCGGGTGTTGCGCGGAGTGCTGCGGCACGACCCCAACGTCATCCTGATCGGCGAAATCCGCGATGCCGAGACCGCCGAGATCGCCGTCCGGGCAGCGCAAGTTGGGCGGCTGGTCCTGTCGACCTTGCACACCAACTCGGCGGCGGGTGCGTTGAACCGGCTGGTCGACCTTGGCGTGCCCGAGTTCCTGGTCCGCGACGTGCTGCGCGGCGTCCTGGGGCAGGAGTTGTTGTTGACCCCTTGTACGGCATGCGGCGGAGCCGGCTGCCAGACCTGCGGCGGGACGGGGGTTGGCGGGCGGCGGCTTACGGCCGAACTTCGCGAATACTGATCGCGACGCGGGTGACTTGTTCGGTCTCTCGTGGACCGGGGAGGAGGCTTGCGTTGCGGAGGGCCTCGGGCGCGGTCCTCAGGCGGAGCATGCCTGTGCTGGCGCTCTGGGTGATCAGGCCGTCAAGCGGGGCCGGGTCAATGCCGAAGCGGGCGGCGGTCATGGGCAGGACGGGGAAGCGGGTGCCAGGGGGAAGCCGGGCAAGTTCGCGGGCGCGGAGGGTGGCGGTTTCCGGCGGGATAGGGAGGAGGTTCAGGAGGTCGGGCGGGGCAAGGTAGAGATCGAGCTGGCCCTCGACATCCTGGACCCGGATCTCCCAATCGCGGCCCGCCTCGGTCAGGATCAGGGGGGTGCTGTCGAGTATCAGGCCAGTGTTGGGTGAGCCAGCCATCGCTTGCGCGATCAGGGGGCGGAGGCGGTCGGTGAGGCTGTCCTTGGCAGCCCGGCTTTCCAGATCGTCGGTCAGGCGGGCGACGAGGCGGAGGTCGGCGGCCGTACGGGTCTGGAGCGTGAGGGTCAGCGTTGCGAGAAGCAGGATCGCTGCAAGCGTCGCGAGGGTGGTAAGGCCTTTGCTGGGTTCACGTTGCATGAAACGACGGTGGCATGCAAAACGCTCGCGGACAACCTGTCGTTCCGACGTCGAATGATCCGGGCAATCCTGTCAACTCGGGGCTACGAACCCTACTGCCGTAGCAGCCGCTGCAGGCCTCGTACATTCCCCGCCCCCCACGCCCCACCCCTCCTGGTCTTGATCCCGCGTGCCGTCAGTTCCGCCGCGATGGCTCGCAGGGATGAGTGCCCCTTAGCACGGATGTCTGCCAACACCGGGGCCAGATCCGCCGCAAAGGCTGCGGCATTCGCCGACACAGTTGCCCGAAGTGCCGTACCGCCTTTCACAGCCCTCCTGAGGCACAAGGCCCCATTCTGGTTCGATGACCGGGTCCTACCTTGCGCGCCATCATCACCCGACCCTGCCCAGCGATGATCCCGATCTGGTCGTCGACAAGAAGCCGGCTAGTAAACCCGAACTCCCGGATCGTTCCGGCGATCAGCGCAACCTGCGCTCCCGTATGCTTCCGGCCATGGGCGATCAGATCGCTGATCGGACGGTAGTCGATTGCCATCGTGCCGACCATCTGTGCCTCCACCCCCCCGGGGGTCCGCACCATGCTGCGTCTCTCGGGCTGCTAGGGTCAGCGTAACAGAAGAATAAAGCAATGATAAGAATGACATTATCTGACGCATGCCGATGTAGGGCGACATTTTGGGGCCTCTGTGGCAACCGATGGTACTCATCGTGCCTGGCGGTTGCTTTGCGGACGGAGCGGACGTTCGAAATGGCAGAACATAGGTCTGCTTTGATTGTGTTACGTGGCACAGAAAGGGGCATGTGGCCTTCGAGCGCAGTGCCTGCGGCCGCTCAATTCTTTCTGACGTAACCCACCCTTTGACGCGCAGGTATCAAGTCTGAACACGACTTGTCACTTCAATTCGCCTTGCCCCAACCGATTGGCCCTTTTCGCAATTCTGACCACCTGCGCGCTTGCTGTCGCTGCGGCGCTGCGCACAGCGGCGGGTGCCTGCCCTGCCCCGCGCCCGATCGCTTCCCCGGAAGTGAGCGCGCCGATCCGCGCCCTGCCCTGCACACCTGCGGTATTCACGAGCCCCCGCAGCACTCCTGCAGAACCGCTGACGATCGCCGGTGCTGCTGCCACCATCAGGTTCCCCGAAATCCCCCGCACGATCAGGGGCGTTGCCGCGACGAAGCCCTTGGCCAGAAAGACCATGACGAAGAACGGCACCAGCGAGCCGATGTTGGTCGCCGAGTTAGGGTCGCCGAGCTGAGCCAAAAGCGAGTTTGCCATGCCGACAACGGTCGAGAACATGGCGGCGATGACGATGGGGTAGAAGGCGTAGCTGATCGTCGTCGAGACCCACCTGTGAAAGAAGTCCTTGGTCGCATCGAAGAGCGACAGCGCGATCATGATCGGCGCAAGGCCAAGCATCAGAGTCAGCATCATCTTGGCGAAGATGAGGACGATGCCGGTCATGAAGCCGAGGAGACTCAGTAGCACCAGTCCGATACCGCCGAGGATCGCGCCCGTCATCCAGTTCAAATTGTTGCCGATCGCGTTCAGATATGTCGCGAAGCGCTCGATCAGGTTGTCGAATTCTCCCGCGAAATGGGTTGCGCCTGCGCCACCTCCGCCGACCGACGAAACCAGCGCGCCGGCGACATAGTCGAGGCCTCCGATCACGGCGTTGGACACCGCGTTGAAATTGGCCCAGTTAAACGCGAAGAGGCCTATCAGTGTCAGCTTGATCAGGTACCAGAAGAAGCTTGCCCCATCCATGCTGCGGAACTGGAAGGCCATGTTGATACAGACGCCGATCAGGGAAAGCGTGACCATCAGAAGGACGATCGTGCCGGTATTGCTCGCCACAGCCCCGAACTGGGACTCGGCAGCATCGACAAGGAAACCGTCGGCGGTTTCGACCATCCAGCTGACGACGCTCATTACCAGTTGCCCTGAGCTTCGCAGATATCCTGAACCGCATGGCGCAGATCGTTGCGCTTCTGCCGGATGTCCCGCTGCGCTGACGTATGTTCCGCGGCTGATGCCAGGCGATACCGTTCGTTGAACTCTTCAGAGGCATCTTCCCATGCCGGGAAGCGGACTTCGCAGCCGCAGTTGCCCGTATCGACGATCTGTTCCCATGCGCGCAGTTCGTACAGATCCATCAACGTCAGCGCCTTGTAGGCCTCGCGCGGGTGAACTTCATCCATCCAGGTCGGGCGTTCGGGGCGATCGTTGCAGATCCGGTACTGCTGGGGTGACATGGTCACGGTGAGATCGTTCGTGACCTGAGGCGCAGTCTGGGCCGCGAGCGGCGCGGCCAGCAGGGTGACAGCGGCGGCGAGGGTGATCTTGTGCATGGGGGTTTCCTTTCGGGTCATTCGGCGGCAACCGCAGGGCGCTTGGTGCCCTCGGTTCCGGCCGTGTTCGTGTATGGATGTCTTGCCTGCCCTGGCAGGAAGAACTCGGTGATGCCGCGGGCGCCGTCATGGCGTCCTGCCTGGATGATCACGTCGATGGAGCCCTCGATGTAGTCGACCATGTCGGCATAGGTCATCGGCACATCCGTTTTCAGGGCGGCGATGGCGAGGCGACGAACAGCAAGTTGCGGGGTCTCGGCATGCAGCGTGGTGAGCGAGCCGCCATGCCCGGTGTTGATCGCCTCGAGAAAGGTCATGGCCTCGCGGCCCCTGACCTCACCCAGCACGATCCGGTCGGGCCGCATCCGCAGGGTCGAGGCCAGAAGCACATCCGCGCTGCGGGCGTCCGCGTCCCGGTCGGCAATCAGGGTCACGGCATTCGGCTGCTCGGGGCGCAGCTCGGCCGCCTCCTCGATGGTGATGATCCGCTCCTCGGACGGGATCAGCGAGAGGATCTTGCGCGCCGCGACGGTCTTGCCGGTCGAGGTGCCGCCCGAGACGATCATGTTGAGCTTGTTCTCGACGCAGAACCGCAGGGCTGCGTCGATATCGCCGGAGGCCACCACATTGCGCAGGGCGGCGTTGCGTTCGCGGCGCAGGCCTTCGAGGCTGCGTTCCTTTCCGTAGAGGAAGCTAAGCTTGATAGCCTCCAGCGGCAGCGAGGAGAAGAACCGCAGCGAGATCGAGAAACCACCCTCGACGGCCGGCGGCTGGATGACTTGCGCCCGGATCGGCCGGTCGCGATAGAGGATCGAGACCGAGACGATGGGCTTCTTCTGGCTGAGCGTCGTCGACGCAGCCGAGGCGATCTGGTTGCCGAGGTCCTTGATCTCGGTCTGGGTCAGCGGCGTGCCGAGGCCGCGCATGAAATGATCGCCCTGAAACTCGCCCCAGACCTTCCCGTCGGGGTTAATGCAGATCTCGATCGTGTCGTCCCGCTGGACGGGCGCGCCAAGCCGGTCGAGCGAGGCTTCGAGATAGCTCGCTGCCATGTCAGA
>JALOTD010000004.1 GCA_025458105.1 Tabrizicola sp. | reverse complement strand
TGGAAGGTCGACCTGCACAACCTCTTCCACTTCCTGCGCCTGCGCGCCGACCCCCACGCCCAATACGAAATCCGCGTCTACGCCGAGGCGATTGCGGCCACCGTGCGCGACTGGGTCCCCCTGGCCTACGCGGCGTTCGAGGACTACCGGATGGGCGGAGTGACGCTCTCTGCGAAGGCGATTGCGGTGCTGAAGCGACGGCTGGCCGGGGAAGCGGTGACGCAAGAGGCGTCTGGGATGAGCAAGGGCGAGTGGAGGGAGTTTGTGGAGGTTTGGGGGTGAGCAATTTCTCCAACAGATTTGGGTATGAGCCTGCCCAAACCGACTTGTCAGAGACCGCAATGCCGAATACACTTCGGGACGGCTTATGGGATTTGAGCAGAATTTATTTCATCAAGGATATCGCAGAACGCGATATCATTGAAAGGATTGTAGGCTATGGATCCGGTTTTGACAGAATATCAAGGGCCATCTGGTTTAGTTTCTTTAAGGAATCTGTAGATGACCGACCGCGAAATCCTGAAAGCGCGCTTCAGATCCTCCGCAGTCGCTTCAAGGAATTTCCTTTCTTCAAGGTGTATGAATTCATCGAATTCTTAGCAAACACTTCACCCGGATCCTCAATATCTGATGAATTCACCAGTTCCTGCAACATGCTGTTTGAGCGGGAGAGAGCAGCATTTAGATTTGCAGACACCATCTTAATCAGAATTTCTGATGAGGCCGAGAGGAAGGAGATCGAAGATGCTATTTTGCAAGATCACTCAGTCGGAGTCCGGTCTCACATTCAGCGCGCAGCGCAGCTCTACAGCCACCTGCCAAACCCTGACTATCGAAACAGCATTAAGGAGTCCGTCTCAGCCATCGAGTCCGCAGTGTCCTTTGTGACAGGTCAGAAACCAGGCGGTATTGCAAAGCCTCTTCGAAGTGCAATAGCAGAGTTCAATATTCATCCTGCATTGCGCGATGGTTTTGAAAAACTATACGCCTATACTTCTGACGCGGAAGGCATTCGCCACGCACTGCTTGATGAGCCTTCGCTGACTCAAGCAGATGCAAGGTACATGTTAATTTCGTGCAGTGCGTTCGCAAACTACCTACTGGCAAAGAAGGCTGAGAATTAGAACCCGTAGGTCGGGACGTGCCACGACTGCCGACATAGGCCCAAACGCCGCCCCGCCCGCATCGCCCTCCCGCCCGCGCAAGCGTTCGACCCTGAAAACGGTCCACCGGACCGTTTTCACCCCGCACAAGCGGGGTCGGGTCTCACCGCCCCGTCTGCACCCAGATCAGCCGCACCTGGTCGGCCGTCAGATAGCCCGTGACCCGCTCGCCCTCGTCGGCCTGCCAGGCGCCGATGGCCCGGCGGGTGGCGGCTCCGAAGGTTCCGTCGGTGCGGCCGGTGTCATAGCCCAGCCGCATCAGCCGGACCTGCAGGTCGGCGCGTTCCTCGACCGACAGCTCCAGAAGCTGTTCTTCCAGCGCCGCCTCGTTGGTGGGCGCGGGCGGGGGGGCCACTTTCGCGGCCTGGTCGGCGATCAGCTTGACCTGTGCCGCCGTCACATAGCTGGTCTGGGTCTTCTTGTTGGCCTTCTGCCAGGCCTTGATCGCGGCCCGCGTCTTCGACCCCCAAAGGCCATCCGCCACGCCCGCGTCGTAACCCAGCGTGATCAGCTGCTTCTGCACCGCCGTCCGCTGCGCGCGGGTCAGCTTCAGCGACGCCTCGATCTCTGCCGGGGTCAGGACACCCGGATCAACCTCCTCCGGCGGCGGCACCACGACGGCGCTTTTCAACAGCACTTTCAGCTGCGCCTCGGTCACATAGCCCGTGACCTTTTCCTTCCGGTCGCGCTGCCAGGTCGCAATCGCGTTGCGGGTGTTGCGGCCCCAGACGCCATCCGTGCCGCCGGTGGAATAGCCCAGCCGCGTCAGTTCCCGTTGCACAGCGACGCGCTGCGATGCGGTGATCCCCAGCTTCGCCTCGGCAGCCGCCGCCGCCTCGACCGAGCCGTCGATGGGCGCGCCCAGCCGGGCCAGTGCCCGTTCGGCGTTCACCCGGTACAGGCCGTTGGGGTACTTCTTCAGATAGTTGCGGTAGGCCGTGACCGTGTTCGCATTCTGCGCGGCGATAAAGGCCTGCTTGTCCAGTTCCTGCTGCAACAGGCTGTCGGCGATGCCGCCCAGAATCTCCTCCAGATCCTGCGCCGGGGCCGCCGGGGCCGTCAGGGCAAGGCTTGTCGCCAGCATCAGGGGGAGGGTCAGTCTGCGCATCGTGGGTCCTCATCTTGGGCGCGGGGCCAGTGCCGCGTTTGCAAGGATAACGCCCGGAACCGGCGACGGTTGCAAGTCGGCGCTGGTCAGCCCCCCGGCCCGTGCTACCTTTTCCGCCGAAGGAGCCACCAGATGACCCTCACGCTTTTCGCCGCGACCGCCGCCGTTTTTCTGATCCTTGATGCGATCATGCTGACGCTGGTGATGAAGCCCCTCTTCACCCGCCACATCGGCCCCCTGATGGCGGAACCCATCCGGCTAGCCCCCGCCGCGCTTTTCTACCTCGCTTATGTCGCGGGCCTTGTGTACCTCGTCTCGCTCCCCGCGCTAAAGACCGGCGCGCCCGTGCTGCTTCCGGCGCTGATCATCGGGTTGATGGCCTATGGGACCTATGAATTCACCTCGTGGTCGATCATGAAGGACTGGCACTGGACGATGGTCGCGACCGATACGCTGTGGGGCGGCACGCTGACGGCGGTCTCGGCCTGGGTGGGGGTTTGGGTCACCCGGGCAATCCACGGCTAGAGGCCTTTGCGGCCCCCGTGGTATGTGTTAAGAAACCCTGAACGTCCACAGCCAAGCTGTTGAAATCCTTGATACTCCCCACCCTGTCCACGCGTGGACACGAAGGACCTTGCCCATGATCCTTTTCGGCATCCCCACCTGCGACACCTGCAAGAAGGCCCTGAAATCCCTGCAAGCCGCCGGAAAAGAGGTGACCTTCCGCGACATCCGCGCGACCCCGCTCACTGTGGACGAGGTCGACCGGATCGTCCAGGAATTCGGGTCCAGAGCGGTGAACCAGCAGTCCACCACCTACCGCAGCTTCAACGATTTCCTGAAAGCCTCCGACCCCGAGGCGCAGATCATGGCTCAGCCGACCGTCATGAAACGGCCGGTCATCCAGGACGGGGATCGCTGGTACCTCGGATGGGACAGCGCGACCGAAGCCGCGCTGACCGCTTAAAGCAGGCGCAGGTCGCCGGCCGACTGTTTGCCGTCGCGGCCCGACTGCAGTTCGTAGCCGATCTTCTGGTTGTCGTTCAGCCCTTTCAGCCCGGCGCGCTCGACCGCCGAGATGTGGACAAACACGTCCTTACCGCCGTCATCCGGGGCGATGAACCCGTAGCCCTTCGTCGAATTGAACCATTTCACGGTGCCCGTCGGCATTCCGCTTCTCCTCTCAGAACCCCCTGCGGCGCCATTACCGCAGGCCGTGCCACCAGGTCTTCCAGGGCTTCGTTCAGAGAGCCGGTCAGGAAATCTGTCGTCACTGTGGCGATGATGCCAAGGATTTGCCGAAAATCAAGTTGCAAGGCGCGGGAAGGCAGCACGCAGCAGGCGATCCGCTGAGAGAGGCCCTGCCCCCTTCAGCAGCAGTGCCACAAGAAGCAGCATCCAGAGCGCCCTTTGGTCCAGAATCAGCGCATCTGAAGCCGGATCGAACCACGCGCCCCAGGCGGAACCATGGCCGTAGACATCGGTCAGGCTCTGGATAAGGACAAAGCCCATCATGCCGAGGGCTGCAAGCCGGGTGGCGAGGCCAAGCACGATCAGGACCGGCAGAACAACCTCTGCCCAAGCCCCGAACAGCACTACAAGCTTTTGCCAGATGGCAAGCCCCGACGGGTCATATCCGACCGTCTCGAACAGTCGCGGATAGATCTGGGCGTAGGCACCTATGGACGGCGAGAAAAGGCCATCCAGTTTGGTCCCGGCCGAGGTCAGAAAGTAAGACAAGAGAACAGCGGCAAAGACCAGGCGGGCCAGGGTCGGCAGCAGCCAGTCCCCGGTACGATCTGCGAAACCGGCCAGTCGACTGGCCGAGGACAAAAGTGTCATTTGGAAACTCCCACTATGGCTTTGCCCGCAATCAGCAATCCAAGGACCGCCGACAAATCGAGGCTTTCCCCGGCAAGATCGATGCTTTCGCCCAGTCTCTTTCCCTGCAAGAGGCCCGACAGGAGGGCCCCGCCTCCTGCCGGTACGGGATGCGGTCGCGGATCGAACAGCGGGCGCAGCACCACGACGTCCTGAGCCCCGACCATCGGTGGCTTGTCGTCACTGTGGTTTACCGCCCAAATCGCCGCCAGCGGCCAGCGCGACTGAACAAGGCGCAGCGACGGGGCCAGGATCAGCCGCAGGCTTCCGATGTCTTCGCCCAGCAGCCGGTGAAACTCTACCTCGGGCAAGGGCGTGCTGTCGGCGGCGTGATAGCTTTCCCGCATCGCCTGATCCAGCCGCGCCACATCGGGCAAATAGCCCAGATGCGCAACCGGGGGGAAAGCAGCCAGCCAATCCGGAAAAGCATCGCCATACTGCATCAGCATTTGCGACCGTGGCGGGTGGGCGCGCAGGAAAAGCACGGCCATTGCGCCAAAGAATTCGTCCCCGACCAGCTTGCGTACGGTCGGAAACGCCGCCTCAAGCGCGCGGGTCAGAGAGGACGCAACGTTGTTCCGATAGACCGCAAACCGCTTTGGCGCGGGTCGGCCCAAGGAGTCGACCACACCAGCGGGCAGTTCCGCCTCTGGGTCCAGCAGCGCCGCAGCGAACTGTGTCTGGCTCATGCCGCGGGCTCCAGGATCATGGCGGCACATGCGGCCTCTGCGGCAAGCACCAGCCAGTCCGGCACATCGTTGTCCCATTCGATCAGCGTAGGCTTCGGCCCCCCCTGCCGGATCACCCGGGCATAAAGCGCCCAGACCGGATCGACCACCTCGGCCCCGTGGCTGTCGATCAACAGCCGGTTGCCGTGATCGTCGCAATCTTCAGCGTGGCCGCCAAGATGGATCTCGCCCACCAGATGCAAGGGGAAAGCGTCCAGATAGGCTTCGGGCGCATAATTCTGATTGATTCCAGAGACATAGACGTTGTTCACGTCCAGAAGCAGGCCACAGCCGGTGCGGCGGGCGATCTCGGTCAGGAAGTCGGTCTCTTCCAGCGCGGTCTCGGCAAACGCAATATAGGTTGACGGGTTTTCCAGAAGCATCCGGCGCCCCAGCACTTCTTGCACCTGGTCGATATGATTGCAGACCCGCGCCAGCGTGGCGGGCGTGTACGGCAGTGGCAAAAGGTCGTTGAGATAGGCTCCGTCATGCGTCGACCAGGCCAGATGCTCCGAGAAACTGGCTGGGTTGAGCCAGCTGCAAAGCGACTTCAGCCGCGCCAGATGGTCGATGTCCAACGGACCCTCGCCCCCGATCGACAGGCCGACCCCGTGGACCGATATCGGAAAGCGCTCGGCCAGATGGCGCAATTGGGCCAACGGTCGCCCGCCTGCGCCCATGTAGTTTTCGGCATGCACTTCCAGCCAGCCCACGGGTCCGGGGTCGGCCATGATTGCGGCGAAGTGCTGCGGTTTGTAGCCGACGCCCGGCTTCGCGGGCAGCCCTTTCAGGGTCTGGTCCAGCATTCTATCCCCCGGTCTTTTGGTGCCCCCCGGCCAATTGGCCAGGGGGCAAGCGATATCAGGCGGCCGGCAGGTCACGCTCCAGCGCGGTCAGCGAGCCCTTGCGCGCCATCCCGTCCTCGCCCGCAGGCACTTCCATCGTCTCGCAAGTGCCAGCCGGGACCAGTTTCCAGGCGTTGCCCTGGTAGTCGACCTTCGAAGTCCCGGCGCAGGTGGTGCCTTCGCCAGCAGCGCAGTCGTTCTGGCCAGCCAGCGATACGCCAAAGCACTTTTCATTTTCCTGGGCATGGGCCATCCCGGCAAGGCCCGACAGAGCGGTAGCAAGAGCGCCGGCGATCACAAGCGATTTGGACTGGTAAGACATGGTGAGATCCTTTCGGTTGGTTGACCCCGGACAAGGTCCGGCGTGTGTGCATCGGCCACTTTCAGTGCGGCGCAACATTCAGTTCGCACCCCTGTGCCAGATATTACAAGCCGCGACCGCGACCCACGTTTTCGTGACGAGCTTGGCAGACGCTCAGAACGAGAAAGCCCCAGCCTTTGCTGGGGCCTTCATAGACAAGATGCTGATTTGACTTAATTTCCTGCTGGTGGCAGGGCCTCAAAACCGAAGGTTGAGACCGCCTGATCAAGGGAAATCGTTTCAGTGCGGGTCTCGCCCAGGCGGCGAACTGAAACAGTCCGGCCCTCGACCTCCTGCATCCCGATGGCCAGGATCACCGGAACCTTGCCCACGGAATGCTCGCGGACCTTGTAGTTGATCTTTTCGTTGCGCACATCCGCCTCGGCCCGGACCCCGGCCTTCCGCAGCGCGGCCACCACCTCATGCACGAAGGGGTCCGCGTCCGAGACGATGCTGGCCACGACGACCTGCCGTGGGGCCAGCCAGAACGGTAGCTTGCCGGCATAGTTTTCCAGAAGAATGCCGATGAAACGCTCGAAGGACCCCAAGACCGCACGGTGCAGCATGTAGGGCATGTGCTTTGCCCCATCCTCGCCGACATATTCCGCGCCAAGCCGGTGCGGCAGCTGAGCGTCCACCTGGAAGGTCCCGCACTGCCACTGCCGCCCGATGGCGTCGGTCAGTTTGAAGTCCAGCTTCGGCCCATAGAAGGCCCCATCGCCGGGGTTGATCTCGTAGGGCAGTCCAAGGCTTTCAATCGCGCCCTGCAGCGCGCCTTCTACTTTGTCCCACTGCTCATCCGTGCCGATCCGCACTTCGGGCCGGGTGGACAGCTTGATGTCGAAACTGTCAAAGCCCAGGTCCTTGTAGACCGAAGACAACAGCCGGATGAACCCGGCGCATTCGGACTCGATCTGGTCTTCCGTGCAAAAGATATGCGCGTCGTCCTGGGTAAACCCGCGCACCCGCATCAGCCCGTGCATGGACCCCGAGGACTCATACCGATGGCACGACCCGCAGCGCGTTGATCCGCTTTTCCTTGGCGCCTTCCTCGTCGACCTCCACGATGAACATGTTCTCGCGGTAGGCCTCCCAGTGGCCTGACTTCTCCCACAAGACCCGGTCCACGACTTGCGGCGTCTTGATTTCCTTGTAGCCCGCCTGGCGCAGACGGCCGCGCATGTAATCCTCAAGCTGGCGGTAGATCGTCCAGCCGTTCGGATGCCAGAAGACCATGCCCGGCGCTTCTTCCTGCAGGTGGAACAGTTCCATCTCGCGGCCAAGCTTGCGGTGGTCGCGCTTGGCGGCCTCCTCCAGCATCGTGAGGTGCGCCTTCAGGTCGTCGCGGTTCTTGAACGCAACGCCGTAGATGCGCTGGAGCATGGGGCGGCTGGCATCGCCCAGCCAGTAGGCCCCCGCGACATGCGTCAGCTTGAAGGCATCCGCCGGAACCTGCCCCGTGTGCTGCAGGTGCTGAACGGCTCGCCCCGGCCCCGGTAGTACTCCACCGCCCGCGCCCGCTCCCACACTTCCGTCCGCACCGGCTCACGCGCGTTGATGATCTGCTTCATCTTCGCTTCAATGGCACCCAGGTCCTCGGGCGTGAACGGCTCCTCCCGGTCGAAGTCATAGAACCAGCCCTGATCGCGCACCGGCCCGATCGTGACCTTCACCTCCGGCCAGATTTCCTGCACCGCGCGGGCCATGATATGCGCCAGGTCATGCCGGATCAGCTCCAGCGCCGCCGCATCGTCCTTAAGCGTGTTGAGCGAAATCGTCGCATCCGAGGTGATCGGCCACTGCAGGTCCCAGTGTTTACCGTTCACCTGCGCGGAAAGAGATGCCTTCGCCAGCGACGGCGCAATGCTCGCCGCCACTTCGGCAGGGGTCACGCCCGCGTCATAGACACGCGTGTTGCCATCAGGAAATGTCAGGGAAATCTGGCCCATGGCCTTCTCCTCGTCAGTTTGGCGCCTACGAAACGCCCGGTTGCGGGTTATGTTGGCGCGTTTGATGCCCCTGCGGCGGGTCGAAGTCAAGCCATGCGCGAGACTTCGCGCGTCCCCCGCACCTGGGCCTCACAGCCTTTGCAAAGCATGCCTATATTGCAGCCATGACCACTTATCTCACCACCCCGCAAGGCCGTCACATCGCCTATCACCAGACCCCCGGCAAAGGCCCGGGCGTCGTGTTCCTGGGGGGCTTCCGCTCGGACATGACTGGGGCAAAGGCCCTGCACCTTGAGGCTTGGGCACAGGCAACGGGCCACGCTTTCCTCCGGTTCGATTATTCGGGTCACGGCCAGTCGCACGGGTCTTTCGTCGACGGTTCGATCAGCGACTGGCGTGACGATGCTGCCGCCGTGATCGACACCCTGACTGAAGGGCCGCAAGTCCTGGTCGGGTCCTCCATGGGCGGCTGGATTGCCCTCCTTCTGACCCGCGACATGCCGGAGAGGGTTGCAGCCCTGATCGGAATCGCCGCCGCCCCCGACTTTACCGAACGGATGTGGGAGGCCGAGTTCTCCCCTGCCCAGCGCGCCGAGCTTTTGGCCGAGGGCGTCTTCCTGCGCCCGTCCGCCTATGCGGCCGAACCCTATCCCATAACGCTTCGCCTGATCGAGGACGGGCGGCGCAATCTGGTGTTGCAAAGTCCGTTGATCCTGCCGGTTCCAGTCCGCCTGCTGCAGGGCACAGTCGATGTCGATGTTCCCCCTCAAGTGGCACTTATGCTTCTGGATCATGCGCAAGGACCCGACATCCGTCTGACCATGGTCAAGGGGGCTGACCACCGCTTTTCCTCGCCGGACTGTCTGGCGCTTTTGACCGAAACCATCGACTCGCTGCTGGCAAACCGCAGCGCGACAGCGGCGGGGAATTAGCCGCACTTACATATTTCGAACACAAGCCACTGTTGCACGCAGGCCATTCCGTCTGAATACTATCGAAATAGTTGCTTTGTGCCCAATAAGTTGTGACGTACCTTGCTTGATGCGTTGGCAGAAGGCACATGCAGAAATGCTACACTCAAGCATCAAGGCACCGCCTCTTTCCGAACCCGTGGTTCTGGTTCCCGGCTTCATGGCGGACGCCCGCAGTTTCATGCCGCAGCTCGTCCGGCTGGGCGCAACCCGGCCCGCGCTGGTTCTGCCGATCGGCCAGGCAGAGTCCATGGAACAGCTTGTTACCGAGGCGATCCAGCATCTTCCCCCGCGGTTTTCGCTGATCGGGCATGGACTGGGCGGCAATATCGCCATCGAGATCCTGCGGCGCAAACCGGAAGCGGTCAGCCGCATCGCCTTGATTGCCACCGACCCCCTGCCCGAGACGCCGCAGCACGCCGCAAGCCAGGAGGCGCTTCTGGTGGCAGCAAAGACCGGGCGGCTGGCCGAAAGCGTGGCCAAGCTCTTGCCCGCATCGGCCCTGCACGACGCCCCTTGGCGCGACGACATCGTGGAGCTTATTCAGGACATGGCCGCGACGCTTGGCCTGGACCAGTTTCAGAGCCAGCTGCGCGTGATGCAGCGACGGCCCGACCAGCAAAAGGCCCTGCGAAAGGCCAACATTCCGACTCTGATCCTTGCCGGCGAAAAAGACAGCATTGTTCCGCGTCGTCGGGCCGAATTCCTGGCCGCGATGATGCCGCACGGCTGTCTGGAAATCATCCCGGACTCAGGTCACATGCCACAGCTTGAACAGCCCGAGGCCGTCACCCGCGCGTTGGAGACCTTTCTGTCCGGTCGCCTGCCGACCCTGCTATTGACCTGAGGCGAGGGCGATCCGGCGCTTGGGCTTGCCCCCCGCCTGATCGATGAAGTTCAGGACCAGCGGACGGATGTTCAGACGCCAGCTTTTCCCGGCGAAGATCCCGTAGTGCCCGGCACCGGGTTCCAGGTGGTGGCCTTTCTTGTCCTCGGACAGGCCAGTCAAGAGCTTCAGCGCCGCAATGCATTGCCCAGGCGCCGATATGTCGTCGTTCGCCCCTTCGACCGTCATCACCGAAACCTTGGTGATCGCGCCAAAATCGACCTTGCGGCCCGCGACCACAAAGGAATTCGTTGCAATCTCGCGGTTCTTGAAAATTCGCTCGACCGTGGACAGGTAGAACTCGGCCGTCATGTCCATGACCGCCAGGTATTCGTCATAGAACCGGTTGTGCGCGTCATGGTCTGACGCTTCCCCGCGCGAGACGCGGAAGATCTGCTCCGAAAAGGCCTTGCCGTGGCGTTCTGCATTCATCGCCATGAAGCTTTGCAGCTGCAGAAGTCCGGGATAGACCAGCCGCCCTGCGCCCTTGTGCTTGAAGCCCACGCGCTGGATCGCCAGATGCTCCAGCTGCCCCATCGTGACCCGGCGTCCGAAATCCGTGACTTCGGTTGCCGCTGCATCGGGATCGACCGGCCCACCAATCAGCACCAGCGACTTCGGCTGGGCATCGGGGTCTTCGGCCGCAAGATAGGCCGTCGCGGCCAAGGTCAGGGGCACCGGCTGGCAAATGGCGATGACATGCGTATCGGGGCCAAGCTCCTTCATGAACTCGGCCAGATACAGTGTGTAGTCCTCTATATCGAACTTGCCCGCTGAAACCGGGATGTCGCGCGCATTGTGCCAGTCGGTGACGTAGACATCGGCATCCGGCAGCAGGCTTGCGACCGTGGACCGCAGCAGCGTGGCATAGTGGCCCGACATTGGCGCAACCAGAAGCACCTTCCGCGCCATGGGCGACCGGCGCCGGACGAAGAACTGCACCAGGTCACCGAATGGTTTCTGCACCACAGGCTTCACATCAACCAGATGATCTGTGCCGTCTGGCCCGACGATGGACCGGATCCCCCAGTCGGGCTTGGCGATCATGCGGGCGAATGTCCGTTCGGTCACCTCGCCCCAGGCGGCCATCAGGGGAAGCATCGGATTCATCGACATCGCGAAGGCGGGGTAACTGGCAAAGGCCCTGGCCGAGGCACCCAACCACTCATTCGTGTTGCGGGCGCTTTCCATCAGGTCGTAGGTGAACATATACTTCATCACGTCTCCTCACCCCGGCGGGCATATGTCGCATGGCCGACCGGACCGGGCGGCGCAATGCTGCACAGCGGCGAGGATAGGGTGGAAACATTGGTATGACAACAGAAGAGAAGCCCCCCGCCGCCGATGACACCGAAGCCCGTGCCGCCCGGCTGAACGCTAATCTTGCAAAGGTTGAGGAGTTGTCAAAACGCCTGACCGCCGCGTTGACCCACCGCCGCGCGGTCGATCCGGCTCTGCATGGACCCGCCCCCGATGTCTACATGAAGGCCGCCGCCGCCTATTTTGCCGAGATGATGGCGAACCCAGCAAAAGTCGTAGAGCATCAAATCAACTACTGGGGCAAGACGCTGAAACACTATGTCGAGGCGCAGCAGACCCTCGCCAAGGGCGAGTTCAAGGCCCCCCCGGACCCCGGCCCGAAGGATCGTCGCTTCAGCAATCCGTTGTGGGAAACGCATCCCTTCTTCAACTATCTGAAACAGCAGTACCAGCTGAACTCCGACGCCATCACGACGGCCGTCGGTGACATGGAGACGCTCACTCCCGAAGACCGCCGCCGGGTGGAGTATTTCACCAAACAGATCGTCGACATGTTCTCACCCACGAATTTCCTGGGCACCAACCCTGACGCCTTGGAACGCGCGGTCGAGACCGATGGCGAAAGCCTGGTGCAGGGGCTGGAGAACCTGGTCCGTGACATCGAATCGAACCAGGGCGATCTGCTGGTCACGCTGGCCGACCGCGAGGCGTTCCACGTAGGCCAGAACCTGGCCACAACGCCTGGCGCCGTGGTCTACCGCAACCGGATGCTGGAACTGATCCAGTATGAACCCACGACAGAAAAGGTCCACAAGACCCCCCTGCTGATCTTCCCGCCCTGGATCAACAAGTTCTACATCATGGACCTCAAGGCCCAGAACTCGCTGATCAAGTGGATCGTGGATCAGGGCTTCACCCTTTTTGTCGTCTCCTGGGTCAACCCCGACTCCAGCTATGCCGGGACGACGATGGATGACTACATCCGCGACGGCTACCTCCGCGCCATGGCCGAGGTGCGCCGGATAACGGGAGAGCCGCAGATCAACGCCGTCGGCTACTGCATCGCGGGGACCACACTGGGCCTGACCTTGGCCCACCTGCAAAAGGCAGGGGATCAGTCCGTCAAGGCCGCCACGTTCTTCACCACCCTCACCGATTTCTCCGACCCAGGAGAGGTGGGCGTCTTTCTCAACGACGATTTCGTCGACGGCATCGAACGCCAGACCGAACGCGACGGCATCCTGTCCAAGCTCTTCATGAGCAAGACCTTCAGCTTCCTGCGCTCGAACGACCTGATCTACACCCCCGCGATCAAGTCCTACATGCTAGGCGAGGCACCGCCTGCCTTCGACCTCCTTTACTGGAACGGCGACGGCACCAACCTGCCCGCGACAATGGCCGTCCAGTACCTCCGCGGGCTTTGCCAGGCGGACGGCTTTGCCAAGGGCGAATTCCAGGTCTTTGGGAAGCCCGTCAGCCTTGCCGACGTGAAACTGCCTCTCTGCGCCATCGCCTGCGAGACCGACCACATCGCCCACTGGCGCGGGTCGTTCAACGGCATCAAGCAGATGGGATCGTCTGACAAGACCTTTATCCTCTCAGAGTCCGGCCACATCGCCGGGATCATCAACCCGCCTTCCAAAGACAAGTACGGCCACTACACCAACGACGGCCCCGTCGCAGGCGACCCCGAGGACTGGCGCCAGGCCGCGACCTTCCACAAGGGCAGCTGGTGGCCGCGCTGGGGCGCATGGCTCGCCGAAAGGTCCGGACCGATGATCAAGGCCCGCATACCTGTCGATTCGCTTTGCTCCGCGCCGGGAACTTATGTGGTGGCGACCCCCGCCGACTGATGTTTCAGCTCCATTGCGCAGGGGTAAGCAGCGCAACCAGAGATTTTGCTGCAATGCAGAAAAGGCCTTGCAATGCTGCACTGCAGCATCTATATCTCTGTCATCAAGACAGGATACCAATCCACCACGCCCCCTCAGAATCGGAGCATTCCAATGACCAAGACCCCGGACTTCACCAAAGTCGTGCAGGACATGATGGCCTCTTTCCCGGTTGACGCCTCGGCGCTGCAAAATGCCTTCAAGACCCAGGCCGCTTTCGCCGAGAAATTCTCGAAAGTGGCCCTGGAAGCGGCTGAAAAGTCGACCGAGATCACCTCGAAATGGGCCAAGGATTCCATCGCCAAGCTGGCTGACGTTTCCAAGGCCAAGGCTGAACCGGCCGACTACACCAAGTCGGTGACCGACTTTGCTTCGGCCGCTGCCGAAATGGCTGCTGAAAACCTGGCCGCCTTCGCCGAAGTCGCCAAGAAAGTGCAGATGGAAACGGTCGAGTTGATGCTCGCCGCTGGCAAGGACATGTCGGAAGACGCCACCGCCGCCGTCAAGAAAGCCACCGCCGAAGTGACTTCGGTCGCCAAGAAAGCCGCTGCGGCTGCGAAGTAAGCCCTGCAGTTACCACCGTTGTGGACCACTGGCCCGGGATCACTCCCGGGCCTTTCCGTTTTCTGCGACCGCCGCTAGGCTTGCCCCATGACCGATCCAATCGAGATCTGGACCTGGGACTGGGTGCCGCAAGGCCCGCGCGGGCATGTCCGCGACATCAGGCTGCGCTGGGCCTGTGAAGAGGCGGGGCTGCCCTATACAATCTGCACCGCCCCGATCGCCGAACGCGGAGCCGACCACCTCACGCGGCAGCCTTTTGCGCAGGTGCCGTTCCTGACCGATGGCGCGACGCGTCTGTTCGAAAGCGGGGCTTGCCTGCTGCACCTCGCCGAAAAGTCCGAAACGCTGATGCCTCGCGACGCTCTCGGCCGCGCTGAGGTTCTGGAATGGGTGATTGCCGGGCTGAACTCGGTCGAGATGGTGACTGTCCCTTATTGGTTCATCGGCCGGACCTCCCCGCCTGAAAACCCGCTGGACGGCTGGCTTGCTTCGCGCCTCGACCGTCTCAACGCTGTCCTTGCCAGCCGCGACCATCTTGCCGCCGGGCGCTTCACTGTGGCCGATCTTCTGATGGCCGACATCCTGCGCGTAGCCGTGATCAGGTCGCGTCTCGACGACTACCCCGCGCTTGCCGCCTTCACCTCGCGTGTCCTCACCCGCCCGGCCTTCTGCAAGGCGCTGCAGGATCAGCTCGACCACTTTGCCGAAGCCGACGCGAGGCGATCCAAAGCCTGAGCTTTCTTTTTGCCGCACGCTCCCCTAAGCTTCTCTGCAAGCGCATAATCCCGGGGGGGAACCATGGCCGACACCGACAAGCCGCTTTTGATCAAGCGCTATGCCAGCCGCAGGCTCTACAATACCGAAACCTCGGATTACGTCACGCTGGAAGACATTGCTGGCTTCATTCGCCAGGGGCGTGAAGTGCAGATCGTCGACCTGAAGACCGGCGATGACCTGACCCGGCAGTACCTTCTGCAGATCGTGGCCGAACACGAATCCAAGGGCGAAAGCGTCCTGCCCGTGGACGTGCTGACCGACCTCGTGCGCAGCTATGCCACCGGCATGCAGTCGGTCGTGCCGCAGTTCCTCGCCACCAGCTTCGAGATGCTGCGCGAAAGCCAGGCCAAGATGATGGAGAACCTCACCGCCTTCCCGAACCCCCTCGCCTCGGTCCCGGGGTTCGAGGCGATGCGCAAGCAGCAAGAGGCCTTCCTCAAGACGATGATGGGCGGGATGCCCGGCTGGAGTGGTTCGGGCCCCGCCAAGGAGGATGAGCCCCCCGCCTCCCCGGACGACATCGCCGACATCAAGAAGCAACTCGCCGAGTTGCAGAAGAAACTCTCCAAGCTCTGATCCATGGCCGAGGCTGAGGGCCGCGTCACGCTCTGGGGTATCGAGGTCTTCGTGGCGGCCGCCGAGGAGGGCTCAATCTCGGCTGCCGCCCGCCGCCTGGGCGTCTCGCCCTCCGCGGTCAGCCAGCAGCTGTCCGGCCTCGAAGCCGCCCTCGGCACAATCCTCCTCGCCCGGTCCGGCCGCCCGATGCCCGTGACCCCGGCAGGAGCAATGTTCCGCCGTCACGCCCAGACCATCCTCAACGCCGCCTCCGAGGCCCGCGCCGAACTGGCCATGGCCGACCTCTCCGGCCTCACTACGCTTCGGATCGGCGTGATCGAGGATTTCGACAGCGACGTGACCCCGCGTCTGCTGACGGCCCTCTCACGGGACTTGAAAGGGTGCCGCTTCCTTCTGGAAACTGGCGCCAGCCACCGGCTAATGGACCAGTTGGAGACCCGAGCGCTGGACATCGTGGTTGCCGCCGACCTTGGTGGCGACACTCCGCCCGAGGACTGGCGCGAGGTTCATCCGCTGATGGCCGAGCCCTTTGTTGCTGTTGCCCTTCCCGGCGCGCGGATCGAGGATCTGCCGCTGATCCAATACACCGCCCGCCATCTCATGGGTCGCCAGATCGCCGCTCACCTCGCCCGCCATGGCCTGAAGCCCGCGCACCGGTTCGAGCTCGACAGTTATGCCGCGATCCTTGCCATGGTGGCGGGGGGGGAAGGCTGGACGATCCTCTCGCCCCTCGCGCTGCATCAGGCCCGCGCCTTCCGTCCTCTGGTCGAGGTCCGCCCCCTGCCCTTCCCGGCACTCGCCCGCACGCTCTCCCTCTCGGCCCGCGCCGGCATCCTGCACGACGTGCCCGGCCAGATCGCCAGACAGCTGAAACCGCTGATCGCCGAGGTGGTCATCGCCCCCGCCCTGGCCACCACGCCATGGCTTGCCCCCGCACTCCGCGTGCTCTGATCGGGTCCAGACACCGACGACCCACAGCCGGCGCAAGGCAAGGGCCGCTGCACATTGGTCGCGCGCGATTTGCAGAGGTCACCCCTCGCCCCTTGGGGGAGAGGGGCCGGGGGTGAGGGGCAGGTCTGAAAAGGGTTGACGCGTCCAGAACGATCACGCCCAACCCTTTGATTTCAATCGGTCATGTTATCCTGTCCACGGGTGGACAGGTTAGCCGCGAACCTCTGCCGCCGCATCGACGATCGCCGCCGCGATATAGTCCAGTTCTCCTTCCGTCAGCCGCGTCGGCAATCGCACGTCGCAGGCCCGCATCAACATGGCGCGCGTTTGCGGCAGGTCCGGCACCTCGCCCAGGAACTGCCAGTTCCAGAAGGCCCGCGCATTCCCTTCGCTCAGCCCGAAAACCTGAACCGAGACCCCCCGCGCCTTGGCTGCCGCCTGGAAATCCACTGCCTCCCGGTCGGACCAGCCGCCCACCAGGTTGAACTGTATCGAGTCCGGCGCCCGCTCCTCGGGCCCCAAGGCCTCCGGCACCGCCAGATGCGCCGAGAGGTTCAACTGGTCCGCCACACGGTCATGCCCCGCACGCCCTTTGGCAACACGTTCTGCTACCAGTGGCAGCTGCGGCCGGATCACCGCCGCCGACAGGTTCTGCATCCGCAGGTTATAGAGAGGCAGCTTGTTCTGCCAATGCGCACAAGAGTTCGTCAGGCCCGGATGCTTCTTCCAGTTGGTCTCATAGGCCCCGGACATGATGATCGCCCGCGCGGCAATCTCGGGGTCGTCGGTGATCATGATGCCGCCTTCGCCCGCATTCACCAGCTTGTAGGACTGGAAGCTGAAGCACCCGACCTTCCCGATCGTCCCGATGTTCCGCCCGCCCCAGACCGTTCCCAGGGAGTGCGCCGCATCCTCGATCACCGGCACCCCCGCCGCGTCGCACAATGCCATGATCGCATCCATATCCGAGGTATGCCCCCGCATATGGCTGATCATCACCGCCTGTGCCTCAGGCAGCTTCTTCGCGAAATCCGCCATATCGACCCGGTAGTTCTCGCCCACCTCGACCAGCACCGGCACGCAGTCAGCATGCACGACCGAGGACGGCACGGCCGCAAAAGTGAACGCCGGGATCAGCACCTTCGCGCCCTTGGGCAGGTCCAGCGCTTTCAGGGACAGGAACAGCGCCGCCGAACAGGATGACACCGCCAGCGCATAGCGCGCGCCCAAAAGCTCGGCGAATTCCTTTTCCAGCAGCGCGACCGGAGCATCAGACGGAGCTGTGTACCGGAACAGGTCACCCGAAAGAAGCAGGCGGTCGATCTCGGCCCGGGCGGCTTCGGGGATCGGTTCGGCGTCGTAGACGTTGGGGGCAAGGGTCTGACCGTCGGGGGCCATTCGTACACCTTTTCTGAAAGTCAGGTTCAGGAAAGGTGTAAACGCCCCTTTAATGACACGCCAGTGACAAATTCGTCTCTCTGCAGGTTTCCGCCTAGATTTTCACCCCTGCCCGCGCCGCAACCATAGCCATTGTGGTTTCCAACTCATGCCAGGCCGTCCGGGCCATAGATCGGAAAACCATGATCTCGAACGCATAATCCCCGGTCCGCAGGATGATCGCGTTCATGTGGTTCACCTGCGTCCGCACCGCCGTGCCGACCGGACAGGCCGTCAGCCGCAGGTCAAGCGGCACCAGCCGCGCCAGTACATCGACCGCCCCCAAGCCAGACAGCGCCAGCGCCGCCCAGCCGTCCGACTGGTCGGTCAGGGCCGCGCCCTCCAGTGCCGGGGGGGCGACGCCGATCAGGAACGCCTGATCCCGCCCCGTCCAGACACTCCGCGCACCCTTCTTTTCGGTGAAGCTATTCGGCGCGGGCATCGACAAGCCCAAGGTCTTCAACCCCTTTGCCAGTGCCTTCGCCCCGCCGGGGAAGACCGCGATTGAGGTGATCGGACCGGTATCCACTTCGGCCAGAGTCACCCCGCCCAGCGCCAGACTGCGCCCCTCAAGGGCGGATTTCGCAATTAGCTCAGGCACGCAGCTTCTCCCCCTCGGGATCGTGGAACACGGGTAGGCAAACCTCGCAGATCACATCGAGGCCCCGCAGATGGTCGACCAGCCGCACCTTCTCGCCCAGACGCGCCCGTCCGTCCTTCAGGAACCCAAGGCCCAGCCAGGCCCCCACGGTCGGCGACCAGCAGACGCTGGTGACATAGCCCTGGTCCGTCTCACGATGGACCTCTGTTCCCGGGACAAACAGATGCGCTCCCGCCGAAATCGGCCCTTGCGCCTTCAGTCCCACCAACTGCTCCCGCTCCGGCCCCCAAAGACCTGGCCGCGTGGCGGCAGCCTTGCCGATGCAGTCCTTCTTGACTGAGACCATCTTCTCCATCCCGATGTCATGCGCGGTCACCCGGCCATGAATCTCGGCGTGCGTAATGAACCCCTTCTCGATCCGAAGGACGTTCAGCGCTTCCATCCCGTATGGTCCGCCGCCCATCGTCTCGGCCCGGGCCAGAAGGTCGCGGAACAGCGCCTCGCCATAGCGGGTTGGCACCGCGATCTCATACCCTTCCTCGCCCGAGAACGAGATTCGGAACAGCCGCCCCTCGACCCCGCCGACTTTGATGGGCGCCACGCTCATAAAGGGCAGATCGACCGGCTGGCCAAGGTAGCCCGACAGAAGCGCCCGCGCCTTTGGCCCGGCCACCGCGAACTGCGCCCAGCTTTCGGTGACGCTGATGAACCGCACCTGCCAATCCGAGCAGAAAGCCTGATGAACGAAATCCAAATGCCGCATCACCAGCCCCGCCGCGGCGGTGGTGGTGGTCATCAGGTAATGGTCCTGTCCCAGCCGGGCCGAGGTGCCGTCGTCCAGCACCAGCCCATCCTCGCGCAGCATCAGGCCATAGCGGACCCGGCCCACCGGAAGCGAGCTGAAGGTATTGGTATAGACGAAATCCAGGAAGCGGCCCGCATCCTTTCCCTGAATGTCGATCTTGCCCAGCGTCGAGACATCGGCGATCCCCACCGCTTGCCGCACCATCGTCACTTCGCGGTCACATGCCTCGCGCCAGGTTCTTTCCCCCGGCTTCGGGAAGTAAGACGGCCTGTACCACAGCCCCGCCTCGATCATCGGCGCACCCCGGTCGCGGCTGGCCTGATCGCTGGTGAGGAACCGTTGCGGCGCGAACCCTTCTGCCCGGCCCCCGGCCCCCATCGCCGCGATGGACACTGGAGTATAGGGCGGCCGGAAGGTCGTCACCCCCGTCTCGGCAATCCCCCGCCCCGTCGCATCCGCCAAGACCGCCAGCGCCGCGACGTTCGAGTTCTTCCCCTGATCCGGCGCCATCCCTTGCGTCGTGTAGCGCTTCATGTGCTCGACCGACCGGAACCCTTCCTGCGCCGCCAGCTTCACGTCCTTGGTCGTCACGTCATTGGCAAAGTCGAGCCAAGCGCGGCCCTTCCCCTCCACCGCCCACAAAGCCTTCAGCCGGTAAGGCATGTCCTCAGCCTCGGGCACCGCGACGGACACCTTCCGCCCCAAAGCCTCCACCGCGCGCATGGCCGCCGCATGGCCCGTGGTCAGCGCGCCATGCGTCGAGAACGACCCATTAGCCGCCCCCACCGCGACCAGCCCAGGCACCGCACCCTCCATCGGAACGAAGGCCGCCAACTCCTCGCTCCACCGGGGACGCCCGTTCATATGGCAGGTCAGATGAAGCGTCGGGTTCCAGCCGCCCGACATCGCCAGACAGTCGGTCTCGATCTCAAAGGTCTCCGACCCCTTCCGCACCGTGATCCCGCGCAGCCCCATGCGACCGCGCGTGTCGATCACCTCAGCGCCGACATGCACCGGGCAATCCTCGACACTGAAGGCATCGGGACGCGGGTCGATGATCGCCGCGACCTGCACCCCCGCCGACAGCAACTCGCGCGCCACCGCGCGGGCCTGATCGGTATTCGCAAACACGGTCACCCGCTTACCTGGCACCACGCCATAGCGGTTGAGGTAGGTCCGGACGGCGCTGGCCATCATGATCCCCGGCCGGTCGTTGTTCTCGAAGGCCACCGGACGTTCCAAGGCGCCGGAGGCCAAAACCGCATGCTTCGCGACGATCCGCCAGAAACACTCACGCGGCAGGTTCGGGCGGGCGGGCTTGTGCAGCCCGACCCGCTCCAGCGCGCCATAGGTGCCGTGGTCATAGGCCCCCGTCACCGTCGTCCGCGGCATGATCCGCACGTTCGGCAGCGCCTGCAGTTCAGCCACCACCTGCGCCACCCACTCCCCCGCAGGAACTCCCCCGATGGTCCCGCCGTCCGACAGCAAACGCCCGCCCAGCGTATGGCTCTCCTCGCACAGGATCACATCCGCCCCAGACCGCCCCGCCGTCAGCGCGGCCATCAGCCCTGCCGGACCGGAGCCGATCACCAGCACGTCGCAGAAGGCGAAGGCCTTCTCGTAGGTCCCTTCATCGTGCTTGCCCGAAAGGCTCCCCAGCCCCGCCGCCCGCCGGATCAGCGGCTCGTACAGCCCCTCCCAGAAGGCGCGCGGCCACATGAAGGTCTTGTAGTAGAACCCCGCCGACAGGAACGGCGACAGGTAATCGTTCACCGCCAGCAGATCAAAGCGCAAGGAACCCAGCCGGTTCTGCGACTGCGCCACCAGCCCCTCGAACACCTCCTGCATCGTCGCGCGCACGTTGGGCGTCTGGTTCGACGGCCCCACGACCTCGACCAGCGCATTTGGCTCCTCGGACCCCGACGTCAGCACGCCTCTGGGCCGGTGATACTTGAACGACCGCCCCACCAGCCGCACATCGTTGGCGAGCAAAGCCGAGGCCAAGGTATCCCCCTTGTACCCCGCATAATCCTTCCCGTCGAAGCGGAAGCGGACCGGCTTCGTCCGGTCGATCAGCCCCTTGCCGTCGATCCTCATGCCTTGCGCTCCGCCACCAATTCCGCCCCAAGGATCTCATGCGTGACCGTGTTCCGCGTGACCAGAAGCCACTGCGAACACCCCGCCTCATGATACCATAGGTCCTTCGTCACCCCTGCCGGATTGTCCCTCAGGTGCAGGTAGTTGTCCCACTCCGCCAAGGGCGCGCCCTCCGCAGGCCGGTGCAGATAATCCTCCGCCCCATAGTAGTAGAACTCCCGCCGGTCCCGCTCACCGCACAAGGGACATGTCAGCCGCATGATCCGGCTCCTGCTTTCATCTTTGCAAAAATATCCCCGCCGGAGGCAGCCACAGTCGGCTCAGGGCGCAGCGTCAGTCCCATGGCACCCCGCAGGCCCCAAGCGTCCCCTCTCCCCTCGGGGGAGAGGGCCAGGGTAAGGCGGAACGACACATCCATCCTGCGCCTCCTCAATGCAGGTTGTGCTGGCTGCCGGTGCCTTCTTCGTCAAGAAGATGCCCCGTCGCAAAGCGGTCCAGCCGGAACTTTCGCGCCACCTCGTGCGGCTCGCCAGTCGCCATCAGATGCGCCATGCACCAGCCGGACGCAGGCACCGCCTTGAATCCCCCGTAGTTCCAGCCGCAGTCGATGAAGAGCCCGTCAATATGCGTCTTGTCGATGATGGGGGACCCATCGGGCGACATGTCCATGATCCCGCCCCAGGACCGCAACACTTTGGCGCGCCCGATCATCGGCATCAGCGTCATGCCCGCTTCCATCACATGCTCGACCATCGGCAGGTTCCCCCGCGCGGCGTAGCTGGCGTAGAAATCGAGGTCCCCACCGAACACCAACCCGCCCTTGTCCGACTGGCTGATATAGAAGTGCCCCATGCCAAAGCTGATCACATGGTTAATCACCGGCTTCAGCCCCTCGGTCACAAACGCCTGCAACACATGGCTCTCGATCGGCAACCGCATTCCCGCCATAGCGGCGACCTGGGACGACCGGCCCGCGACAATGATCCCCACCTTCTTCGCCCGGATCGCCCCCCGCGTGGTCTGGACCCCCAGGACCTTGCCGTTCTGGATGTCTATCCCCGTAACCTCACAGTTCTGGATCAGGTCGACGCCCCGGCTGTCTGCCCCCCGCGCATAGCCCCAGGCCACGGCGTCATGCCGGGCGGAGCCGCCACGAGGGTGCAGAAGACCCCCATAGATCGGGAACCGCGTGTTGTCGAAATCGAGGTACGGCAGATGCTCCCGCACCCCGTCCCGGTCCAAGAGGATCGCGTCATCCCCCTGATTTATCATCGCATTCCCGCGCCGCACGAAGGCATCGCGCTGGCCGTCGGAATGGAAAAGGTTGATCAGGCCCCGCTGCGAATGCATGACGTTGTAGTTCAGCTCGCTCTCCAAGCCTTCCCACAGCTTCATCGAATGCGAATAGAATTCGCTGTTCCCCGGCAGGAAGTAGTTGGCGCGCACAATCGTCGTATTCCGGCCGATGTTGCCGGACCCGAGATACCCCTTCTCCAAGACCGCGACATTGGTGATCCCGTGGTTCTTGGCCAGGTAATAGGCCGTCGACAGCCCGTGCCCACCGCCGCCGATGATCACGACATCGTAGTCCGCCTTCGGCGAGGGGTCGCGCCAGGCAGGCGTCCAGCCCTTGTTGCCGAAAAGCCCCTCGGTGATGACCTTCAGGCCGGAATAGCGCATCGTCATGTTCTCCTGTCCCGCGCATCAAACCGGGACAGGATCGGTTATTCAAGAGACGACGGGGAAATCCTGTGCTGACTGCGACACTGCAGGTCGCTCTCGGTCCGCCGCAGCCGACATCTGCAACCACAGCCGGGCCAAAGCCTGCTCGACCGACTGCGCACCGCCGGAAATGACCCCGGCCTCCCACAGCCGCGCCCCTGCCGCGTAAGCTCCCGGAGAAATCTGCCCATGCAGGGTCTGGCTTACGGCAACGATCCGGCATCCGCGCGCGACCGCCTCGGCCATCGGTGCAGCCAATGCGGCAGGCAGGGTCCCCGCGCCATAGACCCGCAGCACTGCGCCATCCAGACCCGCCAGCATGGCCGCCATGCTCTCGGCCGTCAGGCCCGGTGCAATGGTCAGCACCGCGACCCTGAGCGACGGATTGAACCATCGCCCAGCCCCGGGCTTCGGACTTGCGACCTCCCCGGCCAGTTGGAAGGCATCACTGCCCGTACTTTGAACCTTCGTCACTCGGCCCGCGGGCATCAGCCGTCCCGAGATAGCCAGCCAGACCCCGGGCTTGGCCTGCTCTGCCGCCGCCAAGGCCACCCGCAGGTTACCCTCGGCGTCACCTCCAGGCGTGTCCAAAGGCTGCATCGCCCCGCAAAGGACGACAGAGACCTCCAGCCCAGCAAGTGCCGCATCCAGGGCCGCGCCGGTAAAGGCCAGCGTGTCGGTGCCATGCGTGACGACGACCGGCCCGGGTTCGGCCAGAAGGCGCCCGATCAGCCAGTTCCACAGTGCCGGCCCGACCTCTGCACTGTCGATAAGCGGCTGATGCGCTTCGGCGGTGAAGTCGACTGTGGATGCGATCTGCCGGATGGCGGTGCCGACACGGTCCCGGGCAGGCCGCAGCCCACCCGGTCCGTGGATCATGCAGATCGTCCCGCCAGTTTCGATCAACCGGATCCGCGGCAAACCTACAGCCCTTTTGACCGATAGGTCTTTGCCACCCGGTCGATCGACACGATGTAGGCCGCGACCCGCAGGTCCTCGACATCCTGACGAGAATGCCAGATCTCGCGCATGGCCTGATAGGCCGTACGCATCGTGTCATCGAGACCGGACCGCACAAGTGCCAGCTCGTCCGAGCCGGTCAGGAACTTCTCTTTGAACCCGTCTGCCAGCGACCAGCCCAGGCCCTTGTCTGCCGAGAGCCGCTCCAGTTCCTCAACGAGAAGCCGGCTGCGCGCCTCCTCCGCCCTCCGCTGCATCCGCCCGAACCGGATGTGCGACAGGTTCTTCACCCATTCGAAATAGCTGACCGTCACGCCGCCCGCGTTGGCATACATGTCCGGCACGATCACGACGCCCTTCTTGCGCAGGACCTCGTCCGCACCGAACGTAATCGGCCCGTTGGCGGCCTCGATGATCAGGGGCGCCTTGATCCGTTCGGCATTGCCAAGATTGATCACCCCTTCCATCGCGGCCGGGATCAGGATGTCGCAGGCCTCTTCAAGGACCGCCGCGCCATCGGCCACATGGGTCGCGCCAGGATATCCTGCCAGCAAACCGCCATGCGCGTTCATCCACTGCCGGATGTCCTCGATGTTCAGGCCATTGGGGTTGAGCAAAGCGCCGTCACGCTCGATCACGGCGATGATCTTGCAGCCGTCTTCCTCGGACAGGAACTTTGCGGCATGGTAGCCCACGTTACCAAGGCCCTGAACGATCACCCGCTTTCCGTCGAGGCCTCCGCTCAGACCGGCCTTCGCCACGTCCTCCCGGTGCCGGAAGAACTCGCGCAGGGCGAATTGCACACCCCTGCCCGTTGCCTCGACCCGGCCCTGAATGCCACCGGCGTGCGGGGGTTTCCCGGTGACGCAGGCCTTGGCGTTGATGTCCGTCGTGTTCATGCGTGCATATTGGTCGGCGATCCAGGCCATTTCGCGCTCGCCCGTGCCCATGTCGGGGGCGGGCACGTTCTGCGCAGGGTGGATCAGGTCGCGCTTGATCAGCTCATAGGCAAAGCGGCGGGTGATCTGCTCCAGTTCGTGTTCATCCCATTGGCGCGGATCGATGCACAGTCCCCCCTTGGAGCCACCAAAGGGCGTTTCAACCAGTGCGCATTTATAGGTCATCAGAGCCGCAAGCGCCTCCACCTCGTCCTGGTTGACCGACAGGGCGAAGCGAATCCCGCCCTTCACGGGTTCCATGTGTTCGGAATGCACACTGCGGTACCCGGTGAAGGTTTCGATCTTGCCGCGCAGCCGAACCCCAAAGCGCACCGTGTAAGTCGAGTTGCAGACACGGATTTTTTGCTCAAGCCCAGGACTTAAGTCCATCAGCTTCGCGGCCCGGTTGAACATCAGATCAACCGACTCACGAAAGCTCGGCTCTCCATTGACTTGCATGCCATTCCTCCCAAAGCGGCAAGGCGCTACTCCGCGCCACGCGGCACCCTATAGCTTGCGCGACCGTGAACTTGAACCGGCGAATTGTGAGCGTTCGAGGATCGGTCCGCATCCGTTCCGGCGCCTTCTGCGAATCGCTGCAGCCCGAACGGCAAGCGACGGCGACACTGCCAGCCGGAAATATGCCCAGCAGAGGAACAAGTTCCCGGTATCCTTGCCGAAATTGTTTCCATTTTTGCAGGTTTCAGAAGATTCTGTTAGCAAATGCCACACTTCTGCCAGAAGTTGCGCTCTAATGGTGACGGGAAAGCCTGCCGTGCGACGGCGGGTGTCTGCTATGTGGGAAGGTGAAGAGATGCTGAAACCGACAGCTGCGTTGGTCAAGGAAGGTCTGCACACCCGGTTCAAGTCGTCACGACTTGGGTCGTCGCTCTTGCGGTTCCGCGACGACGAAAGTGGCGTGATGACCGTGTTCATCCTGTTCATCTTCGTGCTGATGTTTGTCTTCGGCGGTATTGCGGTCGACTACATGCGGTTCGAGATCCGGCGCGTTGCGATGCAGCAGACGATGGACCGCGCTGCCCTGGCGGCAAGCAGCCTGACCCAGACAGAGACGCCTCAGGACGTCGTGAACGACTATTTCGCGAAAGAGGGCCTGGGCGATGGCCTGCGGATGGTCGACTACTCTGCGCCTACCGTTGCTGTGGAAGAATCCTCGAGCGGTGGCCAGCCAACATCGCGGAAGGTGAACGTTTCGGCCAGCGTGCGTTCCTACAATTATTTCATGGGCTCCTTCTTCCTTCCCTATGAATACCACCCAGAACAAGATGGCCTCTTTGAAGGATTCGGCCAACCTGTTCGTCGACTTGGTCAAGGATCCGTCACTGGACCCGCTGAACCTGACCTCGATCGGGGTGATCCCCTACAACACCCAGGTCAACCTCGGGCCGACGCTCCGCGCCCAGTTCAACGCGACGAACATTCCCACTGTCAATGGCGTGCCGAACACGCCCATCGCCAACTCGAACTGTCTGGAACCGCCGACGTCGCCCATCGACTTTAGCCAGACTGCCTTGTCGACGGATTTGCCGATGCCAATGTCGGTCTTCGCCGACTTGGAGTCGGGCACCAGCACCGGTACCAATTCGTTCTACACAAACTGGAGCAGCAACGCGCCGGCCAATCCAAACAGCAACGGCAGCAACTATATGTGCCCGCCCTACGCTTACAGTCAGGTTCTTCTGCCGACGATGGATGAGACCGCGGTGAAAGCGAAGATCAACAGCCTGCAGCCGAACGGTCGTACCTCGATCGTTATGGGCATGCGCTGGGGCGCGGCCCTCATCGACGAAGAGGCCCGCGAAATCTATGACGCAGTGATCACCGAACCCGAGATGGAGGGTCGCCCGGCCAATAACCTGGACCCGGAAACCCGCAAGATCATCATCCTCATGACCGACGGGAACCATGTCGCGACCAGGTTCATCCGTGACCCGTTCAAGACAGGCGAGTCGCCGATCTTCCGGTCGAACAACGACAACAACTTTTCAATCCTGCTGCGTCCCGGCAATCCGTTGCCCTACTGGGTCCCGCACCTTTGCACCAACGCGCATGCTTGTGCTGCAGGCTGGCGCGCGCAGCCCTGGACCAACAACGCAAACACCGGCACCTCGCGTCGACTGGATTGGAGCGAGGTCTGGCAAGCCGTGCGTCCGACCTGGGTCGCCCGTCAGCTTTATGCCCGGTCGAACTTCAACGGCACGGGTGTGACCAACATCTACAACACACAGCTTGCTGCCTTCCGCGGCGACACCTACCTGTCGAAGGCCGTGATGGATGCCCGCTTGCAGACCATTTGCGCCGCGACGAAAGCCGAAGGCATCGAGGTGTTCGGCATCGCCTTCGGTGCCGGTACCGATGGCGAAAACCAGATCCGTGGCTGCGCGTCTTCGGGCAACCCCAATGATCCGAATGACAAGTCGGACTACTACTTCAGACCGCAGTCGGCCGCCGACCTTGAGGCCGCGTTCCGCGACATCGCCGAGAAAATGAGCCCGCTGAGGTTGACCAGATGAGATCGCTGCTTTCTTCTTGGCGGTCGTTCCTGAAAGACGAAGACGGAACCGCGACGATTGAGTTTCTGTACACATTCCCGGTCGTGATCACCGTCTTCTGCGCCTTCCTGGAAGCGAGCTTCTTCATGATCCGCGCGGTCAGCCTGGATCGCAGCGTTGACCTTGTCGTGCGGGATTTGCGGATCGGTACTCTCGGTGCGGTTTCGCACTGGGACCTGAAGGGCGAGATCTGCAGCCGCGGGGCGGTTCTTGGCTCGCTGGAAGATTGTCGGCAGGCGCTGCAGATCGAACTGACTCCCATCGATACGGCGAATTTCGACATGCCGACTACGCCGGTCGTCTGCCGGGATCGCTCGGTAGTTATCGACCCGGCGGTTGTCCCCTCTGAAGACGAGTTTTCGCTTGGCGACAGCAACCAGATCATGCTGATGCGGGTTTGCCTGCAATCCGACCCGATGTTTCCAAGCACCGTCTGGACCAGTAATCTGGGCGAAACCACTGACGATGGTGGCTATTCAATCATCGTGAATTCGACCTTCGTCAACGAACCCCGCACCTGAGGCGACGCATCATGTTCACTGCTGAACGTTTTCGCCAATTCCTGCGTGACGAACGTGGAGGAGTTCTGGTCGAATTCCTGCTGATGTTCCCGCTGATGATCTGGATATGGATCGCCCTGGCCGTCTACTGGGACGTGTTCCGCACGATGAACTCGGCCCAGAAAGCCGCCTATGCGATTTCCGACCTGATTTCGCGCCAAGAAGCAAACCTCAGCGACGATTTCATCGACGGCATGCAGGACGTGTATGAATTTCTGATGGTCAACAACGGGGCCAACAGCGCGATCCGCATCACCAGCTTTGCCTATGACGCGGTGAACGATCGCTACGACCTGATCTTCTCGGAATCGCCGCAGAACAGGCTGCCGCCTTATGACGCCGACGATCTGGAAGATCTGCGGGACCGCATCCCGCTGATGGGCCATCGCGATTCGGCCGTTCTGGTGGAAACCGAACTGACCTACGTCTACCCGTTCGAGATCCCGTTCCTCAGCCCGCAAGCAGGTGCCATCGTCACCGGTCAAGTGGAAACCATTGAGGGTGGCGATCGAGTCGGACAGGGCTTTGCCAGCACTCAGGACATGCCCGATTTCGTGGTGACTCGACCGCGCTTCAAATCCTACATCTGTCTGGAAAACCCCGGCTGCCCGGTCTTCTGATCGGTTGGCTGCGGTGAACAGAACTTTTGCAGCGGAACGGGCTTGAGACCATGTTAGCTCTTCTCGCCCGACCGATCCTTGCGGCGCCTATCCTATGTTTGGCGGCCTGCGCGACGGTTGATCGCTTTGCAGGTCTGCCCCCGACTGATGTTTCGGCGGATTACCCCAGCCTGTTGCCGATAGACCAGCTTCTTGCCGAAGCTGATGCCGTGTCACCGGCACCCGGCACACGACCTTAGCCCGTCGCCAGAGGGCATGACCACGATTGCGCCGCGTCGGCGTTGCACCCCGCAGCGCTTCCAGCTAACAGACGATGGCCCGCCTTCAGCCTGAGGTACTGCCTATGTCCGCCCCCTTGCGTCTTGGCCTTGCCGGTCTCGGAACTGTCGGCATCGGTGTCGTCAAGATCGTGCAGGCCCAGGCAGAGCTGATCGCAGCCCGCGCTGGCCGCCCCATCCAGATCACGGCAGTTTCGGCCCGGGACCCGCAGAAGAACCGTGACGCTGACCTGTCCGGCTATGCCTGGGAGACTGATCCCGTTGCCCTTGCCGCACGGCAGGACGTCGATGTGTTCATCGAAGTCATGGGAGGCCACGACGGCCCGGCAAAGGCATCCACCGAAGTCGCCCTCGCCAGCGGCAAGCATGTGGTGTCCGCCAACAAGGCCCTTCTTGCGCATCACGGTCAGGCCCTTGCCGAAGCGGCAGAGCGGAACAATGTTGCGCTGCGGTTCGAGGCGGCCGTCGCGGGCGGCATTCCAGTGATAAAGGCCCTGACCGAAGGGCTGGCGGCCAATCGGATCAAGCGCGTCATGGGTGTGATGAACGGCACCTGCAACTACATCCTCACGCGCATGCAATCCGCTGGCCTGCCCTATGACGCTGTCTTCGAGGAAGCCCGTCAGCTTGGCTATCTTGAGGCCGATCCGAACCTTGACGTGGGCGGCATCGATGCCGGCCACAAGCTTTCCCTGCTTGCGGCCATCGCCTATGGCACGCGGGTCAGCTTTGACGCGGTCGAACTGGAAGGGATCGGCAAAGTCTCGATCGACGACATCCGCCTGGCCGAGGACATGGGCTATCGCATCAAGCTTCTTGGCGTGGCCCAGATGACCGGGCGCGGACTTGAACAACGGATGACACCCTGTCTCGTGCCCGCCGACAGCCCCCTTGGTCAGTTGCAGGGTGGGACGAACATGGTCGTGCTGGAAGGCGACAGTGTCGGGCAGATCGTGCTTCGTGGCCCGGGCGCGGGCATGGGCCCGACCGCAAGCGCGGTCATGGCTGACGTTCTGGACATTGCCCGTGGCATACGGGTCCCAACTTTCGGCATTCCGGCCGACCAACTCGCGCAGCCGACGCCCGCAACTTCGGCAACCCCTGCGCCCTACTATCTGCGCATGACGCTGCTCGACAAACCCGGCGCGCTGGCCAAGATCGCCACCTGTCTTGGTGAGGCCGGGATCTCCATCGACCAGATGCGCCAGCTGCACCGCCCCGGTGACCGGGCCGAGGACGCTGTGGTGCTGATCGTCACCCACAAGGCCGCACCCGCAGACATTGCGCATGCCACCTCCCAGTTTGCCGCAACCGGCGTGCTTGTGGGGCAGGCCGTCGCCATCCGGATCGAAGCCGTCTGATCGCTTGACAGATAACGGCTCAAGGCCCGATCCTTCGGTGGCCCTGTTCAAAGGTTCCAGATGCTGCGTTGCCTTGCCGCCCTCGCCTGTCTCGCAGCTCCGGTCCAGGCCGACATGCTGAAGGGCGCAGATGACCCCGGCTTCCGCGCCGCGCTGACCACGCTTCTGGCCAAGGACGACCCCGTCGCCGTCGCCACCCTGCGCGACTTGGCCGAGGCCGGAAACCCTGCCGCCCTCGTCACCCTGCCCTTCGCCTTGATCTGGGTTCCGCCACAGGGCAACCTCAAGGAAAAGAATGCTCAGCGCCTGGTAGGCGGGGTCAAGGCCCAGGAGGCCGCCGCCGCGGCGCACCCGGCGACCGCGCTGTGGAACGGCGGCTATAGCGAAGCCGCAGATGACCTGCCAGACCGTGTCGCGGGCCTTCTGGCCGCGGGCGAGCCGGAGAAGGCCGCCATCCTCCTCTCGGCCTGGGTCAACCAGACCGGCGGCCGGGGCGAGCTGCCGCCCTCCCTCTTCTCGGACGAGATGCCTGCCATGCTGGGGGCCTTCGCGATCTCGTTCCGCCTGCAGAACGCGGTCTACCAAGATGGCCCGGTCGCCGAGGAAGCCGCGCTCCTCCTGTCCCTCCTGCGCGAAGACAGCCTGGCCGGCTGGGTCGCCTATGTTCATCTGCTTGAGACCGATCCGCAGATCTTCGAAATCATCGGAAACCCGCTTGCCGGCACCGGCCTTTCGTCAGGGCAGATCGACCTGCGGGTTGCCGATGCCCGTGCGGTTCGCCAAGTCTGGTTCGGCTTTGCCCGCGACGACACCCCCATCTCTGCCGACACCGCAGCCATCGCGCGCGAAGTGCTTGCCGGGCGGACCGAGTTCCTGCCCGTCGCACGGCTCTGCCAGACGCATTGCCCCGACAGCCAGCAGGACTGCGAAACCGCCGTCCTCGCCTACCCGGGCCAGCCCTTCGCGGGGTTCGCCCAATGGCAACCCTTCGCCGACGCGCTGGACCCCATCGCCTATGCCGCATCGGACCGTGGCCTCGCCGCACTGATCTTCCCGCGCCAGGACCGCGCCGCCGCCGCCGACCGCGCCACCGCCGAAGCCCTGGACGCCTGCTATGCCACGGTCCTCGCCCGCCGCGATACGCTATCCTTCGGCCCCTGACCGGCTGTTAGCGTCACCACGCTTGCCGCCCCGCAGGCCCCCAGCTACACGGGAAAAAACACCGTCCGGGGGACCCATGTCAGAAAAGTCGCAATTCCAGGATCGCCTCCTGTCCCTCGGCCTTGGCCGCGTGTCTGAGGCCGCCGCGCTCGCCTCCGCCGGCCTCATCGGGCGCGGGGATGAAAAGGCCGCCGACCAGGCCGCCGTCAACGCCATGCGTGACCAGCTGAACCTTCTGGACATCAAGGGCGTTGTCGTCATCGGCGAGGGCGAGCGTGACGAAGCCCCCATGCTCTACATCGGCGAAGAGGTCGGCACCGGCCAGGGCCCCGAGGTCGACATCGCGCTTGATCCCCTCGAAGGCACCACTCTCACCGCAAAGGACATGCCGAACGCGCTGACCGTCATTGCCATGGCCCCGCGCGGCACGCTCCTTCATGCCCCCGACGTATACATGGACAAGCTCGCCATCGGCCCCGGCCTGAAGCCTGGCACCGTGACGCTGGCCCAAAGCCCCTCTGAACGCGTCTCGGCGCTGGCCGCCGCCAAGGGCTGCTCGACCGAGGACATCACCGTCTGCGTCCTCGACCGCCCCCGGCATGAGGACATGATCGCCGAAATCCGCTCCACCGGCGCCGCCATCCGCCTCATCACCGACGGCGATGTTGCAGGCGCAATGCACTGCGCCGAACCCGAGATCACCGGGATCGACATGTACATGGGCTCTGGCGGCGCACCCGAGGGCGTGCTGGCCGCAGCCGCGCTGAAATGCATGGGCGGGCAGTTCTTCGGCAAGCTTCTGTTCCGCAACGACGACGAACGCGCCCGCGCCCGCAAGGCCGGGATCACCAACTTCGACCGCGTCTACACCCGCGACGACCTCGTCCGCGCCGACGTGATCTTCGCGGCAACCGGGGTGACGAACGGCTCCCTCCTCGCCGGCATCAGACGCGAGCCCGGCTGGGTGACGCTGGAGACGATCCTCATGCGCTCCAAATCCGGCTCGATCCGCCGGATGACCTACAAGACGCCGGTCAGGTAGCCCACTTCCATACTGTGGGTAGAGCGACGCCGCATCGCCCCGAAGGCCAATGATCGACGACTAACAGCATGGCCCGTTGGCCATCTGGGCAAACTCACTTCATTCTCCGCATCAGGGAGTATGCGGGCCATGCCCGCACACCTCGCTCCAGATTCTTTGCTAAAATGCTGATGCAAGTTCAGTGGCATGTTCAAAGGCCGCTGCCTTGACGGCTTCGACGTCAGGAGTAAGGACCGTTGGTTGAACGCGGATGTTGTGCCAATCGGTCACCCCCAGAAAGCACAACCAATCCTGTAGGATAGGTGTCGAAAAGTCTGAACCGAAGTTCGCGCCAACATTGCTGTGCCAAACGCCGCTGGCATGAATGATTACAGCCTTTCTGTCCGTCAATAGGCCCGAATACCCGGCTTCTGGATCAAAGCCAAAACTCCACCCAGGTTGTGTGACAAGATCAATGAGGTGCTTAAGTTTGTATGGAATACCGTTGTTCCAAATTGGCACGTTAAAGACATAAAGGTCAGCGGACGCAAATCTGTCGAAGACGGCACGAACGGCTGCCCAAGCAGCAACTTCCTCTTCGGTCTGTTCGCGTCCCGCAAACAACGCCATCTTGGCACCAGTTGCGACCTCGCCAAACTCCGGCAAGTTGGCTCTGAACAAGTCGATTCGGTCGACCACGGTTTCACGCTGCGCGGATAGCTTTGTGATGAAGTGCTCAGCAACTGCAAGCGAGTGGCTGCCCTCGCCGCGCGGAGAGGCGTTGATATGCAAGACTTTCATTGTTTTCCTTTCGGTGGTCATGACCTCACTCGGTTGCGATGAACCGGGCAAAGTATCTTTGGATTGTCGGGATCAAGCCGTAGATCATGGCAAAGACCATGAGGGGGCCAAGAACTAGGGTGCGTTGCCAAATGGCCCAATCTGTCGTGAGCGGCGCGATGAGGTATGAGAGACCGGTGATCAAAGGGTAGACACCAAGCATGACCAGACATGCGAACCTCAGTCGTGGGCTCATGGAACCTGCACTCCAATATTCAACGAAACGTTTCGTATCGATACTTGTAGAACGAACAGTTTCGTTAAGTCAACGGCCGTGTTAGCAGGGCGTCATGACCAAGGAACCGCAACGTAAGTCCATCGGTGCGTCACGCAACCCTGCTAGCGCCGAGGCCATCCTGACCGCAGCCGAACAGGTGCTCATCGCCAAGGGGTATGGTGGCTTCACGATCGATGAAGTTGCCCGCAGGGCAAAGGCGGGAAAGCCCACGATCTACAAATGGTGGCCCAGCAAGACAGTTCTATTGCTTGATGTTTATCTGCGTCAGAAATCGATCATTCTTCAAAGTACCGGAGATATCGAAGAAGATCTCGTCGCGTTCATAGACGCCATCCTCACCAACTGGAGAGAGACGCCATCAGGTCACATTTTTCGATCGATCATCGCAGAGTCCCAGTCAGATGAAGACTCAAGGAAAGCAATCACCAAGTTTGCCATAGAGCGTCAGGCCGAAACCAGCTTCCTGATCTTGCAGGGTCTCAAGCGAGAGAAGGTCCGCAGCTCCGTTGATCCTATACGGGTGGCTCGGTGGATTGGTGCATACCTTTGGTATCAGCTCTTGACGGATCGCGTGTCTCTTTCTGCCGAAGAGATTCGCGCTGACGTTAAGATTATAGTGATGGGTTTGGCGAACGGGAGGCAACTCTAGTATTCGGCAGTTCATGCAGAATCTGCCCATCCCGCGCGACACATCATCCCGCCGTGTATACTCGTAGCAACCATTTCCAAAAGCATCGGATGCGCGACCGGGACCGCCTGGCCGCATCTGTCCTGAAACCTTACCGTGGCGCTAATGCCCACAACCAACCCCTTGATTCCAAACGACCCACCAGACCTGTCCACGCGTGGACACCTCACACCCCCCTTGCCACGCCGCCCCCTTTCCGGCACCCCTACCCCATGACCGCCTTCCTCAACGTGACGACCTCCCTTACCGGCCGCCGCTGGGTCGGCCCCGACCCCGTCCAGGACCGGCTGGCCGAGGGCATGGCCCAGGCGACCCGCCTCCCCCTCCCCCTCTGCCGCATCCTCAGCGCGCGCGGGGTGACCCCGGAAGAGGCGCCCGCCTTCCTCGCCCCCTCCCTGCGCGACCTGATGCCGGACCCCCTTACGCTTAAGGACATGGCCCCCGCCGCCGACCGACTTCTGCGGGCCGTCGACCGCAGGGAACGGATCGCCATCTTCGCCGACTACGACGTCGACGGCGGCTCCTCGGCCGCCCTCCTCTTGACCTGGCTCCGCCACTTCGGCCTCGCAGCCACCCTCTATATCCCCGACCGGATCGACGAGGGCTATGGCCCGAACGTGCCCGCCATGGCCCAGCTTGCCGCCGCCCACGACCTGATCCTCTGCGTCGACTGCGGTACCCTTTCCCATGAGCCCGTCGCGGCGGCCAAGGGGGCTGACGTGGTCATTCTCGACCACCACCTCGCCCTCGAAACCTTGCCCAGGGCCCATGCCGTCGTGAACCCGAACCGCCAGGACGAAGATGGCGCGCTCGCGCATCTCTGCGCCGCAGGAGTGGTCTTCCTTCTTCTGGTGGAAGCCAACCGCCGCTTGCGGGTCGCTGGCCAGAGCACGCCCGATCTCATGGCGCTTCTCGACCTAGTGGCGCTCGCCACTGTCGCCGATGTGGCCCCTCTGATCGGGCTCAACCGCGCCTTTGTCCGGCAAGGGCTGAAGATCATGGCCCGCCGTGACCGTCCTGGCCTGCGGGCCCTGGCAGATGTCGCCCGGATGGACCAGGCCCCTACCCCGCACGCTCTGGGCTTCCTTCTCGGCCCTCGGGTGAATGCCGGCGGTCGGATCGGTCAGGCTGACCTGGGCGCGCGGCTTCTGGCCACCGACAACGAGGTGGAAGCCGCTCGCATCGCCGCGCAGCTGGACCAGTTGAACTCTGACCGCCGCACCCTCACCGAAGCTGTCCGCGAGGAAGCCCTTGCCCAGGCCGAGGCGCGCGGGCTGGACGCGCCTCTCGTCTGGGCCGCAGCCGAGGGCTGGCATCCGGGCGTCGTCGGTATCGTCGCGGCTCGGTTGAAAGAGGCAGCGAACCGTCCCGCTGTGGTCATCGGCTTTGAAGGCGATGAGGGGAAGGGGTCTGCCCGGTCGGTTCCGGGCGTCGATCTGGGCGCGGCGATCCAACGGCTGGCTGGTGAAGGAATGATCCTGAAGGGTGGCGGGCACAAGATGGCCGCTGGGCTGACCCTGACCCGCGCCCAGCTTGGACCTGCAATGCAGCGGCTGGAGGTCCTTTTGGCCCGGCAGGGGTCCGGCGCGGGAGGGGCGCAGGATCTGCGGATCGACAGCTTGCTTACCACCGGCGCTGCGACCGTGGCGCTGGTTGAAGAAATCGAGAACGCCGGACCCTTCGGCTCTGCGGCCCCCGCGCCGCGCTTTGCCTTCGCAAGTGCCCAGGTCAGCGCCCGCCGCATTGGCGACAGCCACCTCAAGCTGACCATATCGGACGGCACTGGCTCTGGCCTTGATGCCATCGCCTTTGGGGCCTTCGACAGCCCGCTTGGCCCGGCCCTGGAAAACTCCGGCCACCGGCGCTTTCATCTGGCGGGCAAGCTGGAACTGAACCACTGGAACGGTCGTACCCGGGTGCAACTCCGTGTGGACGACGTTGCCTATGCGTAAGGCGCAATTTTCCTCTTGCAGAAGCCGGGCACAGATTCTAGACACCGCGCACCGACAGTGTGGCCCGTTCGTCTATCGGTTAGGACACCAGGTTTTCAACCTGGGAAGAGGGGTTCGACTCCCCTACGGGCTGCCACTTCACCAACATGTCAGAAACCGCCCCTTAACCGTTCCGGCTGCGCGCTTGATTGTTGCAGCCTTATCAATATTCTGTGCCAAACTTGCATAGGTGTCCGTCGTGACCTTTCTGAAAAGCCTTTCCGCTGCCCTGGTTCTGGGTGCCCTTCCGTTGCAGGCCGCTGCAGCCAGCTGTTCCGACACCGGCGGGCAGTACGAGGCGTGGAAGGCCGAAATGGCTGCCGAGGCAAAGGCAGACGGCGTCGGCAAGCGCGGGATCGAGGCGCTGATGGCGACCTCTTATTCCAAAGCCACGATTGCCGCCGACCGCAACCAGAAAAGCTTCAAGTACAGCCTTGAGAAGTTCCTGCAGGTCAGGGGCGCAGATGCGATCATCAGCCAGGGTCGCAACCGCAAGGCCAAGAACGCCGATTTCTACGCAAGCCTCGAGGCCCAGTATGGCGTCCCCGCCGGTGTGCTGATCGCGATCCACGGGATGGAAACCGGCTTTGGCGGCTTCATGGGCGACACCAACGTCGTATCGGCCATCGCCACGCTGACCTATGACTGCCGCCGGTCCGATTTCTTCCGCCCGCACCTGATCGGTGCGCTGAAACTGGTGGATCAGGGGTCGATCAGCATGAAGACCATCGGGGCTAAGCATGGAGAATTGGGCCATACCCAGTTCCTTCCCGGCAATGCCCTGAAGTACGGGGTCGATGGCAACGGCGACGGGGCAGTGGATTTCTACAACTTGACCGATGCCATGGCATCGACCGCGAATTTCCTGCGCCAGAAGGGCTGGAAGCCTGGTCAGGGCTATCAGGAAGGTGAGCCGAACTTCGAGGTCATCAAGCAGTGGAACGCGGCAAAGGTCTATCAGCAGGCCATCGCGATCATGGGCGCCCAGATCGACGGCTGACCCTTGCGCCCCAATGCGCCACCCGATACGAGATGCGCTACTGGCCCGTTCGTCTATCGGTTAGGACACCAGGTTTTCAACCTGGGAAGAGGGGTTCGACTCCCCTACGGGCTGCCACCTTCCGTTACAATAGCGGCACGGGCATGTGACTGGCGTTGCCCCGGTTTTTCGGCTTGATGGGGCAGCAACTTCACAGGACCCCAATCATGCTTCGTAGCCTTGCTGCCCTCTTGCTTCTGACCACCGCCGCCGCGGCCGACACCGCTGATGGTCAGGCGCTCAAGGCCATGACTTGGGACCAGATTGTGGAAGAAGCCCGGGGCGGCACGGTGAACTGGTTCATGTGGGGCGGCGCAGACAACATCAACGCCTATGTCTCTGGCTATGTCGCCGACCGGCTGAAGTCCGACTATGACATAACATTGAACCGCGTGCCGATCACCGATGCGGCGGAAATCGTGAACCTTGTCCTGACCGAGAAAGAGGCCGGGGTGACCGATGCGGGGACTGTCGATCTCATCTGGATCAACGGCGAGAACTTCCGCTCGATGAAGCAGGCCGACCTCGCCTTCTGCGGCTATACCGACCTTTTTCCAAACAATACCTTGGTAAACTGGGACAATCCGGCCATCGCGAATGACTTCGGCGTGCCGGTAGACGGCTGCGAAGTGCCCTGGAACACGGTCCAGTTCGCCTTTGCCCATGACAGCGCCACCCTGGTCGATCCGCCGCGCGACATGGCCGGGCTTCTCGCCTGGATCAAGGCCAACCCTGGCCGCTTCACCTATCCTGCCCCGCCAGATTTCACCGGGTCGGTCTTTGTCCGTCATGTCTTCTATCACGCTGCTGGGGGGCCGGACGCGCTGCTTGGTCCGTTCGACCAGGCGCGGTTCGATGCGGTCGCCGCAAAGACTTGGGCGATCCTGAACGAGATCGAACCCTTCCTCTGGCGCGAGGGGCGGACCTATCCGACAACCGTTACCCAGCTGAACGAGCTTTTCGCCAATGGCGAGGTTGCATTCACGTTCAATTATGACCCTGCGCAGTTCGGCATAGCGGTGCAGGCAGGGATATACCCCGAGACGGTCCGCTCGTATGGTCTGGCGGATGGGACCATCGGCAACACGAATTACACGCTGATCCCCTTCAACTCGCCAAACAAGGCAGCGGCGATGGTGCTCCAGAACCTGCTTCTGTCAGGCGAGGCGCAGCTTGAGAAGGCCAAAGCCGAGGTCTGGGGCGCCGCCCCGGCCATCGAGATCGGGCGCACCTCTCCGCAGGTCCAGGCGGGCTTTGCCGCCATCGAGGCACATCCGTCGGTCGTCCCCGCAGCAGAGCTGGCCAAGGCCGCATTGCCGGAACTACAGGCCGACTGGCTGACTGCAATCGAAGCTGGCTGGACGGCCAACGTCGGCAACTGATTGCGCCGGTCCGTCGCGGGCCAGAAAGTGCGCTTGTGTCTTGCGCTGGAAGATCCAAGTCTGCACGCTGGCCCGGGCTAGGATAGTGATGTGAGCCGTCGAACCAGACCTCTCCTGCTGCTTGCGCCGGCGCTTGTGCTTCTGGGCGGGTTGTTCTTTGCCGGGCTTGGGCTGGGCCTTGTCCGTTCGTTCCGATACATGCCGGCGCTTGGCCTTGATACCCCCGACCTTGCCGCCTATGCCGCCATCTTGCAGTCGGGCACGTTTCTTGCCTCGCTTGGCCTGTCGCTTTGGATAGCGGCAGCATCGACGGTCCTTGCCTCCATCCTAGCGCTCGGGACAGCACTTCTGTTGCGCGAAACGTTTCCGGGGCGCGCGCTGATCGGATTTCTGGTTCAGCTGAACCTGACAATCCCGCATGTCGTCGGGGCCATCGGCATCCTGTATCTGGTGTCCCAGTCGGGCAGCTTTGCCCGATTGGCCTTTGCGGCCGGCCTTGTTGCGGTCCCGTCGGACTTTCCGCCTCTGACACATGACCCATTGGCAATTGGCATCATCCTGACTTACGTCTGGAAGGAATTGCCGTTCATCGCCTTGATCCTCTTGGCCAATCTGCAAGCAATCCCGCCCGGCCACGAAGCTGCGGCCCGAAGCCTGGGTGCCGGCCGCTGGCAGGTGCTGCGTCATGTCACCCTGCCGCTTTTGATGCCAGGGCTGGTCGCCGCCTCATCCCTGGTATTCGCCTTTGCCTTCGGCGCGTACGAGATCCCTTTGCTGCTTGGTGCCCATGCACCCGAAGCCCTGCCCGTAGCCACATGGCGCGGCTTTACTGCCGTCGACCTGATGCACCGGCCAGAGGCCTATGCGATGGCGATGATCGTGGCCCTCGTCTCGGCGGTACTTCTGGCGCTTTATGCGAGCTTCGCGTTGCCGCGGCGGGCGCGTCCATGACCGTCGCGCGTCTGCAGCTGATGGCGGGAGTTGTCCTTGCGGCAGCTCTGATCGCCCCACTTGTCCCATTGGCCATCTGGTCCTTCGCTCATGGCTGGCGCTTTCCCGACCTCATGCCACGGCAGTATTCGCTGGCAGCCTGGACCTTTGCCCTCTCGGCCCAGTCGGGTGTCCTGTCCAGCCTTTGGACGACCTTTGCAATTGCTGGCGCAACAACGGTCGTCGCAGCGGTCATTGGCCTGCCAGCGGGGCGCGCGCTTGGCCTATACGATTTTCCGGGCAAGCGCATTGTTCTACTCTTGCTGATCGCACCGGCGCTTGTGCCAGCCATTGCCATTGCGCCCGGCTTGCATGCCGTCTTTCTTCACCTCGGGCTGTCCGCCAGCTGGACGGGCGTCGTCCTGGCACATCTGATCCCGGTCATTCCCTATATGACCCTGATCCTTGCGGCAGCCTTTGCCCGCTTCGATCCGGTCCATGAAGACCAGGCAAGGTCGCTCGGCGCGCGCCCCTGGCAGGTCTTCCGCCACATCACCTTGCCGATGATCGGACCCAGCCTGTTGATCGGATCGCTGTTCGCCTTTCTGGTGTCCTGGTCGCAGTATCTGCTGACCCTGGTGATCGGCGGGGGAAAGGTGCAGACCCTTCCCTTGACGCTGTACAGTTTTGCCGCCGCAGGTCGCAACGACATCACCGGGGCCATCGCCTTGATCTACATACTTCCCGGCGTGGTCGTTTTGATCTTCACGGCGCGACGGATCACCGGGCGGCACCCGTCACTGGCCAGGGGCCTTGCACCATGACCCTGGAGCTGCGCGACGTAACCAAGACCTTTTCGGATGACGCGTCTAGCGGCGTCCGCAATGTCAGCCTACGCCTGCCCGAGGGGCAGCTGACCGCCTTGCTCGGCCCTTCCGGCGCGGGAAAGACCACGGCCATGCGCCTGATCGCGGGGCTGCTGGCTCCGGACTCTGGCGATATCCTGCTGGACGGTACGTCAATTCTTCCCTTGCCCCCTGAACGGCGCGGGATCGTGCTGGTGTTTCAGAATGCCCTCTTGTTCCCGCATATGTCGCTGGCCGAGAACGTGGCCTTCGGATTGAAGATGCGAGGCCTGCCCCGCGATGAGACCGCGCGTCGCGTGGCAGAGATGCTTGATCTGGTGCAGCTCACCGGGCTTGGGTCCCGCCGCCCGCACGAGCTTTCGGGGGGCCAACTGCAGCGCGGCGCCTTGGCTCGGGCGCTGGTCCTGAAGCCCCGGCTCATGTTGCTGGACGAGCCTTTGTCGAGTCTCGATGTCGCCTTGCGCGAAGATATGCGTGATCTCATCCGCCACTTGCAGCGCGCAACCGGGGTGACGTTGCTGATGGTAACCCATGACCAGTCAGAGGCAGTTGCCCTGGCAGACCGGATTGCGCTGATGATGGCGGGTCGCCTGATCCAAGAGGCAGGGCCGGACGAAATCTTCCAACGGCCCAATTCGGTTGCGACGGCACGATTTTTCGGAGGCACGAATTTTCTGCCGGGTCGGGCAGACAAAGGTCGGTTCATCAGCAGCCTGGGCCCTTTGGTCCTGCCCCCCGGCCAGCCGAACGGCCCCGGCGTCCTGACGATCCGCCCGGAAGCGGTGCAGCTTGTGGATGGCTCCGGTGATGTCCGTGCGCAAGTGACCGAAAAGCTGTTCCTTGGCTCTCAGACGCGAGTCAGGCTGCTGGCAGATGGCGTGCCGCTAACGGCCCTTGTGGCTCCGGACAGGGCCGAGGCTTTGTCCCCCGGATCATGGATCGGCGTACGCTTGCCCACTCACGCGCTTTGGGTTCTTCCGGCGCCCGCGGCGGATTAGCTGGTCTGATCGACCAGCAATAGGGCCCGTGAACGACCGGCATGCTTTGCAGCGTAAAGCGCCCGGTCTGCGGCGGCCAGAAGCTGGGCGGAATCGGGATTGACCAGATCGACAGACCGCACAATCCCGATACTGGCCGAGACGGTACAACTCTGCCCTTCATAATCCATCGGTTGCGAAACCTTTGCAATAATCCGGTCCGCGATACCTTGCAGCGTCTCCGGCTCGGTGCGGTTTGTCACGATGATCACGAATTCGTCGCCGCCGACCCGGGCGGCACAGTCCTCTGATCGAAGTTGTTCGCGCAGGATCTTTCCGACCGCTTCCAGGACGAAATCGCCGGCAGCATGACCAAGGGTATCATTTACCTTCTTGAAATAGTCGAGGTCCATCTGCAGCAACCCGAATGGCGTCCGGGTTGAGCAAAACCGTTCCAGCAGCAGATCCGCAGCGCGGCGGTTGCGCAGGCCGGTCAGGGGATCGGTCATCGCCTCTTCCTCGGCCTGCAGGCGCGCACCTTCAAGCCGCAGGTTCAATCCACGCAGTTCCCGCGTCACCGCGGCATTCGCCTCGGCAAGATACAGCAGTTCCATTGCAAGGTCGGTTGCCGCGAAATCGGCATCGCTCAGTGCAAATTCGCGTACGGCGGCGATCAGATCGATTCCGAAGGTCAGGTTCAGCAGCACCTTGTCGTCAACCCGCAGGCCCAACCCACGCAGCCCCACTCGCGATCCATTGCGCGGCACCAGTCGAAACCTGTGTCCGGCACGGGACAGCACATCCTCGGCCGTAATCGCCCCGCCAGGTGAACGCACTTCGAACAGGTCCTGGAACAGCGCCCCGATCACGGGCGCGTCCCCCAGCACACGCGCAAGGGTCGGCCCGATGCTGTTGACCCGACCGTCGCTGTCAAGAAGCAGATGCATCGGCATCAGGCGCGCCAGCCCGTCGGCACCGATTCTGCAACTCGCTTGTGGCACCGATGCCTCCATCCGCTACCGTTCCGGCATGGCAAGATCGAACGACCGGGCGGCACCGTGTCGGCTGTCAAGGATCCGTACCGAAATCCGCTCCCCGCCATCTGGTTCGATCAAACACAGCGTGCCGTAATCATCCGCCATCGCCGTCAGGATCCCGACAAGGACCCTTGGAAACCCGGCGACTTTCGACCGGCACCGCAGTTCGAACCTGTCTGGCCCGATTTCGGTCAGGATCACTTCGGGAAGCTCAAGCTCTGGCATCGCCAGTCGCGCGCGGCCCGGCATCTCTTCCAGCGAATGCAGAAAGTCGACGAAACCGATCCCGCCAAAGCGAAGCAGCCGGCGTACCCCCTCGTGGCCGGGGTTCGTGACCAGGTAGGTTCCCATGTCTTCCCAAACCGACTCGACGGGCCGCCCCAGTGTTTCGGCCGCATGTTTCGCGACCCGGTCCGCCATGCCGCGATCATAGCGCATCATTGGTTCGAATGTCTCGATCGTCAGTGCAGCCCGGCGGCAGATCGCTTGCCAAACGGTCGGACCGAAGGTGTCCCGTAGATAACCTTGCAACGAGCGCAAGAGAAGCGCGTCCATGTGTGACCCAGCAATCGTTTCCGCTGGCAGCTTAGCGGGCATGCGTTAACAATCTCCCACCCAAATCAGGGCCGCATCATCAAGCCGGACTCCCCGGTTCCCAACTGATTGATCAGGGCCGGGGTCAAAGGAGGAGGTGCAACCAGCCACGCGCGCAACAGCTCTTCCGCGGTTTCGCTGTCGACATAGCTGCCATCAGCGCGGGTCACGCCGGGCTGCTGCAGAAAGCCCGAATCGTCCAGATAAAGGCCCAGGATGTCCGTGTAATCTCCACCAAGAATCAACACGGCCTCTTCACCTGGGCGCGTGGGCAACAGGTCGGCTACCACCAGAAGGCAACTGCCGACACCACCCGCGCGGCAACGGTCTCTCCAGTCGCGCAACTGATAGTCCTGCGCAGCTGCTAGAAGGACGTCGCGCGTCCCAGTTGCGCCAGACGGTTGCACGACCAGCAGGTCCGCCAATTCAGCAGCCAGATCAGCGGTCGGTACTTCGACCCCACCGTCCGGAGAGGCAAGGCGCGCAGCCAGGGCGTCTTGGCCTGGTTCCTTGGCCAGCGTCTCCAGCTGCGCCAGCGCGTCGGCACCCGGTTGCCCCCACTTCGTCAGCGCATAAACGTCAAGATCGGCAACCGGGGTCCGCCCCGACTGATATCTTGCAAGCTGATCCCGCGCCGATATCGCTTCGGCATTCAGGATCGGGGTCAGCCATAGCGCGGCAAGCCCGATGATGCCTAGGGCCATCCACAGATTGACCCGACGGATACGCTCCATCCAGCCCAATCCGCGCAGAACCGCGATGCCATAAAGGATCGCATAGCCAAGTCCGATCAGAGCCACCAGTGCCACGAACAGACGCTCTGGCGTCCAACCATGCTGCGCAACCCGCAGCCAGACCGCCCAGACCGAAAGCGCCGACGCCACTGGAAGAGCCAACGCCATCGCCTGCGCCGATCGCTGGATGACCGGGCTTTGCGCCGCATCCTGATCGTTCTGATCGACGGCAATCGCGACAAGCGATATCCCGCCGCCGACCATCGTCAACAAAAGAAGAGCGGGCGACAGGCCGGAAAACAGCCCGTCCAACCCGCGCATCGGTAACGCAAGAAGAAAGATCACCATCACCACCAGAACCGCAGGCAACAGCAACCGAAACAGCCGCAGCACAAGGTAGGGCGACAGAAGGTCCGCCAGTTCGTAGACAACCGCCATGCCCAGGCCAAGCACGGCCCCGGTCACGACCAATGGAACAAGCGTATGGTCCAGAAGTCGGCCAATCACGGTGATGCCGACCACCTGCAGGATCTGATCGGACAGAAAGATCACCAACCAGACAACTCCCGTAAAGGCCCAGGCGGCGGCATAGCGGATGACTATGGACCACGCCTCCTGAAACAGCCCGCCGTAGTCGCTCCAGGACCCGCGTGCCTGCCCGATCAGGAACGGAACCGGCAACAGCGCCACAGTCAGCGCGGCCAGGCTTGGCAAGGGCGAGTTGAAGAAGTCATCCGGTGTGGCGAAGCGCTGCAGTGCCAGCCAGATCAGCCCAGCAACCGTTAGGCCAAGACCGGCCGCACGTACACCGGCACGAGACAGGCCAATCGGACCGGCCATCGCAAGGGTGCCTGCGAACATCGTGCAGACTGCTGCAGCCAGAAGCAGCCCCGGCAGATCAGCAAGGCGTTCGCCGTCGACAAGCTCGATCACAGCCCAAAGGATCGCGGCTCCAAGCGCACCTGTCGCGGCCAGCTGCCAGCGTATTGCCAGTTGTCCTGTCATCCTGCCCCTTTCCTGACTGTGCATCATGTGCACTGCGGCAAAGCTTGCGCCATAGTCAGGATTTCCCGCCGTATGCCAAGTCCCGCTGGTGCAGTCCCCGCTGCGCAAATGCCGACCCGATCCTGCCGGCAGTCAAGCGCGTTTGCTCTGGACTAGTCCTGAAGCGTCCGCAGAAACTCGGCCAGTTGCACCAGCCGCGCCGGGGTTGGCGTCGCTATTCCATCCCCACCGTCATAGGGCACGAGGTCGCCCTGCAGAAGCGAACCGAACTCGGGCATGGGAGAGGCACCGTTCAGCTCACCCGGTCGAACGCCTGTATAGCCCCAGATCTTTGCCATGACGCGAGTAGCCGGGAACACCCCGCCGTTCCCTGCTGTCAGCCTGGTCAGATCGGCCGGGCGTTGCGGCAGGGTTGCCGCTACCCCCCCATCCCCCTTGCCCGTCCTGCCATGACAGGCCGAGCAATAGGTCGCGAAATCCTCGGCACCGGTTGGTGTCTCGGGATCGACACAGGCGGCCAGCGCCAGCATCGGAAACAGGATCATGTAGCGCATTCTGGTCCCTCCATTGCGGCAAGTCCACCACGGGCCAAGAAGCGCGACCTTGATCTAGGTCACCATACCCCCGGATAGTCGTACGGTCCGGTCCATACGGGCGGCAAGGTCAAGGTTGTGGGTTGCGATCAGCGCGGAAAGACCTGTGGCCCGCACCAGGTCCATCAACACGCCGAAGACCTGATCCGACGTCGCAGGATCCAGGTTCCCGGTCGGCTCATCCGCCAAAAGCAGCTTTGGCGCATTGGCCAGAGCCCGGCAGAAGGCGACGCGCTGCTGTTCACCCCCCGACAGCGCTGCGGGGCGGTGCCCCGCCCGCGCGCCGACGCCAACCTTCTCCAAAAGCTCCCGCGCCCGCGCTTCGGCCAACGGCTTCGCCACCCCATTGGCCAGTTGCGGGATCACGATGTTTTCCAGCGCAGTGAACTCCGGCAACAAATGGTGGAACTGGTAGATGAAGCCCACTTCGGCCCTGCGCGCCTCGGTCCGCGCTCGGTCCGACAGCCCACCCATCTCGCGCCCATCAAGCCGCACCACACCCGCATCGGGAGTGTCCAGCAGCCCCGCAATATGCAAAAGCGTCGACTTGCCCGCACCTGACGGCGCGACAAGGGCCACAACCTCGCCCTTCACGACCGTCAAATCTGCCCCGCGCAGCACCAGGACCTCTGACGGCTTGCCCCGATTGTAGCCCTTGGTGATCCCCGACAGTTCCAGCATCTCACTCATAGCGCAGCGCCTCGACCGGGTTCATCCGCGCCGCCCGCCGCGCCGGGAACAGGGTCACCACAAAGGACAGGCCCAGGGACAGGAAGACTGCGGACAGCACGTCATTCAGCTGCAGCTTTGCCGGCAACGAATAGATGCCCCGGATCGTCGGGTCCCAGACCTCGGCCCCGTTGACCCAGTTCAGGAAGGACATGATCTGGTCCATGTTCAGCGCCGCCAGACAGCCCAGCGCCACCCCGGCGACTGTGCCGATCACGCCGGTGAACGCCCCGCAGATGAAGAACACGCGCAGCACGCTGCCTTCGGTCAGCCCCATCGTCCGCAGGATGCCGATGTCGCGGCCCTTGTTCTTCACCAGCATGATCAGCCCGCTGATGATGTTCATCGCCGCGATCAGTACCAGCACCGACATGATGACAAACATCACGTTGTCCTCGATGGTCAGCGCCCGCAGGAAGGCGCCCGAACTGTCCTTCCAGGTCCAGAGTAACGCCTCCGGCCCCGCCGCCTGCAGGATCGGCTCGCCATAGCGCTCGATCTCGTCTGGCACGTCGACCATGACCTCGATCTCGTCCGCCGTGCCTTCCTTGTTGAAGAACGACTGCGCCTCGGTCAGGGGCATGTAGATGCGCGTCGTGTCGATATCGATCCGGCCGGCGGTAAAGATATAGACGACCTCATAAGCATTGGTCCTGGGCGTCATGCCCATCGGCGTTTTCGTCCCCTGGGGCGAGATCACCCGAACCCGGTCGCCCACGGTGACGCCCAGTTCGCGGGCAATACCCGACCCCAGCGCAATGCCGTCCGGAAAGCGCGCCAGGTCACCGATCGCCTCGGCCCCCTTTCCAACCCGGGGGATCGTTTCCAGATCCTCCGGCAAAAGCCCATAGACCTCGGCCCCTGTCGTCCGCTCGCCATCCGTCACGATGACCTTGCCACGGATCAAGGGCGCCGCCCGCGTCACGCCCGGAACTTCCCGGATGGCAGCAGCGACAGCATCCGGAGTGGTAAAGCCACGGATCAACTGGCCCTCTGGACCGACGACCCCCGCCGAGTAGACCGCAACATGCGCATTCGCGCCAAGGATCGTATCCACGAACTCGGCCCGGAACCCCGCCCGGACCGCCAACGTAAGGATGAGGGCGAACACTGCCAGCGTGATCCCGATCAGAGAGATCCAGGTCATCACACTGACGCCACCCTCGGCACGCCTTGCGCGCAGATAGCGCCAGGCGATCATGAATTCAAAGCCCGAAAAGGGTGCCGTCTTCTGTGCCATCTGCCCTGCCCTTGTTGGGCGCGACCATCCGGCAGCCGCCCCGAAAGGTCAAGCCACGCCTCCATCAAGGCGGATTTCCGCAATACCTGGCATCGACATCTGTGCCAGCCCAGCCGTTCACGCTAGTGTGACCTTACCGGTCAAGGACCGGGCAACAACCGACGAGGGATTGTCATGCGTTTTTCCACCGCAATTCTGGCCATTGCTGCAACGGGGTTCCTCGCTGCCTGCAACAGCGAAGAGACCTGCACCAACGAATTGGCACAAAAGAAAGCCACAGATCTGGCCACCAAGATGCAAGAGGTCGCAGCGGCAGACCCGGCCAAACTGGCCGAGCTTGCGCCCAAGGTACAAGAGCTTGCCACCAAGGCCAGCGCTCAGGGTGATGACCTGCAAGCCGCCTGCAAGGCGATAGATGAGATGATGGCCGAACTTTCCAAGTGACACAGCCAGGTCCGGGCATCAAACGGCCCGGACCCTTTCACCTTCGTCTGACGAGCTTGTTGCGCTATTGGCGCGAACGCGCCGCCCACAAAAGACCACGCCGCATGAGTTCCGCCGCCGGTCCATGGTCGATCACGTTCTTCTGGTGGCCAAGCGCATTGTAATAGACCCGGCCCCGGCCATAGCCTTTGGTGAAGACGACCGGCATCGCGACAGGTCCGTTCACCGCATGGGGGCCATCCACCTGCGGAAAGTCGCAAACCGCCAGAATATTCACGGCCGGATCGACATGCAGGTAATAATGTTCGGTCCTGACTGTGAAATCACCCACACCCGCCACCAGCGGGTCGTCCGAAACCATGCGGACCCCGTATTCCACCCCATCATTGCCCGGATGCGCAACCCATTGCGCGCCCGTCATGAACTGCCAGTCGACGTTCTCGCGGAAGGCGTCGCACATGCCGCCATGGCATCCCGCGATCCCGGTTCCTGCGGCAACAGCGGCGCAGGCGTTCAGGGCCTGCTCCTTGCCAATCGTCGACATGGTCCAGACCGGGACGATCAAGTCATAGGACTTCACCGCCTCGGCATCGTCGAAACAGGCAAGACTGTCGGTAAGCGTCACCTCCATTCCCGCCTCCCGCAGCCAGGCGGCAAACATCGGGCCAACCTTCTCGGGCTCGTGTCCCTCCCATCCGCCCCAGGTGACCAGTGCTTTCGTCATGCTGCCTCCTCTGTCCGGCGCAAGCTAGGCAGGCCAGCCGTTCGGGTCAATCCAGGACAACTGCCAATTGGTTAAGGTATGGTAAACCCGACACTTAGTAAAGAATCCTTTACTCCATGTCAGTAGCGCTATACCACGTCGGCAAGACTGGAGGGATGCTATGTCCATGGGCGAACGCGAGGCCGTGACCGGCTTCATCACGACAGCCATCGTGCTGGCTCTGTTTCTCTGGCGGCTGTCTGTTCAGGATGCACAAGGTCTTTTCGTCGGACCCGAGGCGCTGCAAACCTGGGCGCGCTCCGTACTGGTTCTGGTGGCATGGTCGATCGGCATTGCGATCGTGGTTACCATCGGCTTTCACATAGCCTATGCTGTGCTCACGGGCGAAAAGACCGATGATCGCCGGGACGAACGTGACCGCGACATCGAGCGTCGGGCCCTGACCTGGGCCTGGTATCTTCTCTCGTTCGGCCTTCTGGGCGTGATCGTCGATCTGGCTTTCGGGGCAAGTGCCTTCCGGGCCATGAACCTGGTCCTCGCGCTTTGCGTGCTGTCAGAGTTCTTCAAGGACGGCCTGAAGATCTGGCTTTACCGGCGCAGCGTCTGACATGGCCCCCGCGCCTGGCCGCATCGAGAACCGTATCCGCCGCCTGCGCTTTGACGCGGGCGAGATGACCCAGAAGGACCTTGCCGACCGGGTCGGCGTCACCCGGCAGACCATTCTTGCCATCGAAAACGGCAAGTACTTCCCGACGCTGGAGCTTGCCTTCCGCATCGCTCGCACGTTCGGCGTTGGACTTGACGAGGTCTTTACCTACCACGACGACTGAACCCTTCCACCCTCAAGGTTACCCATGCTCCGCATCTTTTCGCGGCCCGCCCTGCTGTTGCTTGTGCTGGCCCTTTGCACCCTCATCCCGGTCATGATGGCGCTAGTCCGTGTCATTCAGATCCCGACCGGAACCTACGAGGCGGACAGCCTTCGGCTAGCCGTCGCGCCCTTGCCCTGGTTCCTGCACGCCTTGGCGGCGGGTATCTTTGGTCTTGCCGGTCCGTTGAACCTTGTGCTGGCCCTGCGCCGTCGATTTGGCCGTCTGCACCGGATGGCAGGATGGGCTTTCGTCTGTGCGGGGACGATACTTGCCCTGTCGGGGCTCTTGCTTCTTGCAATGGTCGAGATGCAGAGCACCCCACTTATCGATATCGTCCGCGGGATTTTCAGCGCTGCCCTGCTTTTGGCCCTTGCCTCGGCGATCCTTGCGATACGCGTCGGCGACATCCATGCCCATCGGGCCTGGGCGGTCCGGGCCTATGCCATCGGTATGGGTGCAGGCACCATTTCCATGTTGTATCTGCCAATCTACATCGTGACCGGCACGCTGCCGAACGGCCTGACCTCGGATGTCATATATGCCGCCTGGTGGGTGCTCAACATCGGCTTTGCCGAGTGGGTCATCCACCGCATCACCCCCGCCATCCGCCGAGTGCCCGCATGAAAGTCGCCCGCTACACCGCCTATGGCCCACCCGCGACCATCGAATTCATCGAAGCGCCGATCCCGAGCCCCGGCCCCGGCGAGGTGCTGGTCAAGGTTTGTGCGGCTCCGGTGACCGCGGGGGATGCCCGTTTGCGGTCGGGGAAGGTACCGCGCGGGTTGGGGATCATGTTGCGGCTGGGCATCGGGCTCAGGCGTCCGCGGGTGTCCCCCGGCTGGGCCTTCTCAGGCGAGATTGCCGGGCTTGGCGCGCGCGTGACGAGCTTTGCCCCCGGCCAAAGGGTCTTTGGCCTGACCGGCTTCAAGGGCGGCGCGCATGCCGAATACCTGACCGCTCCAGCCGAGGGGCGCGTCCTGCCCCTTCCCGAAACGCTCAGCATCGAGGAGGGTGCAGCGTTCTTCTTCGGAGGCCTTACCGCGGCCGAGTTCCTGATCGACCGCGCCGGGCTGACTGCAGGCGAGCGGGTGCTGGTGGCCGGAGCCACGGGTGCTGTAGGTGGGGCGGCGGTCCAGATCGCCCGGCACCTCGGCGCAGAGGTTGTCGCAACGGCATCCCCTGAAAACCATGCGCTGGCGCTCGGCCTCGGGGCCGGGTCGGTCACGGATTACCGCGACCCGCTGCCAGCCGGGCCCTTTGACGTGATCGTCGATGTCATGGGCAGGCTCGGCTGGAAAACCTCGGCCCCACACCTGGCCCCCGGCGGACGGCTGGTTCTGATCACCGCGACCCTTTCCCAAATGCTCGGCGCTGCTCTTCGTCCCCGACGTGGCACGCACCGTGTGCTGACCGGCACCAACAAAGACAGCCGTGCGGCGATGGAGCGGCTCGTTACCCTGCATCAGGCGGGTGGCTATCGGCCTTTCGTGGGACCGATCCTGCCCTTTGCCGACCTTGCCCGGGCCCATGAACGGGCTGAAAGCTTTCACAAGCCCGGCAATATCGTCGTGGTCATGTAGCGCCGAGTTGGGTGCGCAAGTCTCACCCGCGCCGCCTCAAGCCACCGCCACCGCCACAGCTGCGAAATGCAGCCCCGCCGCCACAGCGACAAAGCCATGCCAGATTGCATTCTGAAACCGCAGCCGTTCCCAGACATAGAAGACAACGCCCGCGACATAGGTGACCCCGCCCGCAGCCAGCAACCACAGCGACACCGAAGGCAGCACCGCCGTGACCGGCCCAATGGCGATTACACCAACCCAGCCCAACAGGATGTAGGCCAGGATAGCCAACCGGTCATAGCGGCCGGGCAGCAGGACCTTGACGAGGATACCCAATGCCGCACCGCTCCAGACCACGATCCCAAGACCCCAGGCCCAGGCACCGTCCAGATGCGGAATTACGGCCGTATAGGTGCCCGCGATCATCACATAGATCATCGAATGATCGAACCGCCTGAGCAGCCACTTCAAGGCGCTTGGCGGCGTCATGTTATAGGCCAGCGAAAAGCCCCACATCAGGAAGAAGCCGGTCGCATAGACCGTCAGCGCCGCGAAAGTGCCGATGCCAGCGGTCTGCAGCGCGTGGTACAACAGGATCGGAAAGGCAATGAATCCGGCCAGCAGGGCCAAGGCATGCACGATCCCGTCCGCCAACAATTCATCCAGCGACAGGGCGCGTTTCTTGGTCCGGTAATGATCGGCGGGCAGCGTCATGGCCACAGTATCGCTGGACTTCATTACTGATAGATGACCAGCGGTGGCCGTCGGTCAAGCCTCCCTTTCGCGATCTGCCGCTGCGTCATCGGCGGATCAGAAGCGCTGCGGCGCTTCGGGCCTGTTCTGCACCACCTCTTCGATGGCCGCCAGCACATCCGGGGTCAGCTTAGCCTTGGCCTCCAGCGCCTTCAGGTTATCGGTCAGCTGCTCCAGCCGCGACGCGCCCAAGATCACCGTCGACACCCGCGGGTTCGCCAGACACCAAAGAAGTGCGAGGTGATGGATCGGCATCCCGGCGCCTTCGGCGATCTTCGCCAGGGCCTTGACCTGCTCCACCCGCCGCCGCCCCTTCGGCCCGGCAATGATGTCGCGCAGCCATTCGTAGCCCGGCAAGGCGGCCCGGCTGTCCTGCGGGATGCCGTCATTGTACTTGCCCGTCAGCAACCCCGACGCCAGCGGCGACCAGATGGTCGTGCCCAATCCGTAGGTGTCATAGATCGGCGCGTAGTCCCGTTCGACCTTGTCGCGTTCGAAGAGGTTGTACTGCGGCTGCTCCATCGTCGGCGGGGTGAGGCCATCGCGCCGCGCCACCAGATGCGCTTCGGTGATCTGCTGGCCCGACCACTCGGACGTCCCCCAATACAGCACCTTCCCCTGGAAGATCAGATTGTGCATCGCCCGCACGGTTTCTTCGATCGGCGTGTCTATGTCGGGCCGGTGGCAGAAGTAGAGGTCGAGGTGGTCGACGCGAAGGCGCTTCAGCGCCGCGTGGCAGGCTTCGGTCACGTGCTTGGCCGAAAGCCCCCGCTGCGTCGGTTTCTCTCCGCCCCAGAACACCTTGGACGAGACGATATAGCTGTCGCGCGACCACCCCAGCTCCTGGATGGCCTGGCCCATGACCAGCTCCGACCGCCCGGCCTCATAACCCTCAGCATTGTCGAAGAAGTTGATCCCGGCGTCATAGGCGGCGGTCAGCAGCTCTTTCGCGGGGCGGAGGTCGACTTGCTTGGCAAAGGTCACCCAGGACCCGAAGGAAAACTCGCTGACCTTCAAGCCGGATTTTCCCAGGCGACGGTATTCCATGACGGCCTCCCACGTTTGTCCCGGGGACAAGAGGGGACCGTGGGGGGCGAAAGGTCAAGGGGCCGAACGCAAAAGGGCCCGCCAATCGGGCGGACCCCTCATATCGTTCGGAACGCCCTAGCGCCCGGCGTAGATCTGGGCGATGCGGTCCACGGCGGCTTCGGGCGAGACTTCCTCGGACTCGCCCGTACGGCGGCTCGTCAGTTCCACGACACCGTTCGAAAGGCCCCGCGGACCGACGGTGATCCGCCAGGGCAGGCCGATCAGGTCCATCGTGGCGAACTTGGCGCCTGCGCGCTCGTCGCGGTCGTCATACAGCGCTTCCAGCCCCTTGGCCTGCAGCGCCTTGTACAACCCCTCGCAGGCCGCATCGGCGGCGCTGTCGCCCTGCTTCAGGTTCACGATGCCGACCGGGAAGGGCGTGACGCCCTCGGGCCAGATGATCCCCTTGTCGTCGTGGCTCGCCTCGATGATCGCGCCCAGCAGGCGGCTGACGCCGATCCCGTGGCTACCCATCTCGACCGGGACCTTGCCGCCGTCCGCCGTGGTCACCTCGGCCCCCATGGACGCCGAATACTTGGTGCCAAAGTAGAAGATCTGCCCGACCTCGATGCCACGACCCACCTTGCGGTGCGCTTCCGGCACCTGCGCGAACACCGCCTCGTCATGCGTCTCGTCGGTGCGGGCGTAGAGCGTCGTGAACTCCTTGCAGACGTCGGCCACCTGGGCGCGGTTGTCGTAGTCGATATCCCGCTGGCCAAGCTTCAACTGGGTCACGCGGTCGTCGTAGAAGACCTCGCTCTCCCCCGTCTGCGCCAGCACCAGGAATTCATGCGTGTTGTCCCCGCCGATGGGACCGGAGGCCGCCCGCATCGGGATCGCGGTGAGGCCCATGCGTTCGTAGGTCCGCAGGTAGCTGACCATGTGGCGGTTGTAGGCGTGCAGCGCCGCGTCCCGGTCGACGTCGAAGTTGTAGCCGTCCTTCATCAGGAACTCGCGCCCCCGCATCACCCCGAAGCGCGGCCGCATCTCGTCGCGGAACTTCCACTGGATGTGGTAAAGCGTCAGCGGCAGGTCCTTGTAGCTGTTCACGTGCGCCCGGAAGATGTCGGTGATCATCTCCTCATTCGTTGGGCCGTACAGCATCTCCCGCTCCTGCCGGTCCTTGATCCGCAGCATTTCCTGGCCGTAGTCGTCGTAGCGGCCGGATTCCCGCCACAGGTCGGCGGGCTGCAGGGTGGGCATCAACAGGGGAATGTGCCCCGCGCGGATCTGCTCCTGATGAACGATCTCCTCGATCCGCTTCAGCACCCGGTAGCCGAGCGGCAGCCAGGAATAGATCCCCGCGGCCTGCTGCTTGATCATGCCAGCCCGCAGCATGTAGCGGTGGCTGACGATCTGCGCCTCGGCGGGGTTTTCCTTGAGGACGGGGAGGAAGTAGCGGGAGAGACGCATCTTTAGGCCTTTGGCGAAGGGGTCCCGCGTTACCTAGCGGGTCAGGGCCGGGCAGGCAAGCTTGCGAGCACTGAGCTGCCAAGGGCTGCCTTGCAAGCCCGAAGTGTCGCACCGCTGCCCGCGTTCCAGCACAAGGGGCGGCACGGGCGGTGGGGGGCCGCAAGGGGGGCGGCCCTCTGTCCACGCGTGGACATGGGGGTGAGTGCCAGGGATTTCAAGAGGTTGGCTGTGGGCGTTAGGGGGGTGTTAAGGGTTGGGAGAGTGGGAGAGTGTCGTGTTTCGGGGAAGTCCACGGGAGGGAAAGGAGGTGAGTTGATACCCACCCTACAACTCACTGTTGTGGCCGCAAGGAAGGCGAAGACCAGCGCGGCGAGGCGGAACGCGCATTGATGGCTTAGCGCCCACCGTAAGGTTCACTGTTCTGCTACATCAACAATTGTGTGCAATACCTCTGCACTATGTCTGAGCCCCCTCCTCTCCAGAAAAGTGCGTAGGTCAAGAAAAGTCGCAAACTCAATTGAGTCCTCACAAAACCAGATTGCTTCACACTCATCGCAAAAAAAGACATCTTTCGCGGCAGCGCCAATATGTACCTTCTTGACCCAATCTTGTTGGCATCTTGGGCACTCAACTTTCATTCAGGGGCTCCAGGGGTAGGCAGTGACAATATAGTGTGATCTTGGGTCTGCAATAATTCTTATGGAAGTCTCTCCCTTGGTTCCCACCACGCGCCCCATTTGAACGACGAATGCCATTGGGTCCCCAGCAACTGCGCTGCCACGATTTAGCCATGCTTCGTCTACCAGAGCAAGGACATCTTCTCCGGGACTGAAAACCGAGTGTTTCCGTTTGGTCGGGTCTGGCGCAGTGTGCGCGAGCACATGATCGACGCTGTTTCCAAACTTTCGATCAGGCCCGTACAGGAGGCCTGCGGGGGATTCGTGAACCAGTGAGCCGTCGCTGTTGACGTGTGTTTTGAACCCTTTTGGCGTGGAAGCCGCAGACCCGACTCCCCCCTTGAACGGCCTAAGTTCATCCGCCTTTCCGGCGCGCGATACCGCGGCCCCACCTGCTATTGCGAGGCCAAGGTCAAGGACAACCTGACCCTCCGGCGAAAGTAGTCCCTGCTTTTCCACCGGTACTCCGATTAGCGCTCTATGTTGAGACGCTAAATCTCTCCAGTAGCCTGGTTTGCTTCCGAAAGGGTCAGTCCATGCCCAAATTCCAGTATAGCTATGAGACTTCTTGATGTACTCTTTATACTTGTCTTTGTGATACTCATCGTAGTCTTCTTGGGACTTGCAATTGCTACACTGGTTCCCCCCCGGATCGAACTTATTCACCGGATCGTTGAAGCTGTAGCTGAACCTGTTGGTCCCGACGCCTGCCTTGGTGACCTCGAACCAGTCCGGCTGGAGGAAGAGGCTCAGCTCCGGATCGTAGTATCTCGCGTTCAGGTATTGCAGGCCTGCATCGGCGTCGAAGCGTTCGCCGATCCAGCCTTTGGTCTCCGGTGCTGCATTCCCCGGCAGGACCCATTCGCTTTGCTCGCCGAAGGGTTTGTAGAGGGCGGATTCGATCTTCACCCCGGCGGCGCTGGTGATGGCGCGGACGGAAGCAAGGCCGTCGCGGTGGAGGTAGGTGGCGGCGGCGGGGGTTACTCCGTTCAGGAGTTTGACGGCCGGGTGGGGGTAAGTCAGGACCTGCTCACCGGCGAGGAGCCAGTTCCGGACCTCGACCGCGCCGAAGTAGACGGTGGCGTTGGTGTTCGCCGGAAGGGCGGTGCAGTCTTGCGTGGGGGGCAGGCCCTCGACCTTCTTCAGGCGCTTGCCGTCGGCGCCGTAGACATAGCAGGTCCGCTTGCCGAGGTGCGTGACCGAGAGCGGGCGGCTCATGTCCCCTACGGAATGGTCTTCGCCCCAAGGGCAGTCGAGCCCTGTAGCCAAACGAACCATGGGCACATTCAGCGCCAATCCTTGCGGCCAGGACAGGGGATGGACTGCGCGATCCCGCAGGAGGACTGGAGGCACGGGTTAACAAACTCTGAATGTCCACAGTCAACCCATTGAAATCAAATACGATACCCCAACTGTCCACGCGTGGACAGCCTTCAGGTCAGGCGCCAGCGGGCCGCGTGTCTTGACTTGGGGCGAACGAGCCGTTCCCCTACCCCCATGCGCCCCCATGACAACCGCGCTTGGTTTCTCGTCCTTCCGGCCCTGACGCTTCTGGGTCTGGTGGGCGCGCTGCCACTTCTCGCCGTCGTCAACTACGGCTTCCACGACATCTTCACACTTTCCGACGTCTTCTGGGTCGGCCCCCAATGGTTTGCCGACATCCTGCAGTCCGACCGCTTCCTCGCCTCGCTGGGGCGGAGCCTTCTGTTCTCTCTCCTCGCGCTGGGGATTCAGGTGCCGCTCGGGATCGGCGTGGCGCTCCTCCTCCTGACCTACGGCAAGCGGGCGGTCTTGGGGCTGGTGCTGGTCGCGCTGCCGCTGGTGGTGCCCTGGAACATGATCCCGACGTTCTGGCTGGGACTGGTGCAGCCGCAGACCGGTCTTCTGGGGCCGGGACTGGCCGCTATCGGGTTCGACTGGAAGTTCACCGGCTGGCACACCTGGGCGCTGATCCTGGTGATGGACACCTGGCACTGGCTGGGGCTGGTGGTGGTGCTGGCCTATGCCGGGCTGTCGGCGATCCCGCCTGCCTACATGCAGGCTGCGGCCATCGACGGCGCGTCGCGCTGGGCCGTGTTCCGCTACATCCAGCTGCCCCGGATCGGCGGTGTGCTCGCGATCGTGTTCCTGCTCCGCTTCGTCGACAGCTTCATGATCTATACCGAGGCCTTCGCGATCAACGCGGGCGGCCCGGACGACGCCACCCGCTTCCTGACGCTGGAGCTTGGCGAGGAAATCAAGGGCTTCTCCTACGGCCAGGCGGCGGCGCGGGCGACGCTGTATTTCCTGATCGTGCTGGCCGTGGTCTGGGCCTTCGTCGCCGCCACGCGGGAGCGGGAAGGATGAGGTATCTGGGTGTTCTGGCGCTGGCCGGGTTTATCCTCTTGCCGCTGGTTCAGGCGATACTTCTGTCCTTCACAGCCACTCTGCCGACCGACAGCCTTACCGAAGGCACGCTGGGCCTGATGAACTATCGCAACGTCCTGGCCGCGCCGGAACTGCGTGCGGCGATGCTGAACTCGCTGATCTATGTGGTCCTGAATGTCGCGCTTTGTATCGTGATCGGCCTGCCCGCCGCCTATGCGCTGGCTCGGTACAGGTTTGTGGGAGACCGGCACTTCCTGCTGATGATCCTCGTGTTCCGTGTCACCCCGCCGGTCGTCCTGTCCTTGCCGATCTTCATCCTGTTCAGCCAGTTCGGCCTCGTGAACTCGCCCGTCGGGATCGCGCTGGTTCATTGCCTGTTCAACCTGCCGGTCGCGATCTGGGTGCTGGAGAGCTTCATCCGCGCCGTCCCGCGCGAGTTCGACGAGACGGCCTTTCTGGACGGCCACAGTGGAGCCTCGTTCTTCTTCCGCCACCTGATCCCGCAGATCGCGCCGGGGATCGGGGTGGCGGCATTCTTCTGTTTCATCTTCAGTTGGGTCGAGGTCGTCTTCGCCCGCATCCTGACGGTGACCGGAGGGAAGCCGATCACGATGGCGATCCAGGCGATGTTTTCGTTTCAGACCGACATCGGGATGGTGATGGCGATGACCTGCCTTTCGCTGATCCCGGGGGTGGCGATGATCTGGTTCGTGCGGCACCACCTGGCCCGGGGCTTCACCCTGAGGGCCTGAGCCTGTCCACGCGTGGACACCCCGGGGGCCGCAAAGGATTCCAAGGGGTTAGCTGTGGACGTTAGGGTGGTGTTAACCTTGTCCTGAGAGATTTGGCTTCCGGGAATCCGGGGATGATGGCAGGGTTTCCTTGACGGCTTGAAGCGAGGCGCATTTTGAACGACGTGACGACCCTGCCGATTTCACCGCAAAGCTTTTGGATGTCTGTGGCCTTGCTGGGCTTTCTGGCCGTGAGCGTGCTGATCTATGGCGCGCTGTCCGGGCTGGGCAAGGACCACCGCCCCGCGCTTTGGGAACAGGTCAGCGACAGATGGCTGTTGCCTACCATCCTGATGGGTCTGCTCTGGCTAGGACTGTTCTTCCTAACAATTGCGGCGGCCTATGTGGGCGTCTGGCAGGCGATTCAACCCAAGGGGCAGGCGGTCCAACCCGGCCTCGGCCTCGGCGCCCTTCTCGCTGCCCTTTTGGGCGCACCTTTCGTGATCTGGGGGACTTGGCTGAAGTATCAGACGGTGCGGTACCAGAAAGAGGGGCACATCACCGACCGGATCAACAAGGCGGTGGAGCAGTTGGGGGCAGAGAAGACGGTCAAGGTCCGCGCCAAGGACGACGATGGCAAGGACATCACCATCGAGGAAACTCGCCCCAACATCGAGGTGCGGATCGGGGCGATCCTGTCTCTGGAACGCATCGCGCAGGACTCAACCATTCACGACAAGGGCCGCGATCATGTGAGGGTGATGGAGATTCTGTGCGCCTATGTGCGGGAGAATTCCAATGCCCGGAAACCCGAAGAGTTCCCAGAACCGGAGTGGAAGCCACGACCAATCTACTCAGACGAAAGTGATCTATTCCACTATGAGACGTCGAGTCGACAGCAAATGCGCAAGACTCGGTTCGGAGACGGAGGTAGCACGTCCAAAGCATGGAAATGGGCGCAACACTTATCAGAACCAAGTGCCGATGTAGTGCAAGCTTTACTGGTAATGGGACGGCGTACAGCAGAGCAGCGGCAGGTAGAAGCAGCATGGCCGAATATGCCAGAGGCATCAACCGTATGGCCGTTTGACTTGCCATATCCGCAATTTCCAGAAGGCCCTGAAGAAGTACCAGCTAATCTATTGAAACTAGAGGAGTACAAAGAAAAAGTTCGGAAGTGGAACCTTAGCATCCGCCTTTACAGTGGATACCGACTGGAATTGCAACGATCAAATCTACAAGGAGCAGATCTGTCGCCAAAACGTGACGACGCAACGGATTCGGTGTTCAGCGGTGCAATCCTGACTGAGGCACGACTGGAAGGTGCAAATCTCAGTAGAACTAGAATAGTCGGGACAAGAATGTCAAACGCGAAGCTGCTCGGTGCTGACCTCAGTTACGCTAAAGCGGAAGGAGTTGATTTACAAGGTGCACTGATGGAAGGTAGCGAGATATACGAGGCTTCACTTCAATCCGGCACTTTCATGCACGCAAAAATTGACGGATCTAATGCTGCCGGAGTAAAATTGGATGGAGCAATCTTGGCCGACGCCCAGTTAGAAGGAGCATACCTGGGTAATGCTCGAATTAGAATGGCGGATCTCACACGCTCGTCTCTAGAGGGTGCATCTCTAGCTTTCGCTAGGGCGGAACTTTCAAGCTTCCGCAGCGCAAATATGAAGTGGACATCCCTTCTCCGTACCTTAATGAACGGAGCAGACCTGTCGGAGGCCAATCTTGATGGCGCGTTTCTTGAACAGACCGACTTACACGGTACGCGACTGAGTGGAGCACGAATGAAGTACTCATTGATTTGGGGCGCGCGCCTTGAAGCTGCATCCGACACTGTCGGCTTGGTGCTCTCGGGTGCGGCAGCCCATGACGTCAGCCTCGAAAGCCTTAATCCTGCGGAGCAAAGATACTCCGAAATGTTTGCTGACGCTAGTGTGACTCTCCCATTTGGTGTTATGCGCCCTGACCATTGGCCGACTTGGGAACTACAATGGCATGGAGAGAATGGTTTCAGGTCGGAGGTAAACAAATGGCGCGCCGATCCGGCGGGGTATGTGCCTCCGCTGCCACCGGCGAGGCAGTGATTGGGCGGTGCGGTGCGCTATAGCGCACCCTACGGGAGTCGGGGCGGGCCCCGACCTACGGGGTGGGGGTGGGGACGCCTTGGCCGAGGAGGTCCTCGACGAAAAAGGCGGCGAATTGGGCTCGGCCGGAGACGCCGGCCTTCGAATAGATGCGGGTGAGTTGGGCGCGGACGGTGCCTTGGGCGGCCCCCCGCAGTTCGGCGATTTCGGCGACGTCGAGGCCTTTGAGCGCGAGGAAGGCCACGTCACGCTCCGCCGGGGTCAGGGCCCAGGCGGTGAACTGGCGGTCGATCACGTCAGAGAGCGCCCCTCGGGCCACGGCAAGGGCCTGGTCCTGGGCGCGCAGAAGCTCGATCGTGCGGCGCAGTGCAAAGGCGCCGAAGAGGATGCCGAGGACGAGGGCGGCGGTCACGATCGCCTCGAAGATGAAGTGCATCGAGGTCGGGTCCTCGCGCAGGTCTCCGATCACGTCGCCGACGAAGAAGACGGTGCCAAGCGTCTGGATGACCAGAAAGACCGACAGGGCGGCGGTCTGGCGTCGCCCCGCGGTGCGGATGTCGGGGCTGGCCGTCATTTGCGGCGTGAGCCGAGGAGCATGGGGGCCAGAAGGCTGCGCCGCATCGCGCGGGACTCCAAGGCGACGCCGGCCACATGCAGGGCGGCGAGGAACAAGAGCAGGTTGGCGGCCACTTCGTGGGTCTCCTCGGCAAGGTGGCGCAGGCCTGCGTCGTCTTCGGCCTCGCTCTCCTTGATCAAAGCAGACCAGTCGCCGGATGCAACCGCTGCTTTGTCGTCGGCGACCTGCATCGGTGTCGCACCGCTGGTCATGATCAGGCCGGTGACGGTGACGAGGGCGAGCATGGCCCAGAAGGCGTAGACCATGAGCGCGCCTGCCGGGTTGTGCGAGGGGTAGTCGCGGGGATGCCCCCCGGCCAGGTCGCGCAGATGGCGCAGGGCGGCGAGGGGGTTCGGCGGGAAGGCGGAGAAGCGGGCCTCGGTCGGGCCAAGGACCCCCCAGACCAGACGCAGGAGGAGAAGGGCCATCACCAGCCAGCCGAGCGAGACATGGGTCAGGCTGCCGCCTTCATCCAGGGCTGCGTTGAAAAGGACCGAGACGGCGATGCCCCAATGGGTGAGGCGGACGACCGGGTCCCACAGGCGGGGCGGGGTGATGCTGGGGTCTGCGTCAAGGGTCTGGGGGGTGGACATGTCAGTCTTCGTCCTTGATTTCGACGACCTTGCCCGAGGCGGGGTCAAGGTAGACTTCCATGTCGTGGCCGGTGGCGGTGTCCTTGCACTTGGCTTCGATCTTTCCGTCCTCGGCTTCGAATTCGTCGACCATGCAGCCGGCCTTTTCCAGCGCGACCTTGGCGGTGGCGGGGTCGGTGCCGATGAGGTCGCCCACGACGGGCATGGCAAGCGCGGCCATCGGGGTGAAGGCCACCAGGGCGAGGGGGAGGAGGAGTTTCTGCATCATGAGACCTTTCGGTTGGCCCGGGACACCGCGCCCCGGTTGTGGACCACTTGCCCCAAGCGGACCGACCCGCGCTATTGCCGCGCCGCTTAGGCATGGCGGGCTAAGCGGATGCTGACGGCGGAAATCCGCGCGACGCCTCCCCTTGCGCGCGGGGGCGGCGCGGGCGATATGTGACGGAGCAAAAAGGGACCTGCGCATGGCTTTGCCGATCCGCGATCAGATCAGATACTGGGGGATCGCGGCGGTCGCGTTCCTTGTGGTGTTCTGGTTGCTGGGAGATGTGCTGTTGCCGTTCCTGGTGGGTGGGGCGATCGCCTATTTCCTGGACCCCATCGCCGACCGGCTGGAGCGCGCCGGGATGAGCCGGGTTGCGGCCACCACGCTGATCTCGCTGGTGGCGCTGGTGCTGGTGATCCTTCTGGTCCTGGCGGTGATCCCGACGCTGGTCAACCAGCTGACCGCGCTGGTGAACGCAGCACCCGACATCGCCAAGCGGCTGCAGGGGTTCCTGTTGGAGCGGTTTCCGGAGTTGGCCGACAGCACCTCGACCATCCGGCAGACCCTGGCCGAGATCGGAGCAGCCATCCAGGCGCGGGGCGGGCAGCTGGCGCAGGGCATCCTGACCAGCGCGCTGGGGGTGATCTCGGTCGTCGTGTTCATCGTCGTCGTGCCGGTGGTGGCCTTCTATCTGCTGCTGGACTGGGACGAAATGATTGCCCGGATCGACGCGATGCTGCCGCGCGACCATGCGCCGACGGTCCGGCGTCTGGCACGAGAGATTGACGGAGTGCTGGCGGGCTTTGTGCGCGGACAGGTATCGGTCTGCCTGGCGCTGGGGACCTTCTATGCGGCCGCGCTGATGCTGGCGGGACTGCAGTTTGGGCTGGTCGTAGGCGCAATTGCCGGGGCGATCACCTTCATCCCTTACGTCGGCTCGATCATCGGGGGCACGCTGGCCGTGGGGCTGGCGCTGTTCCAGTTCTGGGGCGACTGGGTGCAGATCGGGATCATCGCTGCCATCTTCGCCGCCGGTCAGTTCATCGAGGGCAACATCCTGACCCCCAAGCTGGTGGGCAAGTCGGTCGGGCTGCACCCGGTCTGGCTGCTGCTGGCCCTATCGGCGTTCGGCTCGCTTTTCGGATTTGTCGGCATGCTGATTGCCGTGCCGGTCGCGGCTGCCATCGGTGTCCTGACCCGCTTTGGGGTCGAGCAGTATCAAGCAAGCCTTTTGTACAAGGGCACGACGGCGAAGGCAGCCGAGGTGCCAGAGCCTGATACCGCGGCGAAGCCCCGCCGCAGCCGCAGGACCGCAGGTCCAGGAGCGGGTGCGTGATCCGCCAGTTGGCGTTCGACCTGCCGGGACAAGCCGCATTGACGCGTGAGCATTTCTTTGTCGCTCCGTCGAATGCGATGGCCCTGCAGACGGTGGAAGCCTGGGCGGACTGGCCGGGGCGCAAGCTGTTGATCCTTGGGCCAGAAGGGTCCGGAAAGACCCATCTGGCGCATGTCTGGGCCGCGCTGTCGGGGGCCGTGATCGTGCCTGGCGAGACTGTTGCCGCGACGGACCTAGCCGCCCTGTCCGGTCACGCCGTCGTGGTAGAGGACGCCGACCGCATTGGTGCCGCCGAGACCCAGCTTTTCCACCTGCACAATCTGGTGACGTCCGCAGGCGCGCTGCTTTTGACTGCGCGCACCCCGCCCCGGGACTGGGGCCTTGCCCTGCCCGACCTTGCCAGCCGGATGCAGGCCGCCCCGGTCGTCCGGATCGAAGCGCCCGATGATGCGCTGCTGTCCGCGGTCCTGGTCAAGCTTTTCGCCGACCGCCAGATCACCGTGCCCGCGAACCTGATCCCCTATCTGGTCAGCCGGATTCCCCGGTCGATCGGTGCCGCGCGGGCGCTGGTGGCGGCGCTGGATGCCCGGGCCATGGCAGCCGGGCGACCGATCACACGGGCGCTTGCCGCCGAGGTCATGGAAGGCGCATAGGCCGGTCAGGCCAGACCGACGCGGAACCCTGTGGCCGTGTCATAGCGCGCCTCGCCCCCGTCTGGCAGCAACGGCAGGACATAGTACCAGACCGCGAACAGCCAGAAGCCGACCCGCGCCGCCAGAACGACTGTGGCCAAAGTTTCCCGTGCTGCGATCTCGGCACCGAAAAACCCCGTCACCAGGGCGAACAGCCCGGCAAGTAGGAATGGTGCCAGACGGCGTGTCTCGCGGCAGGTCCGGCAGGTGCCGCCGTCGCTTTGCACCCGCAGCCCGGTGACCAGCTTGCCCGGCGTCGGCCAGCCCAGCGCCGCCACCAGCCACATCAGCCCAAAGGTCAAGATCCCGACCGGATAGAGGGCCCGCAGCGGCGCGCCCTGTGCATCGGTCGTTACCGTAAGGCGCGCTGGCGGGCCGCGCTTGGTGACCGTGATCGTCATGTCCCCCTGCATCCCGGTCTGAGTCCGACCGGCCTTGAAATAATCGATGATCGCGTAATGCGCGCCACCCAGGCCCAGAAAGGTTTCGGAACACAGCAGAACCCGCTCTGGCTCTTGCGGCGCGATGGTCGCGGCCAGAGCCTCGGGGACCGGCTTTGGCGCGACACAGGTCGCCGCGATCCAGGTGCCGCTGATCTGGCCCGTCGTATCGCCCTCGGACGAGCGGATCGTGCTGGACGATGCGAATTCAGGCAAGGGCGAGCCGATGCGGAACCGATCCGGATCGATCAGGGTCAGCGGATAGACCAGTGCAATGGCCAGCGCGAGGAAGACCAGGCCGTCGATCACGAAGGCAATCAGTCGCTGCGAGACTTGCGCTTGGCCCATGGACGACCCCTTGCCCTTTCGGCTCCAACGAATGCGCGATACGGCAGCGACATGTGGGCGTCGACTGTGGAAAACCCTACTGCTGTCGCCCCGTACCGGTCGAAGCCCTTGGCAGTCACTGGACAGCCCCCGATAGCGGTGAAAGACTGTCATCAATCCGTCACGATCCGCGCGGCATAAGCCCCCCATGACCCAGGCCGATTTCCTACGTTCCCCTTTCCCCGCTGCCGTCGAGCTGCCCTTCGCGGAAACCGCCGGGCCGGGGCGCTATTTCAATCGCGAGCTGAGTTGGCTGGCCTTCAACTGGCGCGTTCTGGAAGAGGCGGCGAACCCTGCCGTGCCGCTGCTGGAGCAGTTGCGGTTCCTGTCGATCTCGGCCACCAACCTGGACGAATTTTATACGGTGCGCGTGGCGGGCCTGCGGGCGCTGGTGCGCACCGGCAACGCGACGCTGTCAGAGGATGGCCGCAGCCCGGCGGAACAGTTGCAGCTGATCAACGCCGATGCGCGCCGTCTGATGCAAACCCAGCAGACCACCTTCAACCGGCTGCGCAAGGCGATGGAGGCTGAGGGGATCAGTCTGGTACCGCGGTCGAAGCTGACGGCGCGGGATCTGAAACATCTGGAAGCGCATTTCCTGCAGAACGTGTTTCCGGTTCTGTCGCCGCTGGCCATCGACCCGGCGCATCCGTTCCCCTTCATCCCCAACACTGGCTTTTCGCTGGCGCTGGAACTGGAGCGGATGACGGACCACCGGCAACTCAAGGCGCTGTTGCCGATCCCGCAGCAGATCGCGCGCTTTGTTCCCCTTCCCGGCAAGGAGGGCGAGCATCGCTTTCTGCCGCTTGAAGAGCTTTTGCTCTTGCACCTGAGCATGCTGTTCCCCGGATATACCGACAAGGGTCACTGCACCTTCCGCGTGCTGCGCGACAGCGACCTTGAGGTCGAGGACGAGGCTGAAGACCTGGTGCGAGAGTTCGAAACCGCTCTGAAGCGCCGGCGTCGGGGTGAGGTGATCCGTCTGAAGATGTCGGCCGGCGCGCCGGAAAGCTTGCGGGCGCTGATCATGGAGGAATTGGCCGTCACCGAGGATGAGGTGGTGGAGGTCAAGGGCCTGCTGGGTGTGGCGGACCTGAAGGAGTTGATCCTGCCGTCGCGGAAGGACCTGATGTGGCCTCCGTTCAGCCCGCGCGTGCCGGAACGCGTGCAGGACCATGACGGCGACCTGTTCGCGGCGATCCGACAGAAGGACATGCTGCTGCATCACCCGTACGAGACCTTCGACATGGTGATCCGCTTCCTGGAACAGGCGGCGCGCGACCCGAACGTGCTGGCGATCAAGCAGACGCTTTACCGGACCAGCTGGGACAGCCCAGTGGTGACCGCTTTGTGCGAGGCGGCGGAGGCCGGGAAATCGGTCACCGCGCTGGTGGAGTTGAAGGCGCGCTTTGATGAGGCCGCGAACATCCGGCAAAGCCGTCGGCTGGAACGGGCGGGGGCGCATGTCGTCTATGGGTTCGTCAACTACAAGACCCATGCCAAGATCAGCACGGTAGTCCGGCGCGAGGGTGACCATCTGGTGACCTACACGCACTATGGCACCGGGAATTATCACCCGATCACCGCGCGGATCTATACCGACCTGTCGTTCTTCACCTGCGACCCAGCCCTTGGGCGTGATGCGACGAAAGTGTTCAACTACCTCTCCGGCTATGTCCAACCCGAGGGGCTGGAGAACCTTGCCATCAGCCCGATCACGCTGAAGCCGCGCCTCTTGGAGCTGATCGCCGCGGAAGCCGACCATGCCCGCGCTGGCCGCCCGGCGGAAATCTGGGCCAAGATGAATTCCCTCATCGAGCCCGACGTCATCGACGCGCTTTATGCGGCCAGCCAGGCCGGGGTGAAGATCAGCCTGGTGATCCGCGGCATCTGCGGCTTGCGTCCGGGGGTGAAGGGCCTGAGCGACAACATCCGCGTCAAGTCGATCGTCGGACGGTTCCTGGAACATTCCCGCATCGTCTGTTTCGGCAACGGCTTCGGCCTTCCGGCCAAAAAGGCGCGGGTGTTCTTTTCCAGTGCCGACTGGATGGGCCGCAACTTGACCCGCCGGGTGGAAACCCTGGTCGAGGCGCTGAACCCTACGGTCAAGAACCAGATCCTGACACAGATCATGGCCGCAAACCTGCGCGACGAGGCGCAAAGCTGGCTTCTGGCGCCCGATGGCAGCTATGCCCGGGATCTTGCCCCGCAGGACGGGCAGCTGTTCAACTGCCATCAGTTTTTCATGGACAACCCCTCGCTGTCAGGTCGGGGGACGGCCGGGGCCAAGGACGCGCCACGGCTGGTTTCGGTAAAGGATGACGACGGCAGCGGGGCAGCAGCGGCGCGATAGCGACGCCAAGCCAAATTCCTGCAAAGGAATTTGACCGGAGTTTTTCAAAACTCCGGACCGTTTCCTTCAAAGGAAACGGCTCTTGCACCGGTTGACCCTCTCCGCCGCTACCGGCACGATGGCACTTTAAGACCCGGGGGATTCTGACATGGCTGACGGCAACGCGCCCTTGACCGCGGACGACGACGACGGCCCCTTCGGCAAGCCTCTGTTCGACGACCCCTCGGCCCGGGCATTGTCGCGCGTGGGCGTGATTGATGTCGGATCGAACTCGGTCCGCATGGTCGTGTTCGACGGCGCCGCCCGTTCACCTGCCTATTTCTACAACGAAAAAATCATGTGCGGCCTGGGCAAGGGTCTGGCTCAGACGGGCCGGCTGAACCCGCAAGGCCGTCTCCGGGCCCTGAATGCATTGCGTCGGTTCGCGCTTCTAGCCGAGGGAATGCAGATCGACCCCCTGACCGTCGTCGCCACGGCCGCAACCCGAGAGGCGGCGGACGGCGCCGAGTTCCAGGCCGAAGTCCTGCGCGAAACCGGCTTGCGCCTGCATGTCATTGACGGTGACGAGGAGGCACGGCTGTCGGCGCAGGGCGTGCTTCTGGGCTGGCCCGAGGCAAAGGGCATCGTCTGCGACATCGGCGGCAACTCTATGGAGCTGGCGCGGATCGGCGACGGCAAGGTGGGCAAGCGCGTCTCCACCCCCCTTGGGCCGTTCCGGCTGCAACAGATCGACGCTGATCCGAAAAAGCGCCGCGCCCATATCGACAAGGTGTTGCGGGACGCGCAGGCGGTGATGAAATCCACCGGCGAGCGGATCTATCTGGTGGGCGGCAGCTGGCGCGTGATCGCGCGGCTGGACATGGAGCGGCGCAGCTATCCGCTGACCGTCCTGCACGAATACCGCATGACGCCCAATGGGTTGGAGGATACGCTTGACTGGCTGGCGGTGGCCGACCTTGCCGTGTTGCGCGGCCGCACAGGCACCAGCGCCGAACGGATGGAGCTTGTGCCCCTTGCCTGCGAGGTGCTGCGCGAGGTGCTGGCACTGTTCAAGCCCAGCGAGATCGACGTGTCGGCCTATGGCATCCGCGAGGGGCTTCTCTACGAACACATGCCGGAAAAGCTGCGCGCCCGCGACCCGCTGATCGAAGCCGCGCGAATGGCCGAGGTGGTGCAGGCCCGCATCCCCGGCTTTGGCAAGAAACTGTTCGAGTTCCTCTTGCCCCTTTTCCCCAACGCGACCAAGGACCGGCTGCGTCTGATCAAGGCCGCCTGCCTGTTGCACGACACCACCTGGCGCGCGCACCCCGATTTCCGGGCCGAGGCCTGTTTCGACAATGCCACGCGGGCAAACCTTGGGGGCCTTGACCATCCCGGCCGGGTGTTCCTGGGCCTGGCGCTTCTGCATCGTTACAAGAACAGCCGCTCGGGCTCGCGCCTGGAGCCGATGTTCCGTCTGTTGTCGGAAGACGAGATTCAGGCGGCGGAAGTCCTGGGCAAGGCCATGCGCTTTGGCGCGATGTTTTCGGTGGGCGATCCGGCCAAGGCGGGCGCGCTGCGCTGGCAACCGAAGAAGCGCCTGCTGGAACTGGAACTGACCCCGGCAGGAGAGGGCCTTTATGGCGAAGTGGCGCAGGCCCGCTTTCAGTCGCTGGCGGTCGCCATGAAGGCGCAGACGCTTGTAACCAAGGCCGGGTGATGCTGCGGCTGGATCACCTGGCTTTGTCCGCCGAACGGCTGGAAGACGGCGTGGCTGCGGTTGAGGCGCTTTTGGGTGTGTCGATGGCAGGTGGGGGACAGCACTCGGCGATGGGCACGCACAACCGCTTGATCTCGCTGGGCGATCTGTATCTCGAGGTCATCGCGATCGACCCCTTGGCCCCTGCTCCGGGCCGCCCGCGCTGGTTCGATCTTGACCGCTTTTCCGGCCCCCCGCGCCTGACGAACTGGATCGTCGCCTGTGACGATCTGGACACTGCCCTCACGACCGGCCCGCAAGGCTGGGGGCAGCCGATGAGCCTGACGCGCGGCGAGTATCGCTGGCAGATGGCGGTGCCAGCGGATGGTCGTCTGCCCTATGACGCTGTCTGCCCGGCGCTGATCCGCTGGCAGGGCGCGCAGCATCCGGCCCCGGCCCTGCCTGACCATGGCCTGCGGCTGTCGCGCCTGACAGTCCGACACCCCTTGGCGCTTGCCCTGAAATCCGCTCTGGGGCTGGACGACCCGCGCGTGACCTTTGTTACCGGAGCGCCAGATCTGTCCGCGGTGATCGAAACAGCGAATGGCCCGGTGACCTTGCCATGATCCGGCGCGCGACATCCGCCGATGCCAACGCCATCGCCGCCGTCTGGAATGCCTATATCCGGTTCACCACCGTCACGTTCAACTCTGTCGAAAAGTCCCCCGATGATGTCGCCGCGATGATCCGCGAGCGCGACGCGCTGGGCCACGGGACCTTTGTCGCCGAAGACACGGGGCTTTTGGGCTTTGCCAGCTATGCCCAGTTCAGGGGCGGCGGCGGATATGCCACCTGCATGGAACACTCGGTCCTGCTTGCCCCCGAGGCGCGGGGACGCGGGGTCGGGCGCGGGCTTATCCAGGCGGTTTGCGACCACGCCCGCGCGGCCGGGGCGCATCAGATGATCGCCGGTGTCTCGGCGGAAAACCTGGACGGAGTGGCCTTCCACGCGCGCATGGGATTTGCCGAGATCGCCCGCGTCCGCGAGGCAGGCCGGAAGTTTGACCGCTTCATCGACCTTGTGCTGATGCAGAAATTCCTCTGACATCTGCGGCCGGCGCGGCTAGACTGCCCACATGTCGATCTGGACCCGCATTTCCGAAGCCATCGCCGCCCTTGCCCGGGGTGAGCCGTTGTCTGTCGTCTTCGACCGGCTGGTCGGCGCGCCCGCGCCGGACCAGTCCGTCGGGTTTACCATTGCGGTCCTTGCGCTGGGGGCCAAGATGGCCAAGGCCGACGGCACCGTCACCCGCGACGAGGTGACTGCCTTCCGCCGTATCTTCACCTTCCCGGAAGGCGAAGAGGACCATGCCGCCCGTGTCTTCAATCTGGCGCGGCAGGATGTGGCCGGTTTCGATGCCTACGCGCGCAAGGTCGCGCGCCTGTTCAATCCCGATGGCCGCCGCATCTGCGCTGACGACCATCACGTCCTGGTCGATATCCTTGAGGCGCTGTTCCAGATCGCCATCGCCGACGGCAGCTATCACGCCGGTGAGGACTCCTTCCTTGCGCATGTCGCCGACGCGTTCGGCCTGGACGAGACCTGTTTCCGCATTGTCCGCTCGCGTCTGGTCGAGGGCGCTCCGCGCGATCCCTATGACGTGCTGGGCCTGCCTCGCGATGCCAGCAAGGACCAGGCCCGCAAGGCCTGGAAGGAGCTTGTCCGCGACACCCACCCGGATGTCCTGCAATCGCGCGGTGTCCCGCCCGAGGCGCTGAAGCTGGCCGAACGGCGGCTGCAACTGATCAACGAGGCCTGGCGCGAGATCAGCGCGAAGGAAGCCGCATGATCCCCGACCGCCCTCTGCGGCTTGCGACCTACAATGTCGAATGGTTCAACGCGCTGTTCGACAACCACGGCAGGCTGCTGGAGGATCACAAGCCCTCGACCCGTTACAGGATCACCCGCGGCGAACAGCTTGGGGCGCTGGGGATCGTCTTTGCAGCCATGGATGCCGACGGGATCATCATCATCGAGGCACCGGACACAAACGGCAAACGCTCGACCGTCACCGCGCTGGAGACCTTCGCCCGCACCTATGGCCTGCGCGCGCGCAAGGCGATCATTGGCTTTCCGTCCGAGACCGAACAGGAGATCGCCTTCCTGTACGACCCCGACCGTCTGAGCACCCGCCACGACCCGAAGGGCCCCACACCCACCACATCAAACCCGGAAGGCGCGCCGCGCTTCGACACCTCATTCCGCTACGACCTGGATGCCGACAACGTCCATGAGACCATCCGCTTTTCGAAGCCGCCGCTGGAGTTGGAAGTCACCACGACGACAGGTCAGCTGGTCCGGTTGATCGGGGTCCACGCAAAGTCCAAGAACCCTTATGGTGCCGAGGGGCGCGAGGCGCAGATCCGCTTGTCGATCGAAAACCGCCGGAAGCAGCTCGCGCAATGCCTTTGGTTGCGCCAGCGGGTCGAAGAGCATCTGGCAACCGGCGACAGCCTGATTGTCATGGGCGATTTCAACGACGGCCCCGGCATTGACGAGTTCGAAAAGCTGTTCGGCCATTCCGGGGTGGAAATCGTGCTGGGTACGACACCCGACCCTGCGCTGCGGCTGACCGACCCACATGCTGCGATGGCGCTGCAAAGCCGCGTCGGTATCGCGCCCACCACCGCGCGCTTCTATATTGCGCCCCAGAAACGCTATTTCGAGGCTCTGCTCGACTTCATCATGGTCTCGCCCGACCTCGCCGCCAGCGGCCCGGACTGGCGCATCTGGCATCCGTTCAACGACCCTGCCGTGACCGAAGTGCCCGAACTGCGCGAGGCGCTCCTGCAGGCGTCCGACCATTTTCCGGTCACCATCGACCTGCCCCAGAAGTGATTTGAAATGCCGGGCAGCAGTCCCCATATTGCTATGATGAGACTCGCCTTAGCCTTGATCCTGGCCACTTCCCCTGCCTTGGCGGAGGAGACGACCCCTGCCCCCGGGGCCGAGGACGACGGTTTCAGCCTGATGGAAGAAGGCGCAAAGCTCGTGCTGCGTGGCCTCATGTCCGAAATGGAACCGGCGCTGGACGAGATGGAAAAGGCGTTGACCGAGGTCGGCCCGAAACTGGAAGATTTCGGCAGTGAAATCGGTCCGAAAGTCCGCCAACTGATCGCGATGATCGACGATTTCAAGAACTACGACGCACCCGTCATGCTGCCGAACGGCGACATCCTGATCCGTCGCAACGCACCGCTTGTCTCTCCCGCCGATCCGGTGCCCGGCCCGAACGGCGAGATTGACCTCTGATCAAATTGAGTGCTGACGCACGAGGTTTTCCTCTCGTCGTCGGGACTTGCGCCCTCCTCCTCGGCTGACGAGGGGCGCTGCCCCTCGCGCTCCCCGGGATATTTGCACCAGTATGAAAGTACTGGATTTCATACTGGCCCAAATATCCCCGCGCGGCGCGCACCCCGAGGAGGAGGGCGAAGGCCCGACGACGAGACAAAGGACTTCGCGCGTCAGCGCTCCTTTCGGAAACCGCCCCTCACCCCCGGGCGGCGCGGATCAGATCCAGGATTTCCTTTGCTGCCGCAGGGATATTGGTACCGGGTCCGAAGATCGCCTTAACTCCTGCGCCCTTCAGGAACTCATAGTCCTGTTGCGGGATCACCCCGCCGCAGATCACCAGAATGTCCCCCGCGCCCCGCGCCTGCAGGACCTCGATCAGTTTCGGCGCCAAGGTCTTGTGTCCCGCCGCCTGGCTGCTGATCCCGATCACATGCACATCGTTGTCGATGGCGTCCTGGGCAGCCTCCTCGGGCGTCTGGAACAGGGGCCCTACGTCCACGTCAAAGCCGATATCGGCAAAGGCCGTGGCGATCACCTTCGCCCCCCGGTCGTGGCCATCCTGGCCCATTTTCACCACCAGCATCCGGGGGCGGCGGCCTTCGGCTTCGGCAAAGGCTTCGACATCCTTCTGGATCGCCTCGAACCCCTGGTCGCCCTCATAGGCCGCACCATAGACCCCGGCCAGCGTTTTCACCTCGGCCCTGTGCCGTCCGAACACCTTTTCCATGGCCATTGAGATCTCCCCGACCGAGGCCCGTGCCCGGGCTGCTTCCACCGCGGCTTCCAGAAGGTTGCCGCCCTCGCCCGCCCGCCGTGTGATCTCGGCCAGCGCAGCTGCCACACGGGCCTCGTCCCGGGCGGCGCGGACCGATTTCAGCCGGGCGATCTGGGCGTCGCGGACGGCCATGTTGTCGATGTCCAGAATGTCGATCGGGTCTTCGCGGTCCTTGCGGTACTTGTTGACCCCGACGATCACCTCGTCGCCCCGATCGATCATCGCCTGCCGCCTGGCCGCCGACTCCTCGATCCGAAGTTTCGGCATGCCAGAGGCCACCGCCTTGGTCATGCCGCCCATCGCCTCGACTTCCTCGATCAGCTTCCAGGCCGCCTCGGCCAGCTGGTTGGTCAGGCTTTCGACATAGTAGGACCCGGCCAAGGGGTCGACGACATGGGTGATCCCCGTCTCCTCCTGCAGCACCAGTTGCGTGTTCCGCGCGATCCGCGCCGCAAATTCGGTGGGCAGGGCAATCGCCTCGTCCAGGGCGTTGGTGTGCAAGGACTGCGTGCCGCCAAGGACCGCCGCCATTGCCTCATAAGCGGTGCGGATGACGTTGTTGTAGGGGTCCTGCTCTTGCAGACTCACTCCGCTCGTCTGGCAATGGGTGCGCAGCATCAGGGAGGAGGTCTTCTTCGCCCCGAACCCGGCCATGATCCGGTGCCAGAGCATCCGCGCGGCGCGCAGTTTCGCCACCTCCATGAAGAAGTTCATGCCGATGGCGAAAAAGAAGCTGAGCCTGCCCGCGAAATCGTCGACGTCCATACCGCGCTCAATGGCGGTGCGGACATATTCCTTGCCGTCGGCGAGGGTAAAGGCCAGTTCCTGCACCAGGTTCGCCCCGGCCTCTTGCATATGGTAGCCCGAGATCGAGATGGAATTGAACTTCGGCATCTCCCTCGCGGTGTATTCGATGATGTCGGCCACGATCCGCATCGAAGGTTCGGGCGGATAGATGTAGGTGTTCCGCACCATGAATTCCTTCAGGATGTCGTTCTGGATCGTGCCCGAAAGGTCGGCGCGGGCCACGCCCTGTTCCTCGCCCGCCACGATGAACGACGCCAGGATCGGGATCACCGCCCCGTTCATCGTCATGGAAACGCTGATCTTTTCCAGGGGGATCCCGTCGAAGAGGATCTTCATGTCCTCGACGCTGTCGATCGCGACCCCCGCCTTGCCCACATCGCCCAGGACGCGCGGGTGGTCGCTGTCATAGCCCCGGTGCGTGGCCAGGTCGAAGGCGACCGACACGCCCTGCTGCCCGCCCGCCAGCGCCTTGCGGTAGAAGGCGTTCGACGCCTCGGCCGTCGAAAACCCCGCGTATTGCCGGATCGTCCAGGGGCGGCCCGCATACATCGTCGCCCGCACGCCGCGCGTGAAGGGCGCGATCCCGGGCAGTTCGCCCATCTGCGGCAGGTCCCGCACGTCAGCTGCCGTGTAGAGGGGCTTGACCGCGATCCCCTCCAGCGTCTGCCAGACCAGGCTCTCGGGGGACGTGCCCTTCAATTCCTTCGCCGCGAGCGCTTCCCAGGTCTTCAACTTGTCCGTCATGTCACACCCCAGCGATGCACTTGCATCAACCCTTTGGAATTCCGCGAAAGCCCCCTATATCGAGGGCAAAGAGAGGCCCCATGAGACCCCTGCACGCGCTTGTCCTTGCTGCCCTTCTGCCCTTTACTGCGGCTGCCGAGGGCTCTCCCGCCGATGCGGCCTACGGGCCTGTGGCGGCCGATCAGGTCGTCTTTGCCGATCAGATGTATGTCACGCGCCCGCTGGTCGTCTTTGCCGACAGCCCCAACGACCCGAACTTCATCCGCCAGATGGATCTTCTGTCCCGGTCGCTGCCGACGCTGGAAGAGCGTGACGTCACCATCGTCACCGACACCGACCCCGAGGCCCGCAGCGAATGGCGGCAGAAGCTGCGTCCGCGCGGGTTCTCGCTGGTGATCATGGACAAGGACCTGAAGCCCGTCGTCCGCAAGCCCAACCCCTGGACCGTGCGCGAGATCGTGGCCGCCATCGACAAGCTGCCGCTTCGGCGACAGGAGATGCTGGAGCGGAACCCGGCGGGGCGGTAGCCCGGAGTTTTCGAAAACTCCGGACCGATTTCTTCGAAGAAATCGGCCCCGGACCGCCACTTGCGCCATCACTCGAACTCCAGGATCACGTCGTCGACCTTGAGGCTCGCACCCGCGCTGGCCTTGACCGCCTTCACCACGCCCTTCCGTTCGGCCTTGAGGATGTTTTCCATCTTCATCGCCTCGACCGTCGCCAGCGCCTGGCCTTCCTGCACTTCCTCGCCCACGCCGACGTTGATCTTCACCACCAGCCCCGGCATCGGGCAGAGGAGGTATTTCGACGTGTCCGGCGGGGCCTTTTCCAGCATGAGGCCCGCCAGCGCATGCTGGCGCGGCGTGCGGACGTGGACCTTCAGGTCCGCCCCGCGCAGGCGCATGCGAAAGCCCATCGGCACCTTGCCGACCTTGATCGCGAGCACCGTGCCCTCGACCCAGACCCGCGCCAAGGGTTGGCCCGGCGTCCAGTCGCTTTCGACCCGCAGGGCCTGGCCATCCGCGAAAGTGACGGTCGAGCCGTTCGGATCAGCCGCAATCTGCACCGCATAGACCTCACCCTGGAGGCTGACCATCCAATCGTCGCCCACGCGTCGGCTGTGATTGTCCATCGTGCCCGAGATACGGGTCCGCCGGATTTCCGCGACCCGGTTCATCGCCGCCGCCGCTGCTGCCACGCGCCGCAGGGTCACCTCGTCCAGGGTCGCGCCCTGAAAGCCCTCGGGGTATTCCTCGGCAATGAACGCCGTCGTGATGTTGCCCGCGATCGCCTCTTCCCGGGTCGGGGCCCAGGTGCAGAGCTTGGCGATCATCGGGTCGTAGAACATGCTGATCTCGCCGCCCTCATAGACGCCGGTATCGTTCCGCACGATCCCGCCACGGTCGGTCTTGCCCTCGACCGGGGGCCGGTAGCGGGTGAGGCGCCCGATGGAGGGCAGGAAGTTCCGGTACGGGTCCTCGGCATAGAGGCGGCTTTCCATCGCCCAGCCGTTGATCTTGAGGTCCTGTTGCGTGAAGGGCAGCGGCTCCCCGTTGGCCACGCGGATCATCTGTTCGACGAGGTCCACGCCGGTGATGAGCTCGGTCACCGGATGTTCGACCTGCAAACGCGTGTTCATTTCCAGGAAGTAGAAGTTGCGGTTGCCGTCGACGATGAATTCCACCGTCCCGGCGCTGGTATAGCCCACGGCGCGGGCCAAAGCGCAGGCCTGTTCGCCCATCGCCTTGCGGGTCGCCTCGTCCAGGAAGGGCGAGGGGGCCTCCTCGATCACCTTCTGGTTCCGCCGCTGGATGCTGCATTCGCGTTCATGCAGGTAGACGCAGTTGCCGTGCTTGTCGGCCAGCACCTGAATTTCGATGTGGCGGGGTTGGGTCACGAACTTCTCGATGAAGATCCGGTCGTCGCCGAAACTGGCCGCCGCCTCGTTCTTCGACGACTGGAACCCTTCGCGCGCCTCGGCGTCGTTCCAGGCGATCCGCATCCCCTTGCCGCCACCGCCAGCACTGGCCTTGATCATCACCGGATAGCCGATCTGGGCGCTGATCTTCACCGCCTCGTCCGCATCCGCGATCAGGCCCATGTAGCCCGGGACCGTCGAAACCCCCGCTTCCTGGGCGATCTTCTTACTGGTGATCTTGTCCCCCATCGCCTCGATGGCAGGCGAAGGCGGCCCGATGAACACGACCCCTGCGGCCTCCAAAGCTGCGGCAAAATTGCGGTTCTCCGACAGGAACCCGTATCCCGGATGCACCGCCTGCGCGCCCGTGGCCTTGATCGCCGCCATGATCTTGTCGATCACGATATAACTCTGCGCCCGTCTTGATCCCCATCTTGCGCGCGGTCTTGATGACGCGGCAGGCGATCTCGCCCCGGTTGGCGATCAGGATCTTGTCAAACATCGGCTCCCCCCAGTGGACATGCAAAAGGACCACCCGGGCGGTCGGCCCGGATGGTCCTTGAAGTGTGGTCAGCCCGCCCGAAGGCGGTTACGTCAGTAGCCCGAGTTGCAGGGCGGCAGGCCCAGCTCGATCCCGCAGGTGGCCGCACCGGCCAGACCGCCAAGGGCGGCACCGGCGATGATGTTTTCGTCCAGGGCATCGGCAACCAGCGCGCCCGCAGCCGCACCGGCCAGGCCGCGCGACGCGGGGTCCTGCATGCAGCCCGCGAGAGAGGTGGTGAGAAGAGCGACGACGATAAGCGACTTGCGCATGTAAGACTGCCTCGTTGGTTTGTTGTTATTGCGCCGGATTCTACAGCAATAACACGGATTTCAAAGCAGTTTTTCAACAAGCTCGCGCAGCGCCTGCCCCCCGGAAGGAACGGTCCGGCCTGGGACGGGCCGGACCGCAGGGAAGGGGAAGGGTAACATCTGTAGCTGCGCGTGCCAGGGACAGTCTGCCCTTGACCCGCAAGGAAACAATGCCGCCCGAAACCGCTGATTGCAAAGCCTTCGACAACAGACGCCGGGGACTGCGCAAAAGCTTGCCAGAAGCGGGACGGCATCGGCGGGTTCATGCCGGTTCGTCCTCGTCATCCCAGTCGTCGCTGTCGATCTGTGGGGCATCGGGGGCAAAGACCTGCGGAAATGCCGCCTCGGCGCGCTTGACGTCGATCTTGAGGAGCGCCTCGTAGGAACAGGGATCGAACGGATCCTCTGCTGCCACAACCTCACGCCCGAACAGCCAGGAGAGGCGGCCCGCGTCCAGATTGCCGCGCTCGAACGGCTCTTCCCCGAAATACTGCCAGAGTGCGGCCATAAAGGCCTGGTCGGCCATCCGGTCGACATGCTTGCGGTCCTTGAACCGCTCACGCTTGATCAGTTTCGTGGCGCCTTCCTTCACGTTGGCGCGGCGAATAGTGAACTGGAAATCCGTCCCCGGCATCCGGCCCGGGAAGCCACGGTGTTTCAGCATGGGTCCTTGCTCCTGTCTGTGCAGTTGCAGGGACCGATACGGGAAAGCGGGGCTGCGGCCCAGAGGGGGCGCAGCCCGGTAGCGTCAGCCCCGGGTGGGGTTTGTGGGCCGCTGCGGATCGGGGTCGTCCTCGTCGCGGGGGCGAGGGGTGCAAATCGGCCACTGCCCGCGGGCGGTGAAGGTCGGCTGCTCGCCTGGGTCGCAACGATCCTCGCAGCGGGGCAAGCGTTCCTGGGCGGGGGTAAGCCGGGTGGTGCGGCGCTGTTCGTCGCTGACGCAGACCTCTTCGAGGTTGCCGAACTTGTCGTAGACGGGATCAGGCAGAACAGGTTGCGGTTTTGGCGCGCAGGCCGCAAGCGCAAGGCAGGCGGCGACGGACAAGGCGACGATACGCATGGAAAGACTCCCTCAAATGCATTCAAAACACAGTCAGCGTAGCGCCGATGCGTTTGATTTTCAAGGCTGAGGAAGACTGGGGGCGAGGAGCCAGCTTTGGCGTCGCAGAGAGAGGCAGGCCCAACTGGCAGGTGCCGCTGGGCCCGCCCCGGAAGATTACTTGTACTTGCCGGTGTAGGTCGGCTCGACCGTGACCGGCTCGACCACGACTTCTTCTTCTTTCTTGGCGCAAGCAGCCAGGGTCGCAACCATGGCCATGACCAGAACGATTCCGCTCTTCGACATCCTCTACTCCATCTTTCTTGGGGTGCACGCTGCGCACAGTCGCGCGCCCGCCCCCGATACGACAATAAGGCCGTACGGGTGCGGCCTGACTGAATCTTATCGCAAGCGTTTGCAGAAAGACACAGCAGCCGAACCAAGTTCCGCGCCTGTGGCGTTCCTACATCAGCCTGTCGCGCTATGCCAGCCCGAATTACAACATATTGCGGCTGCATCAGAACGGCTCCCAGATGCAGGCACCGGCTTCGGGGCGGTAAATTTCAAAAAACTGCACGACATCCGGCGCGGCCGCCCCGAAGGGCACAGGCTCGGCCGACAAGGATATGACGATCTGCTGCGGCGCGGGGACCATGCCTTCGATCCGGGGAAGGGCATAAGCGTCGCACAGGGCCTGCATATCCGCGACCGTAGACTCGACCTCGTCGGGCGAAAGCCCGGGCGCCAGAAAACGGAACCGGGCCGTCGCGCCTTCGTTGCCGGGAGCGTTGCTGATCACTTCGATCAGGCTGATCTCGCGTCCCGAGGGGACGGACAAGGCCTCGCCCGCCGGGCTGTCCTCGTTGCAGGCGGACAGGGCGACCAAGGTCAAAAGAGGGGCAAGACGGCGCTGGATCATGTCAGAGCGGAATGTTGTCGTGCTTTTTCCAGGGCATCGCAGCCTTCTTGCCGCGCAGCGCCGCAAAGGCCCGGGCCACCCGGCGGCGAGTCGAATGGGGCATGATAACTTCGTCGATGAACCCCTTTTCGGCGGCGACGAAGGGATTGGCGAAGCGGTCCTCGTAGTCCTTCACCCGCGCGGCGATCTTCTCGGGCTCGCCCAGTTCGGAGCGATAGAGGATCTCCACCGCGCCTTTCGCGCCCATCACTGCGACCTCGGCGGTGGGCCAGGCATAGTTGAAGTCTGCCTTCAGGTGCTTTGACGCCATCACGACATAGGCCCCGCCATAGGTCTTGCGGGTCAGGACCGTGACCTTCGGCACCGTCGCCTCGCCATAGGCAAAGAGCAGCTTCGCCCCATGCTTGATGACCCCGCCGTATTCCTGCCCCGTCCCAGGCAGGAAGCCCGGCTGGCGTCGATGTCCAGGCACCCGGCCAGCACCATCGGCTGGTTCGCCACCACGCCCACGGTCTGGCCTTCCAGCCGGATGAAGCCGATGATGATGTTGGCGGCATAGTCCTTCTGCACCTCGAAGAAATCGCCTTCGTCCGCGACCTTCAGGATCAGCTCCTTCATGTCGTAAGGCTGGTTCGGGTTGTCCGGGACCAGAGTGTCCAGGCTCGACTCCACGCGGCCCGGGTCGTCGAAGAAGGGCCGCACAGGGGCCTTCTGCCGGTTGTTCAAGGGCAGGAAATCGAACAGGCGGCGGACCTCGGCCAAGGCCTCGACGTCGTTCTCGAAGGCGCCATCGGCGACTGACGACTTGCGGGTGTGGGTCGAGGCCCCGCCGAGCTCCTCGGCCGTCACCACCTCGTTCGTCACGGTCTTCACCACGTCGGGGCCGGTGACGAACATGTAGCTCGAGTCCTTCACCATGAAGATGAAATCGGTCATTGCGGGCGAATAGACCGCCCCGCCCGCGCAGGGCCCCATGATCAGGGAGATTTGCGGGACAACGCCCGAGGCTTCAATGTTGCGCTGGAAGACCTCGCCATAGGCGGCAAGCGAGGCCACGCCTTCCTGGATCCGCGCGCCGCCCGAGTCATTGATTCCGATCACCGGCGCCCCGTTCTGCATCGCCATGTCCATGATCTTGCAGATCTTCGCGCCATGCGTTTCGCTGACCGAGCCGCCCATGACCGTGAAGTCCTGGCTGAAGACATAGACCTGCCGGCCGTTGATCGTGCCCCAGCCGGTCACGACACCGTCGCCCGCGGGCCGGTCCTTCTCCATGCCAAAGTCGGTGCAGCGGTGCGCGACGAACATGTCAAACTCTTCGAAGCTGCCTTCGTCGAGCAGAAGCTCGATCCGTTCGCGTGCGGTCAGCTTACCCTTGGCATGCTGCGCGGCGACGCGGCGTTCGCCACCCCCTGCCCTGGCCGCCTCGCGACGGGCCTCAAGCTCATCGAGAATGTCCTTCATGGCGCCCTCCCCCGGCTGATTGACCCGCAATCTAGGGGAACGCTGCACATGCGAGAAGCGGGAATGAGAAAATTTGCAAAGTTGTTTGAAAGCTTGTCGATCAAATCGCAAATCCGCAAAGCATTGGACCTGCCCGCCGCCCGCGCTAAGCCCTCCTGCACCCTGCAAGCGAGGACGCCATGACCCTGCCCACTCCCGTCGTCACCATCGGCCTGCTTCTGGCTTCGAACATTTTCATGACCTTCGCCTGGTATGGTCACCTCAAGTTCAAGGAAACCGCGCTGATCACCGTGATCCTGGTCAGCTGGGGGATCGCCTTTTTCGAATATGTCCTGATGGTCCCGGCGAACCGGATCGGCCATGGCCATTTCTCGGCCGCTGAACTGAAGACGATCCAGGAGGTCATCACTCTGTCGTTCTTTGCGGTATTCTCGGTCCTTTACCTGAAAAAGCCGCTGTCCTGGAACCATTTCGTCGGCTTTGCGTTCATTGCCGCGGGGGCTTTCTTCATCTTCCACAAATGGGCGTGAGGCCGGTTCTCCCCACCTGGCTGCCTGTGGACAAAGCGTACCCGCAGGCGTAGCCGTTCCTGATGCAAAGCCCCGTGTTCCTAGACCGGACGACCCCGCCAAAGATCGTCACGCTGATCCTTCTGGCCGGGCTTTCCGCCCTGACGATGAACATCTTCCTGCCCTCGCTGCCCGGGATGGCCACCTATTTCGGGGTCCCCTATGGCCTGATGCAGCAATCTGTGGCCCTGTATCTGGCGCTGTCGGCGGCCCTACAGATCGTGATCGGCCCGATTTCCGACCGCTATGGTCGCCGGGCTGTGCTGATCTGGTCGCTGATCCTGTTCCTGCTGGCCACGATCGGCACGCTCCTTGCGCCCAATGCCACCGTGTTCCTGATCTTCCGCATGGCGCAGGCGGTCATCGCCTCGGGCATGGTGTTAAGCCGCGCGGTGGTGCGCGACATGGTGGCCGACGAAAAGGCTGCCAGCATGATCGGCTATGTCACCATGGGGATGAGCCTGGTGCCAATGATCGGCCCGGTGATCGGCGGGGTGCTTGACGATCTTTACGGCTGGAAGGCGAACTTTGCGCTGCTTCTGATCCTCGGGGCGGCCGTCTTGTGGCTGGTCTGGGCCGACCTGGGCGAGACGGCCACGCTGCGCCGGGTCAGCCTGATGGATCAGGTGCGGACCTACCCCACGCTTCTCGCCTCGCGCCGGTTCTGGGGCTATACGCTGGCTGCGGCCTTCGCCTCGGGCTGTTTCTTTGCCTATCTGGGCGGGGCGCCTTACGTCGGAGACAAGGTCTACGGGCTGAGCTCCACCCATGTCGGCGCGCTTTTCGCTTTGACCGCAATCGGTTACGCGGCAGGGAATTTCCTGGCCGGGCGCTATTCGGTGCGGTTGGGCATGAACCGGATGATTCTGATCGGCTGTCTGGTGACCTCGGCCGGGCTGGTGCTCTTGGCGCTTCTGACGGTCGCGGGACTGTCGGGGCCCACAGTCTTCTTCGGGCTGACCGTGTTCATGGGCCTTGGCAATGGCATCTGCCTGCCGAACGCCAACGCCGGGATGCTATCGGTTCGTCCCGACCTTGCCGGCACTGCCTCTGGCCTCGGCGGCGCGATCCTGATCGGCGGAGGCGCGGCGCTGGCGGCTGTCGCGGGGGTGCTACTTGGCCCTGGGTCGTCAGAAATGCCACTGATCCTCTTGATGCTGGCCTCGTCGCTGGCCTCGGTCATAGCGATCCTCTTCGTCATACGCCGCGCGCGGCAGATCGGTGCTTGACGGGTCTTTGCAAAGCGCCGCATAGCTTTGCAAAGAGGTCCCCGATGCCCACTCAGAAGCTGTATGCCGGCGTCAAACTGCGCGAGATTCGCGGGCGTTTGTCCCTGACGCAGAAGGTATTTGCCGACAAGCTGAACGTCTCCCTGCCCTATCTGAACCAGATGGAGAACAACCACCGGCCGGTGTCAGCGGCCGTTGTGCTGGCCTTGGCCCAGGAATTCGGCCTCGACGTGACCGAGCTTACAGTGGGCGAAAGCGAACGCCTGGTGACCGACATGCGCGAGGCCCTGGCCGACCCGGTCTTCGCCACCGCGACGCCGCCTTTGGCAGACCTCCGCCTCGCTGCGTCGAACGCCCCCGCCCTCGCCCGCGCCTTCCTCGACCTGCACCGCGCCTATCGGCAGACCCACGAACGCCTCGCCTCGCTGGATGAGGCCTTGGGCCGCGAAGACGCCGATCTGCGCCCTTCGGCCTGGGAAGAGGTGCGTGACTTCTTTCACTATTGCGACAATTATCTGGATGCGATCGACCGCGCAGCCGAACATTTCGCGACCTCGGCAACCAACGGAAAACCCATCGAAAACCTGGCACAAGACCTTTTGAAGCGCGCCGGGATCAGCCTGCATTATTCAAACACGGCGCCCTTGCGGCATTACGGCTTCTGACGCAGAATGAGCTTCTGGAAGCAACCCTCGACCTCGCAAGGTTTTCCACCGCAGAGGCCCGCGACATCGCCAAGATCGGCCTTGCGAACTACTTCGCCGGGGCCGCGCTTCTGCCCTACCGCGTCTTCCTGACCGCTGCGCAGGAGGTCCGCCACGACCTTGAACGCCTGGCCGACATATTTGGCGCCAGCATCGAACAGGTCGGCCACCGGGGCATCCCGTTCTTCTTCGTCCGCGTCGACCAGGCCGGGACGATCACAAAGCGCCACTCGTCGACCCGCCTGCAGTTTGCCCGCTTCGGCGGGGCCTGCCCGCTGTGGAACGTCCACCAGGCCTTTGAAACCCCAGGACAATTCCTGCGGCAATTGGCGGAAACACCCGACGGCGTCCGCTACCTGTGCCTGGCCCGAGACGTGTCAAAGCCCGCCGGGGCCTTCCTGGCCCCCGTCCGCCGCTATGCCATTGGTCTTGGCTGCGAAGTGCAGCATGCGCCGCAACTTGTCTACTCCGACGGGCTCGACCTGAAAGGAAGGTTCGAGCCCATCGGCATTTCCTGCCGGATCTGCGAGCGCGTGAACTGCCACCAGCGGTCCGTGCCGCCGTTGGAAGGCCGCCTGAAGATCAACCCCAACGCCCGTGACGTCCTGCCCTATGAGATCGGCTAGCGGCGCAGGGCTGCGGCGATCTGATCCTTCAACCGCGACCGGGTGCGACGCAAATCCTCCTCGTCCGCCTCGGTCATCAGATCCAGCCGAGTCTCGGCCCGGTGCACCTTATCGTTGACGCTGTCGTACTCGACCAGAAGCCGCGCAAAGTGCGGATCAGACGCCTTCAGCGCGCTGATCGCTGACCCTTGCGTCGGAAACTCCTCTTGCAGGGTGTGCGGGGTGTTCGACATCTCTCTCTCCTTCTGACTGTCCCGCACAGCCTAAAGGACCCGCCGCCCTGCCGCCTTGACCCGGATCAAGCGCAACGCCTGCCACTCCCCTCTCCCACTTGGGGAGAGGGGCCGGGGGTGAGGGGCATTACCGCTGCGACTGACGCCAGTTCGGGTTGATCCAAGGCTCCAGATTGGATGCCGGCAGCGGCGTGCGGCCCAGGATGTGATCCGCCGCCTTCTCTCCCACCATGATCGACGGTCCATTCAGGTTCCCGTTCGTCACCTGCGGGAAGATCGACGAATCGGCAACCCGCAACCCCTCGACCCCGATCACGCGGGCCTCTGGATCGACGACCGCCATCGGGTCTGACGCCCGACCCATCCGACTGGTGCCGCAAGGGTGATAGGCGCTTTCCACATGCTCGCGCAGGAAATCGTCCAACTCGGCATCCGTCTGGACGGACGGCCCAGGCTGCAGCTCGGCCTTGAGGTAGGGTTTGAACGCCTCCTGCCCAAAGATCTCGCGGGTCAGGCGAATGCAGGTGCGGAAATCCTCCCAGTCCGAAGGGTCGGACATGTAGTTGAACCGGATCACCGGTGCATCCTCGGGCCGGGCCGACCGCAGCGTGACCGACCCGCGCGACTTCGACCGCATCGGCCCGACATGGGCCTGAAAGCCGTGACCCTCCGCCACCGCCTTTCCGTCATAGCGCACGGCGATGGGGAGAAAATGGTACTGGATGTCCGGGTATTCGACCCCGGCTTTCGAGCGGATGAAGGCGCAGGCCTCGAACTGGTTCGACGCGCCGGGGCCCTTGCCGGTGAACAGCCACTGCGCGCCGACCCAGGCTTTGCCCCAAAGGTTCCAGTATTTGTACAGGGTTATCGGCTGGCTGGCCGAAAACTGCATGTAGATTTCCAGGTGGTCCTGCAGGTTCGCGCCGACGCCCGGCCGGTCTGCAATGACGTCGATCCCGTGTTCCTGCAGATGCGCTGCAGGCCCTATGCCTGACAGCATCAGAAGCTTGGGTGAGTTGATCGAGGAGGCCGCGATGATCACCTCGCGCCCTGCCCGGATCACCTGCCGCCCGGCGCGGGTGTCAACCTCGACGCCCACAGCACGCTTGCCCTCCATCACCACGCGGCGGGCAAATCCACGCACGATCTGCACATTGCCGCCCGCCAGCGCGGGTTTCAGATAGGCATTCGCCGCCGACCAGCGCCGCCCCTTATGGATCGTCGCCTCGAAGGGACCGAAGCCTTCCTGTTGCTGGCCGTTGTAATCCTGCGTGACCGGATAGCCCGCCTGTGCGCCCGCCGTGATGAAGGCGTCGAAAAGCGGGTTTTCGCGGGGGCCGCGTGAGACATGCAGCGGGCCGTCCGTCCCCCGGAACTCTGGCCCCGAGCCGCCATGCGACGCCTCCATCCGCTTGAAATAGGGCAGCACGTCGGCATAGGCCCAACCGTCCGCCCCCATCTCGGCCCAGGTGTCGAAATCCTTCGCGTGGCCGCGGACATAGACCATCCCGTTGATCGACGATGACCCCCCGATCACCTTGCCGCGCGGCGTCGCGAGCACGCGGCCGCCCAGATGCGGCTCGGGCTCGGTCGCAAAGCCCCAATCGTAGACGCCCATGTTCATCGGGTAGCTCAGCGCGCCGGGCATCTGGATGAACGGCCCCGCGTCCGACCCGCCATGCTCGATCACCGTGACGCGGCTGCCCACCTCGGCCAGCCGGTAAGCCAGCGCGCAGCCGGCCGAGCCCGCGCCCACGATCACATAGTCCGCGTGCATCAGGCGCCCCGCAAGAGTTCGGCCTCAAGATGCCGGAGCGCCAGATCCACTGCCGCCGCCCCGTCCGGCGCGCCGGATTTCAGCACTTCGCGCAAGTACAGCCCGTCGATCATCGCGCCCAGCGAAGAGGCTATTCCCCCCGCGCGGTCGCCTGCCAATGGCCGTAGCGCCGCCACGAGGTTCGACCGAAGCCGACCCTGATAGATCGCCAGAAGCCGCTTTGCCGCAGGCACGGTCTGCGCCAGCACCCAGAAGTTCAGCCAGGCCCCCACTGCCTCGCGGCGGAAGTTGCCCGGGCTGAACGAGGCCCGCAGAATCGCCCGGATCCGCCCTTCCGGTCCCTCGGCCGCCGCCAACGCGCCGCGCACTTCCGCCCCGTAAAGCGTCATGATGTGGCGCATCGCGGCCAGGAACATCTCTTCCTTCGAGCCGAAATAATGGTGCGCCAGCGCGCTGGACATCCCGGCCCGCTTGGCGATCTGGCTGACAGTCACATCCAAGGACCCCACCCTGCCGATCTCGACAATCGTGGCTTTCACCAGGGCTTCCTTGCGGATAGGCTCCATCCCAAGCTTCGGCATCGGCGCGGCCCCATAAAACACTTGCCAAACCGGTACAGCACGAAGTTTATTGACTCGTCAATCAACAAAAAACGTCAGGGAGTGCCCATGTCCGTCCGTTCCCTGGCAGGCAGCGCTTTTGCCGAAGGCTGCGACAAGATCGTCTTCTCCGACGTCGGCTGGACCGACATAACCGCCACCACCGCCGCGACGACGCTGGTTCTGGAAGCCCTGGGCTATGAGACCGAGACCAAGGTTCTGGCCGTCCCGGTCACCTATACGGGCTTGGCCGAGGGCGACATCGACGTGTTCCTAGGAAACTGGATGCCGACGATGGAGGCCGACATCGCCCCTTACCGGGACGCGGGCACAGTCGACACCGTCCGCACCAACCTGGAAGGTGCCAAGTACACGCTGGCCACCAACGAAGCTGGGGCCGCGCTTGGCATCAAGGATTTCAAGGACATCGCCACCCACAAGGATGCGCTGGAAGGCAAGATCTACGGGATCGAACCCGGCAACGACGGCAACCGCCTGATCCAGGACATGATCGCCTCGGGCCCCTTCGGCCTTGACGGCTTTGAAGTCGTGGAATCCTCGGAACAGGGTATGCTCGCCGAAGTCGCGAACAAGGACGGCGAGGGCAAGCCGATTGTCTTCCTCGGCTGGGAGCCCCACCCGATGAACTCGAACTTCAAGATGACCTACCTGACC
>JALOTD010000144.1 GCA_025458105.1 Tabrizicola sp. | reverse complement strand
TCGACCCCGGTCGAAATGGCTGACCCGCTGGCGCAGGAATTCGTCTCCTGGCGCGGCAAGTGCCAGTCGACGATCCGGTCCACCTACCAGATCCTGTCGCGCGGCACGCCGAACCTGGAAAACGAGACCTGGAACGCCTCGGCCAACGTCATCAAGGGCACCGAAACGCCCGAGGACGCCGCCAAGCGCCTGCAGGACGGCCTCGCCTCCTGGTACGCGCCGCAGCAATAAGCGCCACACAACCGTGGGCGGGGGAACCCCCCGCCCACAGGCTGCAACATGGTGAAGGCTTGGTAAACGTCCACAGCCAAGCCATTGATTCCATTCAACGTGAATCCCCTGTCCACGCGTGGACAGCCCGTCAGGAAAGGCAAGGACCATGGCCGCCCGCAAGCCCGTCCGCTGGCACATCGCCGTCTTCCTGGCCCCCGCAGTCGCGGTCTACACCGCCCTGATGATCATCCCTCTCTTCGGGACCCTCCTGCAGTCCCTGATGAACGAAACCGACGACGGCGAGAGGGTCTTCGTCGGCCTGCAGAACTTCGCCACCCTCTTCGGCGACGCCCTCTGGTCCGACGCGTTCTGGAATGCCCTGGGCAACAACACCTGGTTCTTCGTGATCCACATGCTGGTCCAGAACCCCATCGGCATCGCGCTGGCCGCGATCCTCTCCACCCCCCGCCTGCGGATGGCCGCCTTCTACCGCACCGCGATCTTCATCCCCACGATCCTGTCTTTCGTGATCGTCGGCTTTGTCTGGAAGCTGATCCTCTCCCCCATCTGGGGCATCGCCCCCGGCATGCTGGACGCGGTCGGCCTGAAGATGCTGTTCGCCCCCTGGCTGGGAAAGGAAGAATACGCCCTCACCACCCTCGCCCTGATCTCGGTCTGGCAGTTCGTCGGCATCCCGATGATGCTGATCTACGCCGCGCTTCTGAGCATCCCCGACGAGGTGATCGAGGCTGCCGAGATGGACGGCATTACCGGCTGGTCGCAGTTCTGGAAGATCAAGCTGCCGCTGATCCTGCCAGCGATCGGGATCATCTCGATCCTGACCTTCGTCGGCAACTTCAACGCTTTTGACCTGATCTACGTCGCGCAGGGAGCCCTCGCCGGACCGGATTTCAGCACCGACATCCTCGGCACCTTCCTCTACCGCACCTTCTTCGGCTTCCAGCTGCAGCTTGGCGACCCCTACATGGGATCGGCCATCGCCGGGGCCATGTTCGGGATCATCCTTCTGGGCGTCTGCATCTACCTCTTCGGCATCCAGACCCGCCTGCGCAGGTATCAGTTCTGATGAGCGCCCGCCTTTCCCCCGCCCGCACCATCGCCGCCCATGCGGTCCTGCTGACCTACACACTGATCGCCCTCTTCCCGGTCTTCGTGATCGTCATCAACAGCTTCAAGAGCCGGAAGGCCATCTTCGCCGACCCCCTTGCGCTCCCGATGCCAGGCAATTTCGACTGGGTCGGCTATGAGACGGTCCTCAAACAGGGCGACTTCTTCCTCTACTTCCAGAACTCCCTCATCGTCACCGTCGCGTCGCTATTCTTCGTTCTTCTCTTCGGAGCCATGGCGGCCTTTGCCCTCTCAGAGTACCGCTTCAAGGGTAACACGCTGATGGGCCTCTACCTCGCCCTCGGCATCATGATCCCGATCCGCCTCGGCACCGTCGCGATCCTGGAGATGATGGTCGCCTCTGGCCTCGTGAACACCCTGACTGCGCTGGTCCTGGTCTACACCGCCCAAGGCCTGCCCTTGGCGGTCTTCATCCTGGCGGAGTTCATGAAATCCGTCTCGGACGACCTGAAGAATGCGGGCCGCATCGACGGTCTCAGCGAGTACCGGATCTTCTTCTCCCTCGTCCTCCCCCTCGTCCGCCCTGCCATGGCCACTGTGGCCGTCTTCACCATGATCCCGATCTGGAACGACCTTTGGTTTCCCTTGATCCTCGCCCCCGCTGAAGAAACCAAGACCGTCACCCTCGGCGCGCAGGTCTTCATCGGGCAGTTCGTCACCAACTGGAATGCCGTCCTTGCCGCCCTGTCGTTGGCGATCGTGCCGGTCCTCATCCTTTACCTCATTTCCTCGCGCCAACTGATCCGCGGGATCACTGCCGGAGCCGTCAAATGATCCGTACTCTCGTTGCTGGCCTCGGCACCATGGGCCGCAGCCATGCGCTGGCCTACCATCGCAACCCGGCCTTTGATCTGGTCGGGCTCGTCAACCGCTCCATGCCGAATCTGGACCCGGAGCTTGACGGCTACACGGTCGAACCAGACTTCAAACAGGCTCTAACACGGCTGAAACCGGACCTTGTGAACATCTCCACCTATTCCGACAGCCATGCCGACTATGCCTGCAAGGCGATGGAGGCAGGCGCCCATGTCTTCGTCGAAAAGCCCTTGGCAACCACCGTCGCCGACGCCCGCCGCGTGGTGGATTGCGCCAAGGCCAACGGCAGGAAGGTCGTGATCGGCTACATCCTGCGCCACCACCCGTCCTGGACGCGCCTGATCTCTGAAGCCCGCGCGCTGGGTGGGCCGTTCGTCTTCCGCTTGAACCTCAACCAGCAATCCTCCGGCCCGACATGGGAGGTGCACAAGACCCTGATGCAGACTACCAGCCCCATCGTCGACTGCGGCGTCCACTACGTCGACGTCATGTGCCAGATCACTGACGCCAAGCCCGTGGAAGTACGCGGTATGGGCGTACGTCTGTCTCAGGAAATCGCCCCCGACATGTACAACTACGGCCATTTCCAGGTACTGTTCGATGACGGCTCGGTCGGCTGGTATGAGGCCGGCTGGGGGCCGATGATGTCGGACACAGCGTTCTTCGTGAAAGACGTGGTCTCGCCCAAGGGCGCGGTCTCGATCCGGATGCCGGAAAGCGCGCGGTCGGATGACCACGACACCCACACCAAGACGTCCACCATCCGCGTCCACCGTGTTGGCCAGCCGGACGAGGACCTGTCGATGGCCGACGAACCCGGCCATCAGGAGCTTTGCGAGCGCGAGCAAGCCTACATGGCCCGCGCGATCCTGGAGGACATCGACCTGACCCGCCACATGGAAGACGCCGTCCAGTCGCTTGCCATCGCCCTGGAACTGAAGAACGTCACCAAGACCTTCGGCCAGACCGAGGTGATCAAGGGCGTCGACCTGACCGTGAACGACGGCGAATTCTGCGTCTTCGTCGGCCCTTCCGGCTGCGGGAAGTCCACGCTTCTGCGGATCATCGCGGGGCTGGAGGATGCGACAGCGGGCGATATCCTTCTGGACGGCAAGCGGGTGAACGACGTGGCCCCCGCCAAGCGTGAACTGGCGATGGTGTTCCAAAGCTACGCGCTGTACCCGCATCTGACCGTCCGCGACAACATGGGTCTCGCGCTAAAGCAGGCGGGCCAGTCCAAGGCCACCATCGCCGCCGCCACCGACAAGGCGGCCGGGATGCTCTCTCTCCAGCCGCTGATGGACCGCCGCCCGGCAGAGCTTTCCGGCGGCCAGCGGCAGCGCGTCGCCATCGGCCGCGCCATCGTGCGGAAGCCGAAGCTCTTTCTCTTTGACGAGCCGCTTTCGAACCTCGACGCCGCCCTGCGGGTCGCCACCCGGATCGAGATCGCCCGACTGCACCGCGACCTGAAGGCCACGATGATCTATGTCACCCATGACCAGGTCGAGGCGATGACGCTCGCCGACCGCATCGTCGTGTTGCGGGCGGGAAAGGTGGAGCAAGTCGGCAGCCCGATGGAGCTGTACAACAACCCGGCCAATACCTTTGTCGCGGGGTTCATCGGCTCACCCCAGATGAACTTCCTCGACGCGGCCACATTGGGCTTTTTGCCTGGCCGGATCGGCATCCGCCCCGAACACCTGACGATCAGCCGAGACAGCGGCGAACTTTCGGGCCAGATCAGCCATGTTGAGAAGCTGGGCGGCGAGACGCTGGTCTATGCCCGCCACGCGACCCATGGCCTCCTGACCGTGCGGTTGTTTGGTGAGCACGACTACGCCGTTGACGAAGAAGTCTACCTGACACTGCAACGCGACCGGATCTTTCAGTTCGACGCGGACGGGAACCGCCGCTGATCTAGGCCATCGCCCCCGACCAGGCGCGCAGCAGGTTTTGGCTGGCGTCACCCTCGATCACGCCAAGCAGGATCGCCGCGCCCACACGGGCACAGACGATGCAATGGCCTTCGATCAACGCAGCGCCAAGAACCATGCAGACCGGGGCGCCGCGTTCGTTCGAGACCAGATCAAGCTGAAGCACGAGCGAAGTCGCCTCGTCGTCCAGAAAGCCCCGCAAATGCGAAACCATCTCCTCCGGGCCTTCCAACCGGCCGTCTTCGTCGCCGCCAACAATCAGCCAGGCAATCAGCGCTGGTCCCAATCCGCTTGCCAGTCGGCCAAGGACCCCGGCCTTTGCGACTACGGCTTCGGGTACTTCTTCCTCAACCGGTGCGACAGGTGTGATCACAGGCGCGGCTCTCACCCGCCGTACCTCACGCGGAGGCGCAGCAGGAGGAGCCGACACCTCGACGCCCGGCACATCGTTCAACTCGATCAGCAGCAGGTCGGCGACGAGTGCGACCGGCAAACCAACGCTCATGCCATCTACCTCGCGTTCCATCGGGCGACTGGAGACACGCAATTCGTGACGCGGGGCCGCAACGGCCTGCATAAGCCTGATCAGATCGTCCTTGTGTTCGTCTTCAAGGGCGGGCGCGGCCAGGCAGCTTTCGGCACCGGTAACACCGGTTGCCTCGGTCAGTCGCAGAACCCGCCGCCCGGCCACATCCAGCGTCAGGCTGGACCCGCCTGCAGATTCGAAGCGCAGGGATCGGGCAAGGATCGTTTCGTTCACTTCGCGCAACAGGGCGGCAACCGGACTGGGATCATGCAGATCGGCAATAACGCGCCCTCCGCCTGCCGCGATATGCGACGGGTCTTGCAGCGCCTTCAGACGCGCGACGATGGGTAGAGTTCCCTTGTTCAAAGTTTGGCCCGCCCCCAGCCTGCGCTGCCCGGTCAAGTGCCGGCTGTTATACTGTCCAGCGTTTCCCGGATTTTGGCGACAAATCCCGTAAGGTCAATGCTGTGATCGCAAATGCAGCAAAGAGCGTCAGCCGGATCGGTTTCCGACCGTAGAAACACCCGTAGATTGTCGGGTCCGACGACCATGGACCCATGCGGTTCGCCGAAAGCTTCGACCGACAAGGCAAACAAGGGATCGTCAAAGCTGGCGCGGGCCTGTTGGCAAAGCCGGTCAAGATGTTCTTGCGTTACATCATCCCGGCCCTGGCTGGCCAGGATCATGCGTGAAGACAAATCGGCAAATGCCACGACTCGCGCCTGCGGATAGGCCTTGATTACCGCCCCCAGGCTTTCGGCAACGCTCATGTTTGGTCCCTAACTGCCTATTTGCCCTGCAAGCGCGATCCAGCCGCCATCTGCGCCGCCAGGGCAAACATGTCGTCGTCAGAGTAGGACACGACTGCAGGCCCAGTATCGCCAGTCGGACGTTCGGTCCGCAACAGGCGCTCACCCGCCGCTACCCGTCGTGGCAGGACCTTGATCACCGGAGTGTTACGGATCTCGGTCAAGCGGTCAAAGGTCTCAGCAATCAGGCTTTGTCCAATCTCGGCAGTATCAGCAGGTTCCGGTGTGATCGGAGGAGCATCCTCTTCGCCGGGCTCAGGGAAGCCCTCGTCGATCAGCCGATGGATGATCTCGAACAGGGCCGTGGTAAAGGCATCCGCGCCGCTTTCGACCCATTTCTGTTCGTCGTCACCGGCATTCATCGCCTTCAGCAGTGACACCGGGAAGACATGGGCGAACATCCCGTCGACTTCCTGCGTGACGCGTTTCAGCACCTTGGCCCGGTCATTCTCTCCGACGATCTTGTCGAAACGCGTGATCAAGAGCAGACTGTTCTTGCGCATTTCCTGGGGAAAGCCGCTCCAGACCCCGTTTTCGGATTGGCGCCAGGCCTGTGTCGCATGGGTGCACCACAACACGCCATCTGCCAGATGCGCCATGCGTTCCCACACCTCGGGCGACATGGAGGGGTCGGAAATGCCCGGCATGTCGATCAGGTCGCAGTAACGCAGGATGTCGCTCTTCATGAAGATGCGGACATGCTCGGTCGTTTCCAGGCTGACCTGTTCCAGATCGCGCAGATCCAGATCATAAGCCACACCGTCCAGGCCCATCGTGTAGGCATCATCCGGTCCGTAAGACAGCCAGACCGGCGGCAGCTGCGTTGCCGTCACCTTTTCCAGCAAAGGCCGCGCACCCATCAGGACGTTGCACAGCGTGCTCTTGCCCGATGAGAATTCGCCCATGATGGCGATGCGGGGTTTGCGGGTCATCGGCATGGCTGGTGCTGTCCTTCCTAGCGCTGTGCCTCAGTCGGCATAGACGCCGAGTTCGTCCATGATCGACGCAATGCACTCCTGCCGGTCTTCCCAGGCGTTCACGCCGAACAGTTCCTTCATCTCTTCCATCGAGATTTCCGAGCTGGCAAGCGCGCTCATCAACAGCTCGCGCTGTTCCTGCAGAAAGTCGCGCAAGGTCGCTTGAGTGCGTTCCCGGAATAGGCCGATCTGGATCGTCTTAAGGTCAGCCCTTCCACCAGCTGACCTGCAGGTCCAGCGCGATGGTCTGGCCCAGGTTGATCGGCGGCGGGATGTAGCTGACGACCGGCGTCTCGATCTTGAAGCCTTCAACCACGATTGAAAAGGTCTTGCCATACAGATCGGCAATCTTGACCGCCGTCTCGTTGTTCACCTCGGCGGCGATGCCATGCATCTTTTTCAGCACGACCTGATAGCTGGATGACAGAAGCATGCGCAGCCCAAGCGGACTGTAGTGCCAGGTAGCATCCTCGCCATGGTTCTGCAGATGCTCGATCAGGCTGTTGGTGGCACGTTCCAGGAACCGCTCATAGCTTTGATCGATCCGGTTGGTGAAATCCTTGCAGACATTGTCGGTCAAATGCGTCAGCTTCTCAACAGCTTCAGCCTCGATCCTGCGCAATTCAGAGTCCAGCTGCTGCGGCGTCATGGTCCGGTTCAGCTGGCCATCCGATTCAAGAATGCGGACCTGATCGACCACATCCAGCGACTGCGCCAGGTTCAGTGCCTGCCGCGCAGATTTCTGCAGTGCCTCGTGCACCGGGCCTTCGTACATGCGCTGCCCCAGCGCTTCCAGCAGGGCCGGCACGCCGGAAGCATGCCACACGAGCTGTTCCGCCGACCAGGCGTTCATCTTGTCGGCAAAGGCAGCACGGGTCCAGTTGATCGCCGACTCGGTCGAGTCGTCAGTCATCTCGTCGATCTTGCCTTCCAGAACGGCGTTCGCCCAATGGGCGGAGCCGTAGATGATGTCGATGTCCTGAGGCGCATTGTTCTTTTCCAGCGTCTCCAGGATCGAGCGGTGGATTTCGGGCACCTGAGTGGCAGGATCGGGAAGTTCGTCGATCCGGTTGACGAAGATGATGATCTCACGGCTTTGACGATGTGCGATCAGGCGGATCAGCGCCATGTCCATGGTCGTCAGCGCCTGGTGCGCCGACAGAACCACGATACAGGACCGGCTGTCACGGACCGCGTTGATCGTGATCTGCTCGCGCATCATGAACGTGTCGTTCACACCGGGGGTGTCGCGCACGCACAGCATGACCGGGAAGTCTTCGCGGTCGATATACAGATCAGCGGCTTTGGTGATGTCGGTGAACCGGCCCTGATCGGCCCCCGCGGCCTCATCGTCGCCGACGCAGACATAGCGGCGCAGAAGGGAATCATCGACCGTCCCATAGCGATGTTCGGTGCCCAGAAGCAGCTCGAACTTGCGGCCAAGCCGTGCCTGCGCCTTCTCGCGCATCGCCACGACCTGCAGGCGCAGTTTCTCAAGCTCGTCGTCTGCCCCGGCGCGCGCGGCCAACTGGCCGATCCGGCCACCGTTCGAGATCAGCTTTTCCCATTCGGCATTGTCAAAGAACTTGAACTTCGCCCGCACGTTCAGTTCGGGCGGCGGCGTGTTGATGTGCAGCGACGTGACAACCGAGGTCCAGGGGTTAACGTCGGTCGGCAAAAGCCCAGGTTCGCCGATCATCGAGTTGATCAGCGACGTCTTACCTGCCTTGATCTGGCCGATCACGGTGACCGAGGGTTCAACCTCGCGAACCTGCTGCAGGATGCGGGTCACTTTCTTGGACGTGTCGGGGTCCGACATCGTCACGAAATCGCGGAGAACATCCTCGAACTGCTTGATTGCCTCGGCAATTTTGCCAAGACCTGGAAAGTTTCGCTTAAGCGTGACTTCAGGTGCCTTCTGGACGGCAGTGCCGTCCGGGCCTGTCGGTTCATCATCCTGAACGATGGCGCCAAGTCCCATGTTTACCCCTCAAGCCTCGCACGGAACCATCTATATGCCACATGGCACGGCGCAAGTCTCCGTAATCGTGTCATAACTTTGGAAAGTGGTCCGAATTGGGCAGGTTTTTGACGAATCTTCGGTCACCAATCCTGTCACGCCGCGCGCAATGTTTCCAGATCGCGCCGGATCTGTAGCAAAAGCGTTATGGCGTCGTCGGCAGGAGCGTGACCTTTCTCCAGTTGCATCAACATGATGAGGTCCTGAACTTCGCCCAGATCACCCCTGATTCGCTGCACATCCGGGGATTTTGCTGGCACGAGGATTTCCATCACTTTATCGATGGTATCTCGACAATGCTCCAGGACAAGGTCGACCGGGACCTTGGCGTCGGGGTCGATCTGTGCGGCAAGGTCTGCTGCCCGGGCGACGAGAAGGGTGACCGCAGCAGAGGTCTCGTCCGACATAGCGCCGGAAATCTGCGCAGGGCCAGTCGGTGCGGGAGCTGAAACGACCGCGCGCGCAGCGATACGCGGCCTTTCCCGCCGCTCGACGCGGGCCGGCCCCGGTTCAGGGGCTTGCGCTTCGGCGATCCGTTCCCGCTGAGGAACAAGCCGAGGCGTTGCCAGATCCTCCGGTGCAAGGCTCGCAGGACGCGGAGGTTCTGCCGCAGGCCGGGGTGCGGGTGCACGGACCCGAGTGATAGGCTCACCCGGTCGGCCGGCGCGTTCGACCGGCTTGGCTGCCGGAGGGGCAGGCGGGGCAGGTTTTCGTGATCCGAAAAGCGAAGGCCGCGGCGCTCTGTCCGTCGCAGCCTCGCTTGGTCGTTCCATGCGCGACAACCGGTCGAGCGCCAGATCCGGCCCCTCGCGCAGGGTCGGATCGTCGTCACCGTTTAGGGCGGCCCCCTCGCCGATGTCATCTTCGGCGTCCGCGTCCTCCTCTGGCGACGGGTCTGACGCTGCTTCGGCAACCGGATCTTCAATCGGCGGAGCTTCGGACTCAACCTCAGCCAATTCCTTCTCTGGCACGAGTTCCGGCAAAGTCTGCTTGGGCTCGGGCTCGGGCTCTGCCAGCCGTGAGGTCTGAACCAGCGCGCCGACAAGGTCTTCGACACCTTTTGCTGCGGGTGGCTCGGTTGTTGCCGGGGGCAACGAACGCGGGCGCCCTGTCACAGTTGCCGGTTCGGGTGCCGTTGCGCGCGCCACAGGTTCAACAGGCGCAGCAGTTTCTGACTTGGACTTCCAGGTCGACCGCAACGGTACGGCTGGTGTGCCAACGGCATCGCGAGGGACCGGCATATTCTTGATCCGGTCGGAAAAACGCTTTCGGCCCGTAAACCCGGGCGCCTCTCGTTCTTCCTTGGTGGTGAATGCAGGCTGTTGCTCCGGCGCTGGAAGATGGACAGGCGCTGGCGGCAGTTCTGGTTCTGGTTCTGGTTCTGGTTCCGGTTCTGGCTCTGGTTCAGGAACCGGTTCCGGTTCGGGCACGGGATCTGGTTCAGGAACGTGTTCCGGCTCGGGTTCGGGGATCGGCAGCGGCTCGGGTTCGGGATCGGGTATCGGCTCCGGGACGAGCTCAGGTTCCGGAACAGGCTCTGGTTCCGGCGTGCGCAGCGGTTCTGGTTCCGGCTCTGGAACATATGCCGGTTCTGGGGTGACCGCACGCACCTCGGTCACTTCGGGCTTTGCCGGTTCTACCGCCTGCGCAGGCCGAGCCGCGGGGGCCACCTCGGGGACGGCTTCGTTTTCGGTAAACCTGCGGGCGACAATACCGCTCGCTTCGACATGACGCGCCAAAAGCAATTCTGCCATGTCGGTATCAGCCCGGCGCGCCATCTGCACCCGGGTCTTGATCGTGGTAATGACCGCCGCGGCCCCGCTGTCGCGGAACATCTCACGGTCGACCTGTCCGCCGGGCAAGATGGCTGCCCGCGCCTGCTTTGCCGACAACCCCAGAACTTGACGGAATTCCTCGCCTGCCCGCAGCTCGACGCGTTCCAGCATTCCCTGAGCGGCGTCGCGGCTGCCCAGAAGATCAACTTTGGTCAGGAACAGAAAGCCATTGTCCTTGACCACATCGGGCATGCTTTCCCAGACCACCTGTTCCTTCGGCAGGTAGGACGTCGAACACCAGATCAGGATATCGGCGCGCTTGCTCGCCCAAAGCGCGGCGCGGCGCTGCTCCGCCTCCATCGGCCCGGCGGACACCTCCAGAAGGCTGATCACTTTAAGCGCAGGCAAATCCAGCTCAAGCGTCACCATCGCCGGGTTTAGCACCAAAACTTCGGACAGGTCGCGACCCGGGACGATCTGGGTGTTGCCATCGGCCAGCGTGCAGACAATCCGCTCGTCAGCGCCATACTGAACAATGATCGTCGGCAGCCGCAAGGTTTCTGGAACGACGACCGATCCCGTCAGAAGGTTCAGGACCGCCGACTTTCCGGCTCCCGGCAAGCCCAGAAGGGCCACACGCGCCGGGCGTTCCAGCCGCTCTATGAGACGTTCTGCAGCTTCCGCCGGACCGCCAGCAGGCAACAGGCCTCGGTCCAAAAGTTGACCAAGCCGCTGAGCGACCGTCAGTTCTTCATGTGGCTGCGTCATGCTTTACTTTATGACGATCACTCGCCTTGGCCGCAAGCGCACAGCGGACAGGTCTTCCTTGCTGCTGTCGTCTTTTGGTGACACTTCCTGCACGACCACCCGTGGACGTTGCGGTTCCGTCGGCATGACCTCGCCGTCCAGGGCTACTTCTTCCTTGGCAGGTCCGGTCGGCGATTGGGCCGGGGGCATAGGGAGGATGAGAGGGTCTGTGATGACGGTTGTGAGGCGTTTTGGTCTGGCGATGGCCATGGAGGGTCTGGGGAGCGTGGTTTCCTTGGGGCGG
>JALOTD010000143.1 GCA_025458105.1 Tabrizicola sp. | reverse complement strand
CGTTCCCGCCAGGTAGAACTGCGTCCCCATATGCGCGTCCGACAAGACCCGCACCAGACGCGGCAACAGCGCCGGAATGGTCGGCGCGCGGAAGAACTGCGCCGCGCCCAACGCCTCCAGCTTGGCCGTTCCGTCAGTCCCGGTCGGGCCCGGACAGTACATCACATGAGCGCCCGAAAGAATTTCCGAACGGTTGTTCGCTTTCTCCAGCATATCGGTCACCGCATCCGCGCCGGCATCATCGGCGACGATCACATGCAGCTTGCCCGGGCGCGGTTCCAGCGGCGCATAGACCGGGCGCGACTTGATCGAAGGCGCATTCACAGGGGTCAGGTCTACTTTCACGGGGGCAGTTCCCTTGGGTAGAAGAGGGCCCGCGCCGATGCGCGGGCCCCGGAAGATCAGTCCTTGGCCGTCCGGCGCTTCTTCTCGACGTCGTAGAACGGCAGCGGCGCCGAGACGGCCTTCAGCGGCCCATGCGTCCCGCAGCGCACTTCGACCTCGGTGCCGTTGTTGGCATACTCAACCGGCATCCGGGCAATCGCGACGACCCAGTCGTTCAGGGGCGAATACATCGGCTGGGTGACCACACCGATCTTCTTGCCATCCTTGTAGATCGGCGCGTTGCCCGGAACCTTCGTCTTGTCTGCAAACTTCAGACCCGAGATACCGTCCAGTCGAGGCCAAGCTCCCACAGGGTATCCCCCGGTCCTTCGTCCTCGAACGGATACATCTCGGAATTGTCGAAGGGGAAGAACAGGAGGTACGACTCCGCCCGCAGCATATCCAGCGTGGTGAACCGGCAGGGGATGATCCCCATGCTGGCGCCTTCCTCCAGAATGCGGTCCCAGATTTCGCCCGCGTCCTGCCCCCGGCAGAAGATTTCATAGCCGCGCTCGCCCGTGTAGCCGGTCCGCGACAGGGTGATCGGCTTACCAAACAGCATCGCCGGCATGTGGCCCATGTAGGGCAGCGCCCGCACGCCCGGGATGTGCTTTTCCAGGTAGTCCACCGCCAGCGGCCCCTGCAGCGACAGGTCGTGCAGGTTGTCGTCGAACCGGATCGAGACATCGCGGCCCGTGGCCGCCATGGTCAGCTGCTCATGCCCCTGACCCGAGCCATGCACCACGGTATAGCTGTTCGGCCCCATCCGGTAGATGATGCAGTCGTCGATGAACTTGCCCGCGTCGTTGAGCATGCAGGCATACAGCGACTTGCCAGGCGCGATCTTTTCCGGGTCGCGGGTGGTGGCGCGGTCGATGACATGCGACGCGGCGTGGCCGGTGATGTGCACCTTCTTAAGGCCCGACACATCCATGAGCCCCGCTTTGGTGCGGATCGCCATGTATTCCGCGTTCGGGTCTCCCTTTGAATACGACCAGGCGGTGCCCATCCCGCTCCAGTCCTCAAGGTTCGAACCCAGTGCGCGATGCCGGTCCATCAGCGCGGAAAAGCGCCACGAGTTGGTCATGCGAAGTCTCCCTGAAAGTTTTTGATTTTCGCCGAGTGTCAGGCGATTCCCGCCAGAAAGCAATAATCAAGTGCAACAAAATTTCTTGTCAGAAAACATCGCCCAAGAAAGAGGCCGCCCCATGGGACGGCCTCTCTGGCACGATACGGCAGACCTAGTCCGCGGACTGTGGGATCAGACCTGCGATGCTGGTCAAATAGTCGGTGAAGGGCATCCGTTCGGTCCCCGGCAGCACGAAATACCAGTTTGCCAGAAGGACAACCAACGCGCCCAGGATCAGCGCCAGATAGGGCAAGAAGCCTGCTTTGCGCTCACCAAGTTCGCCATAGGGCAGCCCGAGGTCCTCATAGGCCTCTTTCGGGAACTTCCCTTGGTCAACCACATAGTGCCGGTACCAGAAGACCGGGAAGATCAGAGCCGCGAAGATTAGCCCCGACCACAGCGCGCCGGAATAGCCCCAGACCTTGGCACCTGCACCCAGAAACAGGGCATTGACGAAGGCCAAAAGCGTATTCACCCCGATCAGCCAGGTCGGCGCCTTCCACGGCCGCTCCATATGGGCGCTGTCGATCCGGTGTATCCAACCCGCGTTCAGGTTCAGGAAGTTGAACAGGATATAGCCGACGTTCGAGATCGCCAGAACATAGAAATACCCGCTCGCGTCCGAGGCCAGCGCCAAGAGGAAGACGTTGAAGGCAACGTCCGTCCACATCGCCCGGCGCGGCGCGCCGTGGTCGTTCACCGTACCCAGATACTTCGGCAGCCAGCCATCGCGTGACCCCTGATAAAGCGTGCGCGATGACCCCGCCATCGCTGTCATGATCGCCAGGAACAGCGCAACGATCATCAGAATGACAAAGATCTGGGTGATGACCGGCCCACCACCGATCATGTTGCCCAAGGCTTCTCCGACACCGGTTCCGTCGACGATGCCGGGGGCAGTCATCCCGTCCTGGCCCAGATAACCCTGGAACGAGAACGGGATCAGGAAGAAGAACACGATGCACAGAAGGCCGGAATAAAAGATCGCCCGGAACGTGTCGGTCTTTGGGTCCTTCAGCTCTCGCGTATAGCAAACCGCCGTCTCGAAGCCGTAGGTCGACCAGGCCGCGATATACATGCCACCCAGGAACAGGGTCCAGCCGCCGATGTTCCAGTCGCCCGTCTCGCCCGCATTCGGCGGCATCAGGTTGGTGACGTTCATCCAGTCGATCGATCCGGTCAGGATCGGCACCAGGCCCACCAAGAGAAGCGGGATCAGCACGATGATCGCCAACCATTTCTGCGCGGACGCGGTCGAGGCGATGCCCCGCTCCTGAATCGCCAGGATGACCAGCATCAGCACGACACCTATGATGAAGGTCGAGTTGAAGTGAAGCGTACCAAGTCCCGGGATGGTGATTGCAAAGGCCTCATAGACCCGGAACCAGGGGGTCAACGCCTCCACCCCGGCATTGGCCGCAACCGCCTGAATGGCTTGTTCCGCAGTAACCCCGGCATTCTCGGCCATATAGGCGACCACGGCCTCGCTCTCGGCGGTGAAGCTCGCGATGTTCGCGGCCACCCAGTCCAGCACCGGCTGGCTATCGGCCAGGGGAATCGGGAACAGCGCGTTCAGGATATACCCCGCCGCAATCGCACAGCCCAAGGACAGCACGGGCGACCAGGCGAACCAGTTGCACCAGACCGACAGGGGCGCGATCAGCTTGCCGTAGCGCAGCCAGGCGGTCGCGCCGTAGACGCTTGTCCCGCCCGACTTGTTGCCGAACATGCCGGCCATTTCGGCATAGGTGAAACTTTGCAGGAACCCTATCACCATCGACAAGATCCAGACCACGAAGGCGTATTGCCCCACGGTCCCCGCAATCCCGCCGATCGAAAACAGCACCAGTGGCGGCACGCCGGCGGCGACCCAGAAGGCCCCCTTCCAGCTCAGCGCCCGGACCATTTGGCCCGATCCTTGTTGCGTCGTCATTCCCTCACTCCTGTTGTCTGGCAGATGGTTCGACGGATCCAGGTCCGCCGTCCTTCCGCGCATCAATTGCTGATTGCGGGCCATTGCCCGTCATTCGGTCACTGTCGCGCCCACCACGCCAAGCGCGCTGCAAGACACTCCTTCGTCCCGATTTGTTGTCGGGTCAGGTGCGGGCGTGTTTCCCCGGCCCGATGTAGAAAGGTAAACACGAACGAGGTCGCAAGGCGAGCAGATTCTCACCCTTGCGAAAATTTGTTTCCCAAAAATACCGCTCGCTGCCCAGTGGCGCGAAGCCCGGGCACTGCGACGACCCGAACTGGGGTCGCCGCAGCCATGGGTCAGTTGCGCAGGTAGCTTTCCATCGAATCCTCCAGCGCGTCCTTCCAGGGCGTGTGGTGGACCGGGGCCATCGTGCCGGTGATGACCGACTTGTAGGCATTGTCGCGGAAGGTCATGATGCCCTTCTTCTTGTGGTCCTTCCACTCGAAGAAGGCCTCGCAGGCGCCGTCCACATCAAAGGACGGATAGTCGGTCTCGGCGATCAGCTCTTTCACATAGTCGCCTTGGTAGTGGATCGCGTCATGGGCGTCCTTGCCCTCATCCTCGTGGCGAACCCGGTCCTCGATGTCCTTCAAGAGCACCGCCTTGTCGGCCGGGATCTTGATCTTGCCCATGATCGCGTCGCGCACCCACCAGGCCTGCGCATCGAACATGTTGAAGGTGAACCACTGGTCCTGCATGCCAATGTAGAACAGCTTCGGATTGTGGACCCAGGCCACGCCCTTGTACAGGTCCGCCGTCGCCAGCCGGTTCGCCGTCTTCAGCCGCAGATCGTCGGGCAGGAACGGGAAGTGATGCTTGTAGCCGGTGCACAGGATGATCGCGTCCACCTTCCTGAACGTGCCGTCGCTGAAATAGGCGGTGGTCTCGTCGACCCGCTCCAGCTTTGGCACTTCCTTCCAGTTCGACGGCCAGTCATAGCCCATCGGCGCATGCCGATGCGCGACGGTGATCGACTTCGCGCCATACTTCCAGCACTGCGACCCGATATCCTCGGCCGAATAGGACGTCCCCAGGATCAACAGGTCCTTGCCCGCGAACTCTCGCGCATCGCGGAAGTCATGCGCATGCAGGACGCGCCCGTTGAACTTGTCGAAGCCCGGATACTCCGGCACGTTCGGCACCGAGAAGTGGCCCGAGCAGACGACCACATTGTCGAACTCTTCGGAATACATCCGGTCATTCTTCAGGTCATGCACCGTGACGGTGAAGTTGCCCTTGTCCGTGTTGTAACTCACCATCCGGACCGTGGTCGAGAAGCGGATCCAGTCACGCACGCCCGCCTTCTGCACCCGGCCCTGGATATAGTCGAACAGCACCGCCCGCGGCGGGTAGCTGGCGATCTGCTTGCCGAAATGCTCTTCGAAGGAATAGTCCGCGAACTCCAGCCCTTCCTTCGGGCCGTTCGACCAGAGGTAACGGTACATGCTGCAATGGACCGGCTCGCCATGTTCATCCAGACCCGTCCGCCAAGTATAGTTCCAAAGTCCCCCCCAGTTCGCCTGCTTCTCGAAGCAGACAACCTCAGGGATTTCCTCGCCCTTTGCCTTGGCCGACTGGAACGCGCGCAACTGAGCAAGACCCGACGGGCCCGCCCCGATCACGGCAACTCTCTTCATCATCTGAACCTCCGGATGCTGGCTATTGACAGCGCATTTCCTGCGCCTTGTTTGGGATAAGCCTCTGTCAAATCTTCTTCCTGGCGGTAAACACACCTTGCCCCGGACTGCGTGTCGCCACCGGGGCAGAATCGCAACTCATGCGTGCAAAACTGGCAGATGCTTGGTTAACGGGCAACCGTCACCGAACAGCCGGCCTGACTGGCCACTTCTGCCGCGACAGACCCCAGGACCAGCCGTTTGACCCCGCGCTTGTCGCCGGTGCCCATCACGATCTGGTCGGCCCCCAACTCCTCGGCATAGGCGATGATCGCCGGGCCTGCGCCGCGCGAAATCAGGACGGCGGTACCGGTATTGGTCACCCCGGCTGCCCTGGCCATGGCTTCGGACCTGTCCAGAAGGGCCTAAGCGTCTTCGTCGGTCCACTGGTTGATGGTCGGACGGCGCGCCCCGCCGAGGGCAAGGTTCACCGCGCAGATCGTCAAATGCGCGCCTGTCAGTTTCGCCAGCTCTGCCGCATGCCGCAGGCCCCGCGGACAAAGGATCTTCTTGGTCATCGTCCGCTCCATGATCCATTGACTTTCCAGTCAATGTGGCACGACACTGGTCAGGCGACCTTGACTTGCATCAAAAATCGTTCACCAGCAGGGAAAATGGGCACATGAAACCGATCGACCCGAAGGACCGCCGCGTCGCGAACATTCACGCCGCACCGTTCCAGCCCTTCGTCTATCCTGACGGTGTGGCCCTTGGCGACGCGATCCTGCAGCTGGACGACACGGTCGAGCTTGGGACCGGCTTCCACGTCTACCGCATGCCCCCCGGCATGACGACGCGCGGCCACCGCCACAACGGCCACGAACAGTTTCTGATCCTGGAAGGCGAACTGCACGAAAGCGACGGCACCATCTTCCGCGCCGGAGACCTCGTCTTCTACCGCGACGGGACCGAGCACCACAGCTTCACCCCGAACGGCTGCCTTCTCGCCGTCCACATCGCCGGGCCAGAGATAGCGGTGGAGTGACCCGCTACGCTGGCTTCCGGTGTGCGGTCACATCACAGCGGGGTCCCATCGGATCGGGTAAACCGGCGCCCTGACGCATCGTGGTGCATGACCACGTCGTGGTCGGGGTAATGCACGACCCCCTGTGTGGACCGCGTGCCAATCACCAGCATAACGGCGGCGTCGGCAGACCGGTTCTCCAGACAATGCGCAATCGGCGATCCGGCCCTCCAGCCGGCGGCATCGCCCGCCTGCAGCCGCGTCTCGCCGTCCTCGATCAGCACAAGTTCGCCGGAGAGGACGTAGACAAACTCATCCTCCGTCTCATGCCAGTGCCGGTGCGAAGACCGCGACCCAGGCGGCAGTCGTTCAAGGCGGACACCAAACTGAGTCAGGCCAACCTGATCGCCAAGTGCGACATCAGCCGACGGCCCATCGTCCTGACCGGTCAGCCGATTTGGCCCGCCAAGATGGTCCGTCCAGTCCCGTGCGTCGATCCGTGGCATACGATCCCTCACACAAAAAAGTCCGTACCTAGACTATTACACGGCATCCCCATCCTCTAGATGCGCTGAACGCCCACGTACAAGGCATTGATGCCAAAAGAAACCAAGACCGAGTCCAACGTGGACTGCCCTCAGATATCCAGCGTGTTCTCTGTCTCCCATTTCGAGAAATGCGAGCAGTAGGAATTCCATTCCTGCGTCTTCAGCTTGAGGTATGCCGACGAGAACTCCTCCCCCATCATCAACTTCAGGGTCCGGTCCTTGTCATACTCCCGCAGCGCGTCCAGCAGGTTCAGCGGCAGCTTCGGCGCCCCCTTCACCTTGTGCCCGTCCTGATACATGTCGATGTCGTAGCGCCGCCCGGGATCGGCCTTCGTCCGCACCCCGTCGATCCCCGCCGCCAGAATGACCGCCTGCATCAGATAGGGGTTTGCCGCGCCATCTGGCAGCCGCAGCTCAAACCGCCCCGGCCCCGGCACGCGGACCATGTGGGTCCGGTTGTTCCCGGTCCAGGTGACCGTATTCGGCGCCCAGGTCGCGCCTGAAGATGTCCGCGGCGCGTTGATCCGCTTGTAGCTGTTCACCGTCGGATTGCAGATCGCCGCAAGGGCCGAGGCGTGCTTCATGATCCCGCCGAGGAAGTGCCGGCCCTGGTCGCTGAGGCCCAGTTCCTTCTTCGGGTCGGCGAAGGCGTTCTTCTTCCCGTCCAGCGACCAGACCGAGATATGGGCGTGGCAGCCCGACCCCGTCAGCCCCTTGAACGGCTTCGGCATGAAGGTCGCGCGGAAGCCGTGCTTCTCGGCGATCGACTTGACCATGAACTTGAAGAAGCTGTGCTTGTCGGCGGTCTGCAGGACGTCATCGTATTTCCAGTTCATCTCGAACTGGCCGATCGCGTCCTCGTGGTCGTTCTGGTAGGCCTCCCAGCCCAGCTCCAGCATGTAGTCGCAGATCTCGGAGATGACGTCATAGCGCCGCATCACCGCCTGCTGGTCGTAGCAGGGCTTTTCGGCGGTGTCGTAGACGTCCGAAGGCCCCGAGCCATCCGCGTTCAGGATGAAGAATTCGGGCTCGACCCCGGTCTTGACGCGCAGACCCTCTTTCGCGGCCTCGGCCACCAGCTTTTCCAGCACGTTGCGCGGGGCCTGATCGACGAGCTTTTCCTCCATCGTCGCGCGGGCGGCGACCCAGGCGACCTCTTTCTTCCACGGCAGCTGGATGACTGACTCAGGATCCGGCACCGCCATCAGGTCGGGGTGCGCGGGCGTGAGGTCAAGCCAGGTGGCGAACCCGGCGAACCCTGCGCCGTCCACCGCCATGTCGTTGATCGCGTCGTTGATCGCCTGCGTCGGCACCAGTTTCGCGCGCTGCCCACCGAAGAGGTCGGTGTAGGAGATCATGAAATACTTGACGCCCTTATCCTTCGCCCATTTGGCAAGGTCTTTCGCCATCACTGTAACTCCCTGGTCTTTTCTATCGTTGATGTGGAAACGGCGGCCTTACCAGCCGCCGTTCCGTCCCGGTATCCAGTTGGTCCCCGCCAGCGGAACCCCCGCCATCGCCGCCGCCTCGATGGTCAGCGAACACAGGTCCTCGGGCTCCAGATTGTGCAGGTGGTTCTTGCCGCAGGCCCGCGCGATGGTCTGCGCCTCCAGCGTCATCACCTTGAGGTAGTTCTTCAGGCGACGCCCGCCCAGCACCGGGTCGAAGCGCTTGGACAGTTCCGGGTCCTGCGTGGTGATCCCCGCCGGGTCGCGGCCTTCGTGCCAGTCGTCATAGGCATCCGCCGTGGTGCCAAGCTTCTGGTATTCCTCTTCCCACTTCGGGTCGTTGTCGCCCAAAGCAATCAGCGCCGCCGTCCCGATGGCCACTGCATCCGCCCCCAAGGCCATGGCCTTTGCCACGTCCGCACCGCTGCGAATACCGCCCGAGACGATCAGCTGCACCTTCCGGTGCATGCCAAGATCCTGCAGCGCCTTCACGGCTTGCGGGATACAGGCCAGGATCGGCATGCCGACATGTTCGATGAACACATCCTGCGTCGCCGCCGTGCCGCCTTGCATGCCGTCCAGGACCACCACATCCGCGCCCGCCTTCACGGCAAGGGCCGTGTCGTAGTAGGGCCGCGCGCCACCGACCTTGACGTAGATCGGCTTTTCCCAATCGGTGATCTCGCGCAGTTCCATGATCTTGATCTCAAGGTCATCCGGGCCCGTCCAGTCCGGGTGACGGCAGGCCGACCGCTGGTCGATCCCCTTCGGCAGGTTCCGCATGTTCGCCACGCGGTCGCTGATCTTCTGACCCAGCAGCATCCCGCCGCCGCCGGGCTTCGCGCCCTGGCCCACGACCACTTCGATCGCATCGCAACGGCGGAGGTCATCGGGGTTCATCCCGTACCGGCTGGGCAGATACTGATAGACCAGCGTCTTGGAATGCCCGCGTTCTTCCTCGGTCATCCCGCCGTCGCCAGTGGTGGTCGAAGTCCCGGCAGCGGTCGCGCCACGGCCCAGGGCCTCTTTGGCCGGACCGGAGAGCGCACCGAAGCTCATGCCCGCGATGGTGACGGGGATGTCCAGATGGATCGGCTTCTTGGCGAAACGGGTGCCCAGCCACACGTCCGTCGCGCATTTCTCGCGGTAGCCTTCCAGCGGATAGCGGCTGATTGAGGCGCCAAGGAACAACAGGTCATCGAAGTGCGGCAGGTGGCGCTTGGTACCGCCGCCGCGGATGTCGTATATGCCGGTTGCTGCGGCGCGCCTGATCTCGGCGTTCACGGCAGGGGTGAAGGTGGCCGAGAAGCGCGGCGGGGTGCGGGGAAAGTCGGTCATTCAGACTGCCTCAGTACGACGACGCGTTGTCGATGTTGAAATTGTACAGCTTCCGGGCGCTGCCGTAACGTTTGAACTCTTCGGGCTTTGCCTTGCCGTCCGCCTCACCGCGCTTCAGAAGGTCGGCCAAAAGGGCGAGGTGTTCCGGCCGCATCTCCTTCTCGATGCAGTCCGCGCCCAGAGACTTCACCGATCCACGCACGAACAGGCGCGCCTCGTAAAGCGAGTCACCCAGCGCATCGCCTGCGTCACCCAGCACCACCAGATTGCCCGACTGAGCCATGAAGGCCGACATGTGGCCGATCGATCCGTGGACGACGATGTCGATCCCCTTCATCGAGACGCCGCAGCGGCTGGAGGCATTGCCCTTGATGACCAACAGCCCACCACGGCCCGTGGCCCCGGCATACTGGCTGGCGTTGCCGTCGATGATCACAGTGCCCGACATCATGTTCTCGGCCACGCCCGGGCCCGCCGAGCCCTTGATCCGGATCGTCGCCTGCTTGTTCATCCCCGCGCAGTAATAGCCGGTCGATCCGCGCACCGTGATGTCGACGGGCGCGTCGACCCCTGCGGCAATCGCATGGGCGCCCTTCGGGTTGATCACCTCCCAGGCGGTCATGTTGGTCTGGCCCTTCAGGCCGTGAAGCGAGGAATTGAGCGCACGGAGGCCCTCTTTCCCCAGGTCGAAGGTCTGCATTCTCTCAACGCTCCCAGAAGTAGACAGTGGCGGGTTCGGGTTCCCAGACGCGGGCGTCCTCGATGCC
>JALOTD010000054.1 GCA_025458105.1 Tabrizicola sp. | reverse complement strand
TCGGTGAACGGCTATGCGCTGATCAACTGGCGCTTCAAGGGATCGGACATCTTCTTCACCATCCTGATCTTCGGGTCGTTCATTCCCTATCAGGTCATGCTGTACCCGATCGTGATCCTGCTGCGCGAGATGGGGATTTACGGCACGCTTTGGGGTCTGGTGATGGTGCACACGATCTTCGGGATGCCGATCCTGACGCTGTTGTTCCGGAACTACTTCAGCTCGATCCCGGAAGAGCTGTTCAAGGCCGCAAGGGTCGACGGGGCCGGGTTCTGGGGCATCTATTTCCGCATCATGCTGCCGATGTCGCTGCCGATCTTCGTGGTGGCGATGATCCTGCAGGTGACGGGGATCTGGAACGACTTCCTGTTCGGCGTGGTCTACACCAAGCCCGAGCTTTATCCGATGACCGTTCAGCTGAACAACATCGTCAACTCGGTCCAGGGCGTGAAGGAATACAACGTCAATATGGCCGCGACCATGCTGACCGGTCTTGTGCCGCTGGTTGTCTACTTCCTGTCTGGGAAACTCTTCGTCCGCGGTATCGCCGCCGGTGCTTCGGCTCGGTTTCGGTTCTGAAGAACATGAACCTCAACGTGGCGGAGGGTGAGTTCGTCGTGCTTCTGGGTCCGTCGGGCTGCGGGAAGTCGACGCTGCTGAACTGTCTGGCGGGTCTTCTGGACATCACCGACGGGCAGATCTGGATCAAGGGCAAGAACGTCACCTGGGCCGAGCCGTCGGACCGGGGGATCGGGATGGTGTTCCAGTCCTACGCTTTGTATCCCCAGATGACGGTGCGCGGGAACCTGTCCTTCGGGTTAAAGAACGCCCGCGTGCCGCAAGCCGAGATCGACAAGCGCATCGCTCGGGCGGCCGAGATCCTGCAGATCCAGCCTTTGCTCGACCGCAAACCCGCGGCCCTGTCTGGTGGCCAGCGCCAGCGGGTCGCCATCGGGCGCGCGCTGGTGCGGGACGTGGACGTTTTCCTGTTCGACGAGCCGCTCTCGAACCTCGACGCCAAGCTGCGCAGCGAATTGCGGGTCGAGATCAAGCGGCTGCACAACCAGCTGGGCAACACGATGGTCTATGTGACCCATGACCAGATCGAGGCGCTGACCCTGGCCGACCGCATCGCGGCGATGAAGGGCGGCGTGATCCAGCAACTGGCCGAGCCGCTGGAGATCTACAACCGCCCGTCGAACCTGTTCGTGGCGGGTTTCATCGGCAGCCCGTCGATGAACTTTCTGCACGGAAAGACGGTGGACGGGGGCCGTGCCTTCCAGTTCGGGTCCACGAAGATCGACCTTGCGGGCTATGAGGGCGGAGCGATCCTGGACCGGGATCAGGCGATCCTTGGCGTCCGGCCCGAGCATATCACGGTATCGACTATGCCAATCGCCGGACCGTCGATCCCGGCTGAGGTGGAAATCGACGAGAACCCGGGGGCCGACAGTCTTTTGTGGCTGAAGGCCGAAGGGGTGAACATGAGCGTGCGGGTGCCCGTCGAAGGGCGACTTCCGGCGGGGACCAAGGTGCATCTGGGGCTGGATATCCCCAAGGCCTCGCTCTTTGACGCGAAGACGGAACAAAGGATCTGAACGATGCTCGATCTGGCGGGGTGCTGGACGCTTTCGGACGAAAGCGGCGCCCATGTCATTGCCTTCGATCTGCCGGGAGACGGAGTGTCGGCCCTGGCGAAGGCGGGGGTGATTCCGGACCCGTACTGGGGCCGGAACGAATACGATTGCCGCTGGGTGTCCGAACTGGACTGGGTCGCGCGGCGGGTGTTCACCCATGACGGATCGGCGGCCGAGCTGGTGATCGAGGGGCTTGATACCGTCGCCGAGGTCATGCTGAACGGGGTGCTGGTCCTGTCGGCGGCGAACGTACATCGGCGCTGGCGGGTGGATGTCTCGGCGGAGTTGAAAGCCGGGGAGAACGCGGTCGAGATCTACTTCCGGTCTCCGGTTCGCGAGGCCGTGGCGCGGGCGGCGCGGATGCCGTTTCCGATCCCTTACCAGCAGGTGAACGGGGCGATTGCCTTCAACAACATGCTGCGCAAACAGCAGTGCGACTTCGGCTGGGACTGGAATATCGCGCTAGGGATCTTCGGCGTCTCGGGCGGGGTGCGGCTGGAGCCGGTTGGGCCGCGCATCGGTGACATCGTGGTGACCCAGGCGCATCGGCCGGGAGTGGCGGAGGTGACGCTGGCGGTGCAGGCTGAGGGTGTCTCTGCGGTCACTGCCGAGTTGTGCGGTGTCTCGGGCACGGCGGAGGTCCGCAATGGTGTGGCGCGGCTGACGCTGACGATCCCGGACCCGGTGCTGTGGTGGCCCGCGGGGCAGGGTGCGCAGGTTCTTCACGACCTGGTGGTGACCGGCGGCGGCGCGCGTGCCACGCGGCGGCTGGGCCTGCGCGAGATGCAGCTTGTGTCTGAACCTGATGCAGCGGGGCGGTCCTTTGGCGTGCAGGTCAACGGGCGGGCGGTCTTTGCCAAGGGCGCGAACTGGATCCCGGCGGATGCTTTGTTCGGGCGGATTACGGTCGAGGGCGTGCGGGGGCTGCTGCAATCGGCTGTGGACGCCCACATGAACATGATCCGCATCTGGGGCGGCGGGCGGTACGAGCCGGACTGGTTCTACGACCTTTGCGACGAGCTGGGACTGATGGTCTGGCAGGACTTCATGTTCGCCTGCCATCTGTATCCCTCGACGCCCGAGTTCCTGGCCGAGGTGGATGCCGAGGTCCGCGACGTGGTCGCGCGGATCAGCCACCACGCCTGCATCGCGCTCTGGTGCGGCGACAATGAGCTTATCGGAGCGCTGACCTGGTTTCCGGAGTCTCGCAAGGACCGCGACCGTTACCTTGTGAACTATGACCGGCTGAACCGCACCATCGAGGCGGCGTTGCATTCGGTGCTGCCTGGGGCGAATTGGTGGCCATCGTCTCCCAGCCCCGGGCCGCTGGCGTTCGGGGATGCTTGGCACGATGACTCGTCGGGCGACATGCATTTCTGGAGCGTGTGGCATGAGGGGAAGGACTTCGATCATTATCGGGATGTAAGCCCACGGTTCTGTTCGGAATTCGGCTTCCAATCCTATCCCTCGCTGTCCGCGATCCGGCGGTTTGCGGATGAGGCGGACTGGAACATCGCCGCGCCGGTGATGGAGAGCCACCAGAAGAACCCGGGCGGGAACGCGCGGATCGCCGAGACGATGTTCCGCTATTTCCGCTTCCCGGTGGATTTCCCGAACTTCGTCTATGTCAGCCAGGTCCAGCAGGGGCTGGCGATCAAGACGGCCGTGACGCATTGGCGGTCGCTGAAGCCGCATTGCCAGGGAACGCTGTACTGGCAGTTGAACGACACCTGGCCGGTTTGTTCCTGGGCCAGTTTGGACCATGGCGGGAACTGGAAGCTGCTGCATCACATGGCTCAGGCCTTCTATGCGCCGGTCACCGTGGTCTGTGTGCCGGAAGGCGGCGATCTTGTGCTGAAGGGTGTGAACGATACCGGGGCGCAGGTGGCGCTTAGCCTTGCGATACGGGCCGCGCATCTAGACGGGACGGCGCGCAAGCTGAAGGCGGTGGAGGCGAAGTTGCCGCCCGACCGAGCGGTTGAAATCGCCCGGGTTCCGGCAAATGCGCTTGAGCGAGACGAGGTACTGGGCTTTGCCTTCACTTCGCCCCATGGCGCGGGGTGCGAGGTACATGCGACCCGGCCCTGGAAGGCTTACGATCTGCGTCCCTCTGGGCTTTCGCTGGAGACCCGCGAACGGGACGGATTTTGGAAGCTGACCCTCTCGTCCGTCGCGCTGTCGCTCTATGCAAGCGTCGAGGCCGACGTGCCTGGCCGGTTTTCCACCAACGCCCGCACAGTGACGCCGACCAATCCCGTTGAACTGACCTTCACCCCCGAAAATCCCAACGCTCGGCCCCGCTTCACGGCCCGCGATCTGTATTCGGCCACCTATGGCCAGCCTTGAAAGGACCCTTCCGATGTTCAGCTATCAGCTCTATTGTTCTCGAAACTTCCCGCCGATGGACGCGACGTTGGCGATGGTCGCCAAGGCTGGCTACAGCGCCGTCGAGGGCTATGGCGCGCTTTACGTCGATGACGCGGCCGTGGCTGCGACCCAGGCCGGTCTTGCTTCCACTGGGCTGACCATGCCAACCGGGCATTTCGGCCTGGCGCAGCTGGAATCGGATGTCGAGAAGGTGCTGGGGATTGCCCGGGCGCTGAAGATGGAGCGGCTTTACTGCCCCTATGTGATGCCCGCTGACCGCCCCGCCGACGCTGCAGGCTGGGTCGCGTTCGGCCAGCGGCTGCAAAAGGCCGGTGCGCCCTACAAGGCTGCCGGATACGGCTTTGGCTGGCACAACCATGATTTTGAGTTCAGGCCCTTGTCCGACGGCTCGATCCCGCAGGACCGCATCTTCGAGGGCGGGCCGGGCCTGGAATGGGAAATCGACGTTGCCTGGGTGATCCGCGGCGGGGCCGACCCGCTGGCCTGGATCGAGAGATACAAGGACCGGATCACGGCGGCCCATGTCAAGGACATCGCCCCGGCCGGTGAGAACACGGACGAGGACGGCTGGGCTGATGTCGGCTACGGCACAGTGGACTGGCCGACGATCATGGCCGCCCTGCGCAAGATCGGGGTCAAGCACTTCGTCATGGAACACGACAACCCCAAGGATCACCAGCGCTTCGCCACGCGGTCGATCGCTGCGGCCAAGGCTTTCTGAGGACTGGAAAAAATGGCAAATCCCCGTACGTCTCATCTTGGCATCGGTATCATTGGCTGCGGAAACATCTCGACCAGCTACCTGCGGCTTGCGCCCCTCTTCAGGGGGCTGGAGGTCCGGGCGGTTGCGGACCTGAACATGGAGGCTGCGCAGGCCCGCGCGGCAGAGTTCAATGTAAAGGCACTATCGGTCGATGATCTGCTGGCCAACAAGGACGTGGATGTGGTCATCAACCTGACCATCCCCGACGCCCACTATGCAGTGACAAAGCGCATTCTGGAGGCGGGCAAGCACGCCTATTCTGAAAAACCGCTGGTCCTGTCGCTGGAACAAGGTGTCACCTTGCGTGACCTTGCCAAGTCCAAGGGCCTTGCGGTCGGCTGCGCGCCGGACACCTTCTTGGGCGGGGCGCATCAGCAGGCGCGGGCGGTCCTGGACGAAGGCCGGATCGGCCAGATCACGGCGGGCTGCGCTGCGGTGCTGAACCACGGGATGGAGCACTGGCATCCGAACCCGGACTTCTTCTTCCTACCGGGCGCGGGGCCGATGCTGGACCTCGGGCCCTATTATGTGGCCAACCTGATCAACTTCCTGGGCCCGGTGAAGCGGGTCGGCGCGCTGACCTCATCAGCACAGAAGGCACGCACCATCTCGAACGGACCGCGGAATGGCGAGACAGTGCCGGTCAAGACGCCGACGAACATCCATGCACTGCTGGAGTTCCACAACGGCGCGACGATCAACCTGTCCACCTCGTGGGATGTCTGGCACCACAAGCGCAACCACTTCGAGCTCTACGGCACCGAGGGGACGCTGTATGTCCCCGACCCGAACTTCTTCGGCGGCTCGGTCGAGATCGGCAATCGGGACGGAAGCCTGACCGTGCTGGAACCCTGGGATCATCCCTTCGGCGTGCCGAATCAAGAGCATCCGTCGCGCGGGCCGCTGGCAAATTATCGGACAGCGGGGCTGGCCGACATGGTCACCGCGTTGGTGGAAGGCCGTGACGCCCGCTGCAGCCTGGAACGCACGCTGCACGGCGTTGACGTGATGATGGCCTGCCTGACCTCGGGCGAAACGGGGGAGTTCGTCACCCTGACGACCACCTGCACACGGCCTGCCGCCCTGTCGCCAGATCAGGCGCGCGCGCTTCTGAAATAGCAAAGCCCGCCCGGCGCCTCCCTGCCGGGCCGGCCCAGCGGGCGGAGAGATTGAGGGGTCTCTCCGCCCGCGCTCTGTTCAAGGATATGGAAGTGCTTGAAAATCCTGTCATCCGCGGCTTCAACGCCGACCCGAGTATCTGCCGCGTGGGCGAAGACTACTATATCGCGACCTCGACCTTCGAGTGGTATCCGGGCGTCCAGATCCATCGTTCGCGCGATCTGGTGAACTGGAGGCTGGTGTCGCGCCCCTTGCGGCGGGCGGTACAGTTGGACATGCGCGGCAACCCGGACAGCTGCGGCATCTGGGCACCCTGCTTGTCCCACGCTGACGGCAAATTCTGGTTGGTCTATACCGACGTGAAGCGGTTGGACGGGGCCTTCAAGGACGCGCACAACTATATTGTCACTAGCGACACCATCGACGGTGACTGGTCTGATCCGACCTACGTCAATTCGTCGGGCTTCGACCCCTCGCTTTTCCATGACGAAGACGGGCGCAAATGGTTCGTGAACATGCGCTGGAACCATCGGCAGAAGGGGACCGGGCTGAACCCTGCGAATGACCGCTTTGACGGGATCGAGCTTCAGGAGTGGCATCCGACCAAGGGATTGCTGGGCGAGGTCATGACGATCTATGTCGGTACCGACCTGGGCCTGACCGAAGCGCCGCATCTCTTCAAGCGGAACGGCTGGTACTACCTAACGACGGCGGAAGGCGGGACGGGCTATAACCACGCGGTGACGCTGGCCCGGTCGCGCGACATCCGGGGGCCGTATGAGACGCATCCGGCCAAGCACATCATCACCGCGCGATTCAACCCGGAAAACCCGATCCAGCGGATGGGGCATGGCCAGTATGTCGAGGGGCACGATGGGCGGCACTGGCACACGTTTCTCTGCGGGAGGCCGCGGCAGGGGCCGAAAGGTCTGTTCTGCGCCACGGGGCGCGAGACGGGGCTGGCCGAAGTCGTCTGGCGCGACGACTGGCTTTGGCTGAAGGACGGGGGCTATGTCCCGCCCGCGATTGTCGACCTTCCTGCATCTCGCAAGGTAACGTCGCTGATCGAGCGGGATTTCACCGGCCCCAACCTGCCGCCAGAGTTCCAGTGGCTGCGGCATCCATTTCCTGAACGTCTGTTCACAATGACTGGTAGCGCCTTGCGGCTGACGGGTCGCGAAAGCCTGGGCTCGTGGTTCGAGCATGCGCTGGTCGCGCGGCGGCAAGAGGAACCGGCCTATCGGGCCGAAGCCGATTTCCATGCTGATCCAGGGACATGGCAGCAGGCCGTGGGTCTGATCACCTATTACAACCGGCACAAGTTCCACGCCGCGCTAATCACGCGGGAGGAGGATGAACGGGTCGTCACATTGGTGTCCTGCCTGGGCGACTGGCCCGGCGAAGCGCTGACCTTCCATGGTCGTTTTCCACTGGCCGAAGGGAAGGTCACATTGGGTGTACGTGTCGATCGGGCCGAGCAGCAATTCAGCGTAAACGGGGCCGAAGTCGGGCCGGTTCTTGATGCCTCTCTTATTTCGGACGAAGGGGGCAGGGGCGAACATGCGAGCTTTACCGGGGCATTTGTCGGCGTCGTGGCGCATGATCTGACGGGGCAGGGCTGGACCGCAGATGTGACCCGCTTTCTGTACGACGACGGGATTTGATCAACTCTTGATTGCCGTGCGCTGGGCGTCATAAAGGGGGACAATTGAGAGGTGCCCCGATGGATGCGGACGACCGGAAGATACCCAGCCACGAGGTCACCTACGCGCGTCTGCGCGATATGATCCTCTTCGGCCATCTGGCGCCGGGCGCTCCGGTTACGATCCAGGGGCTGATTGCCGATCTGGGCGCCGGAATGACCCCAGTGCGCGAGGCGATCCGTCGGCTGACCGCCGAAGGGGCGCTTCTTCCGCAGGGAAACCGCCGGGTGGCAGTGCCGCAGCTTTCACCCGAGATGCTGGACCAGGTTGCCTATGCTCGGCTGGCGATCGAGCCGAAGCTGGCCGAACTTGCCGCCACCCGCCTGTCGCCCGCACAGATCGACCGGCTGGAGGCCATCGACGGCGCAGTGAACCGGGCCATCGAGGCGGGTGACCTCCCGGACTATCTGGCAGCAAACCATGCCTTTCACTTCGCGCTCTATGAGGCGGCTGAGGCGCCGGTGCTTCTGGACCTCGCGCGGTCTTTGTGGTTGCGGGCGGGGCCAAGCTTGCGGGCGGTGATCGACCGCTATGGTCGCGAGGCTGCGCCGGACCTTCACCGCGAAGCGTTGGCCGCAATGCGGGCAGGCAACGCCAAGGCTCTGGCACGGGCCATCGAGCAGGACATTCAGCAAGGGGTCGACCACATCCGGCAGGCCCTTGCGGAAAGTCGCTGACGGTTTTCGAATTGAGCGCTGGCGCGCAAGCCTTTTGTCTCGTCGTCGGCCTTCGCCTCCTCCTCGGCTGATGGGGGCGCTGCCCCCAAACCCCCAGGATGCCTGGGGCGGGCAAGGCGGGCTCAGTAATTTGATCAAATTCCTTGAATGGCGGCGCTTTTGATCATATCCTGCCAGCAAGACGGGGCACGCGGCCCTGCCGATTCCGTGAGGGCCAGCCGATGAACATGATCACCAACCACCTGCCGACCGCCGAATTGCAGCGCCTGGACGCGGCGCATCACTTCCATCCCTTTACCGACAAGGCGGGGCTGGCGGCCAAGGGCGCGCGGGTCATCACCCGGGGCGAGGGGGTGTGGCTCACCGACAGCGAGGGCAACCGGATCATCGACGGGATGGCGGGCCTTTGGTGCGTGAACATCGGCTATGGCCGCAAGGAGCTTGCCCAGGTCGCGGCGCGGCAGATGGAGGAGCTCTGCTATTACAACACCTTCTTCCAGACGACGCATGTGCCGGCCATCGCGCTGGCGGCCGAGATCGCGAAGTTGGCGCCGGGTGATCTGAACCACGTGTTTTTCGCGGGCTCGGGGTCGGAAGCCAATGACACCAACATCCGTCTGGTGCGGCGCTATTGGGATGTGAAGGGGATGCCCTGGCGGAAGACGATCATCGCGCGCTGGAACGGGTATCATGGGTCCACGATGGGCGGCGGCAGCCTGGGAGGCATGAAGCCGATCCACGCGCATGGCGGCAAGATCGACGGGATCGAGCATATCGACCAGCCCTACTGGTGGGGCGAGGGCGGGGACATGTCCGAGGACGAATTCGGCCTGGCGCGCGCGCGGCAGCTGGAGGAGAAGATCCTGCAGCTGGGGCCGGACAATGTGGCGGCCTTCATCGGGGAGCCGATCCAGGGTGCGGGGGGCGTCATTGTGCCTCCGAAGACCTACTGGCCGGAAATCCAGCGGATCTGTGACAAATACGGGATCCTGCTGATCGCGGATGAGGTCATCACCGGGTTCGGGCGGACGGGCAACTGGTTCGGGTCGCAGACCTTCGGGATCAAGCCGCACATCATGACCATTGCGAAGGGGCTGTCGTCGGGCTACCAGCCGATCGGCGGGTCGATCGTCTGTGACGAGGTGGCGAATGTGGTGGGCGGCGGAGGCGAGTTCTTCCACGGCTACACCTATTCCGGTCATCCGGTGGCCTGCGCGGTCGCGCTGGAGAACCTGCGGATCATGCAGGATGAGCGGATCGTGGATCACGTTCGGGACGTGGCGCACCCCTATTTGAAGGAGCGCTGGGAGAAGCTGGTCGAGCATCCGATGGTGGGCGAGGCGAAGCTCGTCGGCCTGATGGGATCCATCGCCTTGACCCCCGACAAGGCACGCCGGGCGAAGTTTGCAAGCGAAGCGGGGACGGTCGGTTTCAAGACGCGGGAACGCTGCTTTGCGAACAATCTGATCATGCGGCATGTGGGCGACCGGATGATCATCGCGCCGCCTTTGGTCATCACTCCGGCTGAGATTGACGTGCTGATCGAGCGGGCCTGGAAGAGCCTGGACGAGGCCTACAAGGTGGTCAAGGACGAGGGTCTGTTCGTCGCGGCCTGAGCCTGTCCACGCGTGGACAGGCTTGGCATGTCATTGTAAATCAATGACTTGACTGTGGTCATTCACGATATGTTAAGATCTTGTGCTGGCGCGATCCGGGCGGATCCCCGAGGGGTTGGCGTTGCCCAAGGTCCGCGCCCTCCTCCCTGAGAGAGGGACGCGGAGGGCAGGGCGCGGACCATTTGCCGAAGCGCCTGTCTGAGGCTTTTGCATGACATCTGATGTGCGTGCGCCGAGGGTGTTGCGGTCTGGGCGGGCCTTTCTGCGGGAGAATTTGCCCGGCGCAGATCGGACGCGGCTTTGCGCCTGGTGCAGAGGGGAGAGGTCGGACAAGGCCCCCTCTGGCCGTCGCCCACCCGCCCACCCCGACGGCCAGAGGGGGCCGGATGGGTGGGGGAAGGGCATGGCGGTGGTTTCCGAAGTGTCCGGGTTCGCGGTGTTCAGAGTGACGACGATGCTGTTGAGCCCAGCATCATCGTGTTCGGGGTGCTGCGCAGATCGCGCCAGCCTGCGCTACGCGACCTCTCGATATCGCCGTCGCTTTTCGGCCGTTCGGTCGGGCCGAGCTTGGCGACGCCATCGTTCAGGGCAGGGAGCCTTTGTGCGGAGCGAACTTTGGCTTCGGACGGAGGAGACCGGGAGAAGGAAGTCAGGGAGGGTAAGTCGGGGAGGGGGCCAAAGGTGCCCAAGCCCCACCTCAGGGCAAGATGACGGCGGAATTCATCTGACAACGGGGTCTTGGCCACGCCAGGCAATGGGGCAACACCACCCCCAGAGTTTGGTTGACATGATCCTGACCCGTCGCCTTGCCCTGACCTTGCAGCTGGCAACCCTGGCCGCACCTGCCTTGGTCCGTCCGGCCTGGGCCGCCTGCCAGCGCGCCGATCTGGACCAAGGCATCGTGTTCCGCCGCGAGGATGGGACAAAGGGTCTTGCCCGGCGTGAGACCGACACGGCGGTCCTGATTGACTATGCGACCGACCTTGGGGGCCTGGCTAAACCTGCGGATGGTTTAAAACGGCGTGTTTGAGACCGACCGCATTGTCCGGGAAAGCGAGAAGCCGGTCGTCAGCTTATAGGCCCCGACCTACAGCCGGACCTACACGCCGAAGCAGGCGATCCCAGCGGACGGGGTCACCTGGTCGGGCAGGGTTCGGGAAGAGGTCGAAGTCATTGTCAGTAACGCAACGGGCACGATTCAGCGCGCGCGGCAGACCCGGACAGCGAGCTACCGCTGTGTCGAGCCGCGCGAGGTTTCGCTGTCGGGCTGCAGCTACCGGGTGCTGACGGTGGAGGCCGAGTTCAGTGGCAAAGACCGTGTCCGCAGCGAGCGATGGGTCTACTTCCCCGACTTGGGCCTGGGGATCGAGACCCGGCGCGATGGCGTGTCGAACGGGCTGATGGCGCTGGGTCCGGAGTGAGTTTGCCGCCGCCGTCTTTGGCGCGGCTTGAGTTTGGCGTGCGTCCCCCCTAAACCTGCAAGGACCAAGGAAGGACCGCCCCTCATGCATATCCACAGTGATCTGGCCGACACGATCGGGAACACGCCGCTTCTGAAGCTGAGAAAGGCCTCGGAGATCACTGGCTGCACCATCCTGGGGAAGGCCGAGTTCATGAACCCCGGCCAGTCGGTCAAGGATCGGGCGGCGCTCTACATCATCAAGGATGCGGTCGCGAAGGGGCTGTTGAAGCCGGGCGGCACGATTGTCGAGGGCACGGCAGGGAATACGGGGATTGGCCTTGCGCTGGTCGGTGCCAGCATGGGCTTTCGCACGGTGATCGTGATCCCGGAAACCCAAAGCCAGGAAAAGAAGGACATGTTGCGGCTCGCGGGCGCGGAACTTGTCCAGGTGCCGGCGGCGCCTTACCGGAACCCGAACAACTATGTGCGCTATTCGGGGCGGCTGGCCGAGGCGCTGGCCAAGACGGAACCCAATGGTGCGATCTGGGCCAACCAGTTCGACAATGTGGCCAACCGCCAGGCCCATATCGAGACGACGGGGCCGGAGATCTGGGACCAGACTGGGGGCAAGGTGGATGGATTCATCTGCGCGGTCGGATCAGGTGGAACGCTGGCGGGTGTGGCCATGGCGCTGCAGCCGAAAGGCGTGAAGATCGGTCTGGCCGATCCGGAAGGCGCGGCGCTGCACAGCTTCTACACGACCGGCAAGCTGGAGGCCCCGGGAAACTCGATCACCGAAGGGATCGGGCAGGGCCGGATCACCGCGAACCTGGAAGGGTTCACCCCCGATTTCAGCTATCGCATTCCGGACGCTGAGGCGCTGCCGATTGTCTTTGATCTTTTGACGGACGAGGGGCTGTGCATGGGCGGCTCGACCGGCATCAACATCGCGGGCGCGATCCGGATGGCGCGCGAGATGGGACCGGGCAAGACCATTGTCACAATCCTTTGCGACTATGGCAGCCGCTATCAGTCGAAGGTCTACAACCCGACCTTCCTGCGCGAAAAGGGCCTGCCGGTGCCTGACTGGCTGGACCGCCCGGGCCGCACGATCCCGCCCGTCTTCGAAGACGCATGAGGCAGCTGCTTCAGGCGCTGCTCTTCGCGCTGGTGCTGGCTGCGCCGGGCCTGGCGCAGGACGGCCCCAGCGGCGGTCAAGCTGCGATCCCGATCACCGGGGTCGAGACGACGCTGGACGGCACCGATCTGAACTATGCCGACTGGGAGCGGATGGCCGAACGGGCAGAGGCCGAGATCGCCGAGCGGCGCACGTCAAGCGAGCGGCTGGAAGAGATCCGCAGCCAGCTGGCGCAGTGGCGTGCGGCGCTTTTGACGGCGCAGAATGCGAACTCGGCCCGGATCGCCACGGTCCGGGAACAGATCGCGGCGCTGGGTCCGGCCCCCGCGGAGGGCGAGACGGAGGCAGACGAGATTTCCAGCCGCCGTCAGGAACTGGCGCAGCAGCTGGTGCGGCTGCAGGCGCCGGGGATCGCGGCGGAAGAAGCCTATCGGCGGGCGGACGGGCTGATCCGCGAGATCGACCGCACTTTGCGCGAACGACAGGCGGACGAGCTGTTGCAGCTCTGGCCCTCGCCGGTGAACCCCGGGAACTGGCCCGAAGCGGCGATCGGCCTGTCTGACACGGTCTTGCGGCTCTGGGACGAGGCTTCGACTGCCTGGACGGACCGCGCGGCGCGGGCAGAGATGTTCGACAACCTGCCGCTGATCCTGGTGCTTCTGGGGGTCGCGCTGGCGCTGGTGGTCTATGTGCGGCGCTGGGTTGAACGCTTTGCCGAACGGCTGCAGCAGGGGGCGACGGCGCGGGGGCGGAAGGTCTGGGCGCTGCTCGCCTCGCTGGGCGAGGTGATCCTGCCGACGCTGGGCATGGTCGCCTTGTCGACGGCGCTGATCGTCAGCGGCTTTCCCGGGGAGGTCGGACGGGTCATCGCCGCAGCCTTGCCCATCATGGGATTTGTGGTCTTCTCGGCTGCCTGGCTTGGCGCTCGCGCTTTCCCGAGGGTTCAGGGCGAGGGCGCTGTCCTGCCGATGCCACCCGAACGGCGGGCCGAGGGGCGGTTTCTGGCGGTCCTGATGGGGCTGACCATCGCGACCGAGATGCTGCGCTCGGCGGCTATGGATGCGCAGGCCTATTCCGATGCGACGACAGCGGTGATGTCCTTTCCGATCCTGGCGACGGGGGGGCTGATCCTGATCCGGACGGGTCGGCTGTTGCGGCTGGCGCGGGATGCCGAGGACAAGAGTTATGTGCTGCGGCTGTTGCTGTTGTTTGCGCGGGGGCTGACCATAGTGGGCCTCGCCGGCCCGGTGCTGGCGGCTTTCGGCTATGTGCAGGCGGCCACAGCGCTGATCTACCCGGCGATGCTGTCGCTTGGGCTGGTGACGCTTTTGTTCATCCTGCAGCGGCTGATCGGTGATGTCTGGGCACTGATCGTGAAGGCCGACGAGAAGGCGGGGGACACCCTGGTTCCAGTGCTGGCGGGGTTTGCGATGACGCTGGCCTCGCTGCCGGTCTTCGCGCTGATCTGGGGCGCGCGCTTTTCGGACCTGACCGAGCTGTGGACGCGGTTTACCGAGGGCTTCCAGCTGGGCGAGACGCGGATATCGCCGTCGAACTTCATGGTCTTCGCGGTGATCTTCGTGATCGGCTATATGCTGACGCGCCTGTTTCAGGGGGCGCTGCGGACAACCATTCTGCCCAAGACCAGCATGGACACGGGCGGACAGACCGCGCTGGTGGCGGGGATCGGCTATGTCGGCATCTTCCTGGCCGCACTGATTGCCATCAACGCCGCCGGGATCGACCTCTCGGGCCTGGCCATCGTTGCCGGTGCCCTGTCGGTCGGCATCGGTTTCGGTCTGCAGCAGATCGTGTCGAACTTCATTTCCGGCATCATCCTTCTGGTCGAGCGGCCCGTGTCCGAGGGCGACTGGATCGAGGTCGGCGGCGTGCAGGGCCGGGTGCGCGCGATCAGCGTGCGGTCCACCCGGATCGAGACCTTTGACCGCAATGACGTGATCGTGCCGAACGCCGACCTGATCACTGGGCGCGTGACGAACTGGACACGCTTCAACCTGTCGGGCCGGATCATCGTGCCGGTGGCCGTGGCAATGGGGTCGGACACGCGGCTGGTCGAGCGCGTACTGAAGGAATTGGCTGAGGCGCAGCCGCTGGCGATCCTCAACCCGCCGCCGCTGGTGGTCTTTACCGGCTACACCACGAACCAGCTGACATTCGAGCTGCGCATCATCTTGCGCGACGTCAACTTCAGCGTTCAGGTCCGCAGCGAGCTTTACCATCGGATCATGGAACGCTTTGTGGCGGAGGGCATCAATATCCTGCCGCCGCCCGCTCCACCCGTCGAACCAGACCCGGTGAAAACTGCAGAGACTGTCCTTGCGCTGGCCGATCTGGTGGAAGAGCGTCCGGCCCTGAAGAAACGCACCGCCAGAGCAAAGACTGGTGCCAAGCCTGCCCATCCCGACATCAAGGGAGCCGACCGTTGACTGAACTTCTATTCCGTGCCGAGCCGTATCTGCAGGCGGGTGATGCTCGGGTGATCGCCCACACGCCCGAAGGCGGGCTGGTGGTCGACCGGTCGGTCTTCTACCCCACCGGGGGCGGCCAGCCGGGCGACAGCGGTGTGCTCGATTGGGACGGCGGCCGCGTGCCGATTGCTACCACGATCAAGGTCGAGGGCGGGCTCGCGTTGCTTCCAGCCGAGCCGCTGCCGATGCCCCCGGTCGGCAGCCCGGTGCGGATGCTGCTGGACTGGACGCGGCGCCATCGGCACATGCGCATCCATACCGCGCTGCATCTTCTGTCGGTGGTGATCCCGCTGCCGGTAACGGGCGGGCAAATCACCGCCGACCGGGGGCGGCTGGATTTCGACATGCCCGACCCGCCCGATCCGGCGGCGATCGAAGGCGTGTTGAACAGCCTGATCGCGCGCGATCTGGCGGTGACGGAAGACTGGATCACCGACGACGAGCTTGAGGCCAACCCGGGCCTGGTGAAGACCATGTCGGTTCGCCCGCCGATGGGGCAGGGCAGGGTGCGCCTGATCCGGATCGGCGCAGGGTCCGACCAGATCGACCTTCAGCCCTGCGGCGGCACCCATGTCGCGCGCACGGGCGAGATCGGCCGGGTCGAAATCGGCAAGATCGAGAAGAAGGGACGGATAAACCGTCGCGTCTCGGTGCATCTGTCGGACTGACCCTGCTGCAATCCTTTGGGGAATCGTGCAGGTTCTGATAGGCTTCCGCGTGTATTTTCTGCGGAGCATTGCCATGAGCCTTTTCAACACGTCGATCCTGCATGTCGCGGTCTGGAACCTGGCGGGCAACGACAAGTTTACTGGTGGCGACGGTGACGGCATCGATCCTAAAGGGGCCAAGGCACGCAACCAGATCAAGGGGCTGGCCAATCTGGACGCAGATTTCGTCACGCTGGTCGAAGTCTCTCCGCCCAGCCACTTGCAGGTGCTGGCCGATGGTCTGGCCGCCAAGGGCCTGACCTACCAGGCGACCTTCCTGGACCAGCCACACAGCCATCTGGGCATCGGCTTTCTGCACAAGCCCGGCATCACGGTGACCAACCCGCGTTTCATCCCGGGCTCGGAAGGCATCCATCCCAACGGGCGTCAGGCGATTGCAGTCGATCTGAAGGCAGGCAAGTTCAAGGCCGTGGTGATCGGTGTACATCTCAAATCGGGGCGCGAGGCGCCCGAGCAGGCCATCCGCGACAGCCAGTGTCAGGTGATCGGCCAGTGGATCACGGCGCTGCATTCCACGCCGGGCTACAAGCAGCATGCCATTCTTCTGATGGGCGATTTCAACATGATCCCCGGTCAGGATGTCAGCAATTTTCACCACCTGGGTGGAGCGGACCTGATGGACTTCGTGTCCTGTTGGGATCTGCAGGAACGGTTCTCGCATATCCTGGAAAGCGGGCGAGAGAACCTTCTGGATGGATTTGCCGTCAGCCGCCGCTATTCGGACAATTATGTGAGGGGCACGCTGCGGCTGTTCCCGATGGACTGGACGTTGGACATGGGCCGGGCCCGGTTCCGGTCGCAAGTGTCGGACCATCTGCCCTTTGTCGCGAGTTTCCGGCTCTTCTAGAAGAACGCGGTTCGCCCTTGCAAACCCCGGTGCGACTTGGCAGAAGGGCGCCCACGGACAGTTGGCCGAGTGGTCGAAGGCGCACGCCTGGAAAGTGTGTAGGCGGGGAACCGTCTCGAGGGTTCGAATCCCTCACTGTCCGCCACCATATAAATTATTGATTTTACAAGGTTTTGCGTCTTGCATGCTGTTGTGGATTTTCCGCGACTTGTGCGGGGCACTGACCCTTGGAGATTTGAAATCATGGGCAGAACAACCGCTCAGAATGGGGCGAGTCTCTGTTTGGCGTTTGGCGCGATACGGTGTTCTGCCGCGGCTTCTGGCGTTGGACTTGACTTTGCAGCAATTCGAGGCCGACCGGGCGGTCCGAAAGGATGGCGTAGCGATCATTGAACCATCGCAGAGGCGCTATGCCTCATGACGGAGGCAAGGCTCGTCCAGCACCTTTCCGTGGAGGATGATCCGCTCGCCGACCGGCATTCCGCCATGGGCGAAGTTCAGCGTCAGGTCGTTGTCCAAGGGGCCCAGGTCATTCTGCCCGAAGG
>JALOTD010000053.1 GCA_025458105.1 Tabrizicola sp. | reverse complement strand
CCGCCGGTCGACAAATCGTTGGGTCAGCGCCGCATGCAGGGCATCCGACAGGCGGTCTTCTACAGCGCGCGTTTCATCCCGCCAATGGCTTTCGTCTTCCACCCAGTTTTTCCGCTGGGTGACGTAGGTCCAGGTGCGGATATAGGCCAGTCTGCGCGACAAAGTGTCGATGTCGCCTTCGGTCTTGTCGATCCGTTTGATCGCCTGCGCCAACCAGTCACTGGGGATGCGGCCCCCGCCAAGGCCGCGGCCCACAAGGAATTCGAAGATTCGCGTCAGAAGCGTGGTGTGTTCCGGTCCGGTCGAGGAGCGGAAGTCGGGGATGCGGCAGACGTCCCAGAGGAGTTGGACGCGTTTCGGTTCGGTCAGCTTGTCCTGAACCTCGGGTAGCGCGGAGAGCGCCTTCAGCGCCAGCACGTCGTCGGCGTCGCGGGCGCGGGTGAGCCAGTCGTTAAAGGTGGGGGCCTCAAGGCTGCGGATCAGGCGGTCGGCGGTGCCGAAGTCGAGCGATTCGTTGCGCCAGTGAAGTTTCTTCACGGGCTGGAAGCGGTGCGTCTCGATGGCCTCGACGGTGTCCTCGTCAAAGGGCCGCACCTCGCCGGTGACCCCAAAGGTCCCGTCCTCAGTATGCCGCCCTGCGCGGCCAGCAATCTGGGCCAGCTCCTGGGGGTAGAGGTTGCGCATCCGGCGGCCGTCGAACTTGGCGGTGGCGGAGAAGGCGACGTGTTTGATGTCGAGGTTCAGGCCCATGCCGATGGCGTCGGTCGCCACCAGGTAATCCACGTCGCCGTTCTGGTATAGCGCGACCTGCGCATTCCGGGTCCGGGGCGAAAGGGCCCCCATAACCACGGCGCAGCCGCCCTTCTGGCGGCGGATCAGTTCGGCGATGGCATAGACGTTTTCCACCGAGAAGCCGACGATGGCGGACCGTTCCGGCATCCGGCTGATCTTCTTCGATCCGGCGTATTTCAGCGTCGACATGCGGTCGCGTTTCAGGAAGGTCACATGCGGCACCAGCCCCGCGATGGCCCCGCGCATCGTGTCGGAGCCGAGGAACAGCGTTTCGTTCAGACCCCTTGCCCGCAGCAGGCGGTCGGTGAATACGTGCCCCCGGTCGGCATCGGCACACAGCTGGATTTCGTCCACCGCGACGAAATCGGCGCCGATCTCCAGCGGCATCGCTTCGGTCGTGCAGACCCAGTACTGCGTGCGGTCGGGGACGATGCGTTCCTCGCCGGTGACCAGCGCCACGACTGAAGGGCCGACCTTGGCAACGATGCGGTCATAGACCTCACGCGCCAGAAGCCGGAGCGGCAGGCCGATCACGCCCGTCCGGTGCGCGAGCATCCGCTCGATCGCGTGATGGGTCTTGCCGGTGTTCGTCGGCCCAAGGACCGCCGTCACCCGCCGGGTGGCGTCCATGGCCTACAGCTCCTGACCCAGCTCCTGGGCCTCAAGCCGGGCAACAGCCTCGGTCACGCCCTCAAGATGGGGATGGATGGCAAGGGCGGCCTTATAGGCCTTGAGCGCGCGGTCGGGCTTGCCTGATTCTTCGAGAATCGACCCCAGTCCGGAAAGTGCCCCGAAGTGCCGTGGATTGAGTTGCAAGACCTGCGCGATATCGGCCAGCGACGGCCCGAACTCGCCCGCCTGGTAAAACGCCGTTGCCCGCGCGTTCCAGCCTTCGGCAAAGCTGGGGTCCTGGTCGATGATGGCGGTGAAATGCTCGATCGCGGCCTGAGTGTCGCCCAGTTCCAAGGCATCACGGCCCCGCTGCAGCAGAAGATCCAGCGCCGGAGACCCGGACTTCGACCACTCGATCCAGATTTCTGTCTCGATCCGGCCCGCTTCGCCCGCCTCGGCTGTCTTGAGCCTGTCAAAAAGACCATCCAGCTTGGCGGTGTCTTCGGCGGCGGCAATCGCGCAAGTCAGGAAAAACGGCAGAAGTGCCGCAACGATACGATTGAGAATGGTCATCCGGACACCCATAACGTGAAAGTAACCGATCCGTGCGGGATATCCAGTGCCGCGAGGGTCACGAAGGAGAGACTTGATGAGCGAAATGATCGATGCGGCAGTCAAGGCACTGTCGGCGAAACTGTCGGGCGGATTTGACGGGGTGGCAAAGTTCGTGATCGAAGGCGAAGGCGCGATCATGCTGGACGCGAGCGGCGTTCGCGCGGGCGATGAAGAGGCCGACGTCACGCTGACCGCCGAGGCGGATGTGTTCCGGTCGATCCTGGATGGGGATACGAACCCGACGATGGCGTTCATGACAGGCAAGCTGAAGGTGGACGGCAGCATGGGCATGGCGATGAAACTGGGCTCGGTCCTGGGGTGACACCGGCGCCGTTCCATGCCGATCTTGCCGATGCGCCAGAGGGGGCAACGGCTGTCTGGCTGACGCCGGGCGCTATCCGCATTCGGGTGGCCTGGTGGAAGGCGGGCGACAAGGGGACGGTCGTCCTGTTGCCTGGCCGGACCGAGTGCATCGAGAAGTACGGTCGCGCGGCGGGCGATCTGGTCCAGCGCGGCTATTCGGTGCTGACGCTGGACTGGCGCGGGCAAGGGTTGGCCGATCGGGCGTTGGCCGATCCGCTGATGGGCCATGTCGAGGATTTTGCCGAGTATCAGCAGGACCTTGACGCAGCCCTGGTCGCGGCTGAGACGGCGGGCTTGCCCCGGCCCTATTTCCTGATGGCGCATTCCATGGGCGGCTGCATCGGCCTGCGCGCGCTGATGCGGGGCCTGCCGTTCCAGGCGGCGGTCTTTTCGGCGCCGATGTGGGGCATCTCGATGGCGGCTTGGCTGCGTCCTGTGGCCATGGCGGTGACGGCCTTGGCCGGTCCCCTGCGGCTGAAGGCGCGCTATGCACCGACCACCGGACCGGAGACCTATCTTCTGCAGGCCCCGTTCGAGGGCAATGTCCTGACGACCGACCGCGAGATGTGGGCCTATATGCGCGATCAGCTGCGTTCGGTGCCAGAACTGGCTTTGGCCGGCCCGTCGCTGGCCTGGCTAGGGGCGGCCCTGCGCGAATGCGCGGCACTTGCCGCAAGGCCTGCGCCCGATCTTCCAGCGATCTGCGGCCTGGGGACGGCGGAGAAGGTCGTGGATGTTCCCCCGGTGCACTTGCGCATGGCGGGCTGGGCGCGGGGACAACTGGACCTGTACCCCGGAGCAGAACACGAGATCATGATGGAAGGCCCATCCGTCCGCACGCGGTTCTTCGACCGGGCATCCGCACTTTATGAGGCCAGTCGCTGACCCTTTGCTGGGCTTGGCGCGGTTTCCCTAGCCAACGTTTCCCTTGCTGGCCTCAATCTTGCGTTCGATGTCTTCCAGCTTGGCCATGATCCGGGCTTCCAGGGCCTGAGATTCCTCGCGCTCGTCGGCGCTGGCGGCCTCTTGCATCGAATTCACGATCAGACCGACGATCAGGTTCAGCACGGCAAAGGTGGTGATCAGAATGAAGGGGACGAAGAACGCCCAAGCATAGGGGTAGACCGCCATGATCGGGCGCACGATCTCGCCCGACCAGCCTTCCAGGGTCATGATCTGGAACAGGGTGAAGGCCGTTGCGGTAAGGCTGCCGAACCATTCAGGAAAGCTGGCACCAAAGAGCTTCGTCGCCATCACGGCAGCGATGTAATAGATGATCAGGATCAACAGGAAGACCGACCCCATTCCGGGCAGGGCGCGGCCCAATCCGTCCACCACGCGCCGCAGGCTTGGCACCACCGACACCACGCGCAACACCCGCAGGATGCGCAGCGCCCGCAGGACCGAAAAGCCCCCGGTCGAGGGCAAGAGCGATATGCCGACGATGAGGAAGTCGAAGACGTTCCAGCCCGAGCGGAAGAATCGTAGGCCTTGAGCGAAAAGCCGCAACGACAGTTCAGCCACAAAGATTGCCAGGCACAGCCGGTCAATGGTCAGGATCAGCGGCCCAGCGGCCTGCATCACCGTGGGCACGGTCTCAAGCCCCAGAGTGACCGCATTGATCAGGATGACCGCAATGATGAAACGGGACGTGAGGGGCTGGTCGAGAAACCGGGTGACGGAAGCGCGAAGCTGCATTGTGGGCCTTCAACGGTGAATGACCCGCTGGATATGGCCTTGCGATTGGGCAGGTTCCAGCCCTTGCGCGGCATGCCTGCCCAAGAAATGCCTTTGCCTGCCACAGACCGCCTATTCGTTGGGCGGGCAGGTCAGGCAGCGCGTCAGGCTGTTCATGCGGTCGGTGACGAATTCCATGGTTCGACCGTCCGGTCCGCTGAAGATCAGGTTCTTTCGGCCCTCGATCCGCAAGGCGGTCATGACCGAAAGGGCGTCGAAGAAGGCGTTCTCCTCGGCCAGCTTGTCGCAGGCCCGGCGCGTGGCGCGGATTCCGCGCAGCTCCAAAGCGGGCAAGGTTGCCCGGTTCTGGGTGCCCCAGCTGTTGCAGGGCGCCTTGCCAGTGAAGGCGCCATCCTTGGCAATCCGCAAGGTGGCGATGATGTCAAAGTCGAGGACTTGGCCGTCGATGGCCAGCAGCTGCCAGTCGCGCCCGGTCAGGTCGTCTGCGGCGGCAGGGATCATGGAGATAGCCAGGAAAATCGGGGCCAGGAAAGGCAGTGCAGGGATGCGCATGCAAGTCGTTCCTTTGTCGCTACGATTCTTTGACGCATTGCGCACGGCCAAGCTTGGGCCCGGACGCCGGGGCTTAGACTCCAGGCATACAGGCGACCGGCACCAACAAAGTTTTCGGCAGCAAAGATCATGGTCCGGACAGCCTGCGCTGGCTGCGCCCGCCAATCAAGGGCGATGCTCCAACTTCAGACGGCGAAGGCCCCGGGCTTGGCTTCGCGCGCCATGTGGTCAAGGACGGCGTTGACGAACTTGGGTTCCTTGCCCTCGGGGAAAAAGGCCTTGGCGACGTCGACATATTCGGTGATCGCCACCTTGGGCGGCGTGACCATGTCCACCAGTTCTGCCCCCGCCGCGCGGAAGAGCGCGCGCAGCACCGGGTCAATCCGGTCGATCGGCCAGGCCGCGACCAGGGCCCGGTCGGTCATCTGGTCGATCTTGGCCTGCCAGTTGACCGCGCTGCCGACGACCGCGCGGAAGTGATCCACGTCGCCCTCGGCAAACTCGCCTTCCTCATAAGTTGCGCCAAAGCGGTGCGTCTCGAATTCGCGCGTCACGGCTTCAACCGTCTGGCCCGAGACCTCCATCTGGAACAGTGCCTGCACGGCATACAGCCGCGCCGCGGATTTCATCTGGCGCTTTTCGTCGCGTTTGGCGGTCGTCATGCCCGGAAACCGATCCCCTTGGATTTCCCGGCCCATTTGCGCGAAAGCGCGATCAGGTGCAAGGCCGCCGCTGCGGCACCCCCGCCCTTGTTTTGACCGTCGGGGTCCGCGCGCACTTCGGCCTGGGCGCGGTTTTCCACCGTGAGGATCCCGTTGCCGATGCAGGCGCCCTGCAGCCCCAGCAGGCTGATCGCGCGCGAGCTGTCATTGCAGACCGTGTCGTAGTGCGTGGTTTCCCCCCGGATCACGCAGCCAAGTGCGACATAGCCATCGTACTCTGCCAGCCGTTCCGCCATGGCAATGGCCGTGGGCACTTCCAAGGCGCCCGGCACCTCGACCAGATCGACCTCGGCCCCGCAGGCCGCGCCCACGGCCCGTGCCCCGGCGACGAGGTTGTCGGCGATGTCCTTGTAGTAGGGGGCCACCACGATCAGCAGCTTCACCGGCTTGTCGAAGCTGGGCAGGGGCAGCGTGTAATGGGTTTCGGTCCCGGCCATCGGGTCACTCCTTGATCGCGCGGGTGCCCGCGATGGTCAGGTCGTAGCCTTCAAGGCCCACAAGTCTTGGCTGGACAGAGTTCGTGACCAGCGTGATTGCCCCAAGGCCAAGGGCCGCAAGGATCTGTGCCCCGATCCCGTATTGGCGCAGCGTTTGCGGCGATTGCTCGCCGTCCTCGACCATCTTCATCGTCGTGTCGCGCAACAACACAACCACGCCCCGGCCTTCGGCGGCGATGATCCGCATCGCGGCGGGCAGATCCGAGCCTTCGCCGAGGCCAAGGACATCTTCGAGTGGGTTCAGCGCATGGACCCGGACCAGCACGGGTTCGGGCGTCGAGAGATCGCCCTTGGTCAGGACCACATGGTCGGCCCCCTGCAGATCGTCGGTAAAGACCCGCATCAGCCAGTCGCCGCCATGGACCGAGGTAACGGCCTTGACCGACCGTTCCTTGACCAGGTTGTCATGCTTACGGCGGTAGGCGATCAGATCGCTGATCGTGCCGATCTTGATCCCGTGTTTCTGGCCAAACTTGATTAGATCCGGCAGGCGCGCCATGGTCCCGTCGTCGTTCATCACCTCGCAGATGACGCCCGAGGGGTTGAGGCCAGCCAGGCGGCTCACGTCCACCGCGGCCTCGGTATGCCCGGCGCGGACAAGGACGCCGCCGTCGCGAGCGCGCAGCGGGAAGATGTGGCCGGGACTGGCGATGTCGGCCGCGCCCTTGGTCGGGTCGGTCGCTACGGCCACGGTCCGCGCCCGGTCTGCCGCCGAGATGCCGGTCGAAATCCCCTCGACCGCCTCGATCGAGAGCGTAAAGGCGCTGGAATGGCGGCTGGAGTTCTTGCGGTCCATCAGCTGCAGGCCGAGCTGGTCGACCCGGTCTGACGTCAACGCCAGGCAGATCAGCCCGCGCCCGTGCATCGCCATGAAGTTGATGGCGTTCGGCGTACACATCTGGGCCGGGATCACGAGGTCACCCTCGTTCTCGCGGTCTTCGTGATCGACCAGGATGAACATCCGCCCGTTGCGGGCGTCTTCGATGATCTCCTCGGTCGAAGAAATGGCGTCGGAATAGTCGGACATTGTGGCCTCGCAAGCTCTCGTCGCCCATGTATCCCGGACCGGATGCAAAGGCCAGAGGGGCGCCCTAAGCATTGACACAGGTGCTATGTGCGGCATGGTTTCCCCTGACTGGTGTTTGCGGGGTGTAGGATGCGACTTGGTCTGGTGGTGGCTATGGTTTTGGCGCTTGTGGGGGCTGCACGGTCCGAGACCGAAGCCGAGGCGCGCAAGGCGCGGTCGGTGGCCGTGCTGGAGGCGGCAGGGGTGCAAGTTCTGCCCAGCCTTCCGGTGATCGAAACCGAAGCGACCAGCCTGCGGCGGACCGAGACCGAGGTCGCCGAGCGGATGATCGCACTGGCCATCGTTGCGGTGAAGGGCGAGACGGGCGACCATGCGCTTGGGCTGCAGCTGATCGACCAGTTCGGGGCGGCCGGGTTCCTGTCACCCGCAGAGGCCCGGTTCATGGCCGATCCCGCCCCGAGCGAGTTTGACCGCATCCAGTTCACCTGGCGCTACGAGGGGGTCTGGGTGATGCTGTGGGCGCTAAGTCTGATTGACGACCCCGGCCCGCCGTCCGACATCGCTGACGTACCGCGCCTGGCAGAAATCCTGCGCGAACTGGGGACCGAGGGGGTGCTGGCGACCGCCCGCCTGCGCCCGCAGTCCGAGCTTCTGGATGCTGCCGACCTGATCTACCGCCAACACTGGGCTGTGCGGCAGGCGGACCTTGACGGCGACCCGGTGCCCCCCGGCCTCTATCCCGGCGTGGTGATGGAGCGGCACTATGCGCTGAACTGGCTGATCGGCTATGGCGGCCAGGCCTGGGATGACGTGTCGACCGATACCTGAGGCTACCGGACCAGGGCTGACAGGACGGCCAGGCAGGCGACCTCGGCCAACTGCTGACTGGCGCCCAGAATGTCGCCGGTCTGCCCGCCGATCTTGCGCAGGGCGAGGATGGACAGGGCCACGGTGACCGCCAGTGCCGCCACGCCCAGCGCAACTGCGCTCCACCCGGCGAGGAGGGCCGAAAGAGCGAAAGCGATGCCGACCCCGACGAGCGCCACTTTGCCCGACGGTCGCCCCGTCGCATGGCTGAACCCCTCGCCCCGCGCATTGGGCAACAGCGACATCATCAGCCCCATCGGCACGCGGCTCATTGCTCCCGTCACGATCAAGGCCGCCCAGTATTCGTCGTGCACCAGAAGGGCTGTCAGCGCCGACCAGCGTGCCAGCGTCACCAGGACGAGTGCGAGGACGCCGTAACTGCCGACCCGGCTGTCCTTCATGATCTCCAGTCGCCGGGCCTTGGTCCAGCCGCCGAAAAGGCCATCCGCCGCGTCCGATAGCCCGTCTTCATGCAGGCCACCCGTCAGCATCGCCCCGAGCGCCAGGACGAGCACCGCCGTCACGCCCGGAGTAACCCCCAGCCAGAGAGTTGCACTTGCAAGGGTCGCCCCCATGGCCCCCAGGACGGCACCGACCAGCGGCCAGGCCCAGGCCGAGGCTGCTCCCGTCGCCCTGTGGTTCGGCAAGGGCAGGCGGGTCAAGAGGGCTAAGGCCGACAGAAGGTCGGGCACCATGCGGCCCGGTATGTCGCGAAAGGTGGTCAAGACGGCTGATCCCGGCTGGCGGTTGGTTGGGTCATGGGGTAGCCCGGGCTTGACTGAGGATCAACCGCCGAGACACTTATGCCCTTTGAAAGCCTTGCCGATCTCCGCGCCCTTCTGGCCAAGCTTCCCGCCCCCGATGCCGTTGCGATTGCCGCAGCCGAGGCGCGGAACAGCCAGTTGACGAAACCGCCGGGTGCTTTGGGGCGGCTGGAAAGGGTGGCCGTCTGGATGGCAGGCTGGCAGGGCACGGAAAAGCCGCATGCCGACCACCCGCAGATCGTGATTTTTGCCGGGAATCATGGCGTTACCGCCCGCGGCGTCTCGGCCTTTCCGGCCGAGGTGACGGTGCAAATGGTGGCGAACTTCGCCCATGGCGGGGCGGCGATCAATCAGCTGGCAAAGGCCTTCGGGGCCAAGCTTGACGTCCATGCCTTGGACCTTGACCGCCCCACGGCAGATTTCACCGAGGCCCCCGCGATGTCCGAGGCCGAGGTCGTAGCCGCCCTGCGCAAGGGCTTTGACGCCGTGGATCCTGCCGCCGATCTTTTTGTTGCTGGAGAGATGGGGATTGGCAACACCACCTCGGCGGCCGCGATTGCGACGGCGCTTTATGGCGGCGTCGGCTGGGCCGGGCGGGGAACAGGGGTGGATGACGCGGGGCTCGCCCGGAAAGAGGCAGCGATTGCCGCCGGGGTGGAGCGGCACGCCGCCGTTCTGGCCGATCCGCTGCAGGTACTGCGCTGTCTCGGCGGGCGCGAAGTGGCAGCGATGGCCGGGGCGATCCTGGGCGCGCGCCTGGCAAGGGTGCCGGTGATCCTGGATGGTTTCATCGCATGTGCGGCAGCGGCAGTGCTGGACCGGGCTGCGCCAGGGGCTCTGGATCATTGCGTCGCGGGCCACCAAAGCGCCGAGGGGGCGCATGCCCGGTTGTTGGAGAAGTTGGGGAAAGAGCCGCTCTTGTCGCTGGGGCTACGGCTTGGCGAAGGCTCGGGCGCGGCACTGGCGATTGGCGTGGTCAAAGGCGCGGTCGCCTGCCATTCCGGCATGGCCACTTTCGCCGAAGCCGGGGTTGCGGCTGGCTAGGGGTAGGCTCCTCGTTCGACTTCGTCTCTTCGACTTAGGTTCTTGCGAGGAGTGGTCCGGTGATCGGCATGGGGGGTGGCAAGGGGTGCCAAACCATAACCGTCCGCAGGCAACCCATTGATTTCAAGAAGGGGGCTGGTCTGTCCACCTGTGGGCGGCCTGGACCTCAGGCCTTTGGCATCTTCAGCGACAGAAGCTTGCCACCCTTTTGATAGCGGACCTCAGTCTCGGTGATGGCCTTGATCGTGCCGCCGTCGATCTTGTCTCCGACCGTGACCTTCTTGTAGCGCCCGTTCGCTTGCCGGACGAGGGCGTAGCGTTTCGAGTCGGTGCCGTAAGTGCCGATCAGGTTCATTTTGGACAGGTTGATCGCGTTAACGAATGTCGCCTGCTTTGCCACGCTGGCCTTGGTCGGGATGGACGGTGCGGCCCTGGCTGTTTCGGGTTCATCGGCCTCTTCAAGCTCTTCCGGCTTCAGATCAGGCGCAGGCGCTGCCGCCGCGACTTCGACCTCGGGTTCCGGTGCAGGCTCGCGCACGGCCGCAGCAACGGCGGCCTCGACGGCATCGGACAGGTCACGCGGACGCGCAGCGGGACGCTTGGAAATGGCGACGATAGAGGGGTTCGCTGCCTCAAGCGCGGCGGCTGCGGCAAGCTCTGCCTCGGCCTGGGCTGCCAGCGACGCACCCTGAGCGCCAAGGTCCGCCGGTGATGCGGGACGCGAAGCCGATGCTGCGGCAACCACAGTCGCCGGGCGCGGCAACGGACGGCGGCCAGCGAATTCGGTCGCATCATCTGTCGTCAGGCTGGCGTCGTCTTCTGGTGTGGCAGGGACCAGACCTTCCGGGCGCGAGCGCGGGCGAAACCCGGCCATCGCAGGATCGGCAGGGGCAGGGGCGACAGCGGCTTCGGGCGCGGCGGGTTCAATGGGTGGGTCGGTCACGACCAGCGATGCGCCGGCACCGGGGGGCAGCTGCACAGCCGGATCGGCTGTTGCCTGCGGCGCGGCGGCCGCAACTGGCGTTGCAGCAGCAGCCAGGGCCGCGGCAGCCTCGCTGCGCGACGGCGGCACAAGAGGCGGAGGTCCTGCGAAAAGCATAACGCCGTCAGGAGAGACAATCCCTTCCGGCGTTGGCACCAGAAGGCCATCGGGACCAAAGCGATAGACCGTGCCAAAGGCCGGAGGCGGCATCGGGGCGTCCGGCAGGGCGTCCACGGTTGCGGCAGGGGCGGGCAGGGCAAGCGCATCCAGCGCCGGGGGCGGCGCATCCATGGCCGAAAGGAAGATCTCGTCCTGATTCTCGATTGGGGGCTGCGCGGCCGTAAGCTCGGTCGTGACGGCGGTGCCGGGCGCAGGCTCGGGTGCCGGGGTCTCGGCCGTTTCCACCGCAAGTGGCGCGTCGGCTGCTTCTGTCGGGTCGGGTTCTGCGACTGCGAGGTCTTCCGGTGGCACCTCGATCGGCGCTTCGGCGACCTCGTCCCCCAGCGCCAGGTTGATGGGAGCCGATTCCGTCGCAAGCTCGGCGGCCTGCCCGATCGGAGCGCCTTCAGCTTCGGGCAGGGGACCGGTCAATCCTTCTGGATCTTCCATGTCCGCCAGGATCTCATCATCGACGGCCGGGACAGTGACGTCGGCTGTCAGCGAAGGATTCGCGTCGGGTGCGTCCATCCGCGCAAGGTAGAACGAGGACACGGCCGCCATCGCCGCCAGGAACAGCAGCAGAAGGGCGATCAGAACCATCAGGACGACGCCACTGCGATTGCGCGGCGGTGCGGCTGTCCCAAACGTGCCACCGGGGCGCGCCGGAGATTTCACGGTCGTCGGTCCGGGCGGAACCGGGCGGCTGATCTCGGTCGCGCCAAGCTTTCCCTTGGGCTTGGCGCGCGTTCCGGGGATGCTGGGTGCCGTCACCAGCCCGGAGAACCCCTTTGCCGGGGCTGGCCGCGCTGCGGGTGTCTCAAGTCGCGCAGCGGCCATGGCTGCAGTCAACGTGTCGCTGCGTGTGGCACCCTCGACCGGCTTGGCCGCGGGCGGAGTTGCAGTTCCCGCAGCGGCCCGACGGCTGGCAAAGGCCACCATTGCTGCCGACGGGGGCGCAGGCGGAAGGTCGTCGTCAATATCGTCCAGAACCGATGGTTTTGGCGCAGGCGGTTTCGCGGGCACCTCGTCCAGTTCATCCGGAAAGGCTGCCGGGTCGGTGACATGGGCGAATGGCGCCTCGTCGACCTCGGGTTCCGGAGTCCGGGCGAAACTGTCGGCAAAGACTTCGGCTGCGGCAGCCTCGGCGGCGCGTTCCGGGGTCAATTCGGGATCCGCTGCGACAGCCGGAGTTGGGTCCGCTGCGGGCGGGATGTCGACAGGGCCATCAGTAGCCCGTAGAGTTGTATTGGCGACGGCTTCGACGGGCAGGTCAGAGTTCAGTGCCTCTTCCAGACCCGGCAAAGGGGCCTCATCCTCGACCGCAGGCATGGCCGCAACGGTCTCCGACGTGGTCTCGGTGACGGGCCGGACGGCTTCGACTTCGGGGACTGCCTCAGGCTCTGGCGCGGCTGCGGCAGGCTGAGGCTCGTCTGCGGGAAGTTCGCGGTGCAGGATGGTCACCGCCTCGCGGTCGCGGTCCACGGCCTCGCCCGGGGCAAGCAGGGATTCGGCGGCATTTGTCGGGCCGAACCAAGGCTCGCCGACAAAGTAGCCGTCCTCCGGGATGGCCACGAAGGAGACCGGGTTCAGCCGGTGACTGGCGGCGAAGTCTTCGGCTTCCTGCAAGGTTTCGCGCGCGACGACGGCAACCTTCACGGTCTGGCCCTTGCCGGACCAGTCAAAGACCAGATCCTCGACCGCATAGGGCGTCTGCCCTTCAAGCGCGGCAGCGATCTGCCGGCGCTTGTCTTCGCGGCTGGGGCCGGGGGCGTGGACGTCGGTGTAAAGGATCTGGCTGTTCGGCAGGACAATCTTGGTCGCCATGCCCATCGGCGACAGGCCCAAGGCGGTCTTGCGCAGATAGTCAAGCGCTTCGTCCATGTCGGGCGCGCCAAAGGCCACCTCGCCGATGGAAAGCCAACCCTTCGGGGTACGGTGCAACAGCGCAATACTGTCGCGGGTCAGGTCGAGTGCAAATGTCGGTTTCATGGGCCGGGTCTAACACGGAATTCCGAAAGGCGGGAACGGACCCCGCTGCGTTGCCGCAGCACTACAGCAGCTTTTCGCCGAAAGAAAGGAAAACGGCCAAGGATCGCCTTGTGGGCGACGTCACAAGGCTGAAATCTCGTATCCGACCAAGGAGTAGACCGATGCGACTGATCCATGCCCTGACCTTCAGCACTGCTATCGCACTGGCCTCACCGGCCCTGGCACAGGAGACGCCCGCCCCCATGATATCCGTTACCGCGACCGGCACAGTCGAGGCCGCGCCCGATATGGCAACGCTGTCGATCGGGGTCACGACCCAAGGCGATACCGCCGCCGCCGCAATGGCCGCAAACAGTTCCTCGGTCGAGGCGGTGATGGCGCGCCTTGCCGCCGCCGGAATCGAGGCCCGGGATATGCAGACATCGAACCTGTCGCTGTATCCGAACTGGTCGGACGGGTCCTCGACCGCAGCTGTGGTCAGCTATGTCGTCTCGAACCAGCTGACGATCCGGATTCGGCAGCTGGACAGTCTGGGTACGGTGCTGGATGCCGCCATAACAGATGGTGCCAATACCTTGAACGGACTGACCTTTGGCTTGGCTGACCCGGACCCGGCGATGAATGAGGCGCGCAAGGCAGCGGTCGCAGAAGCCCGGGCGCGGGCCGAACTTCTGGCCGAAGCGGCGGGGGTGAAGCTGGGCAAGATCGTCGCAATAACGGAAGGGAGCGCTTGGACCGATCCGGCTCCGATGTTCCGCGCCGAGGTGTCCGCAGCGCCGGTCCCGGTGGCAGGTGGGGAACTGGGCCTTTCTGCCAGCGTCATCGTTCAGTACGAAATCCTGGAATAGCTGCCGCTGACTGGGCGGAATCGCAACAGTTCCGCGGTTTTGGCCTGATTTTGCCCAAGTTCCCCGGCTAAGCTGGCCGGGAGAAAAGGCAAGAGGCAGGGTAAGTTGTGCGCGGTCTGATCGGAGCCGGTGTCATCGGCGTGATCGTCCTTTCGGTTGCGGCTGTCCTTGCGCTGGGCCCGCGCCGGTTCGAGGGCATTCTGCCGCTTGCGGCGGTGGAAGCCCTGGAATCGCTCAGCGGTCGACTTCCGTTCAGCGCCGGCGCGGTCCGTTCGGGAGACACGCCTGCCGATTTCCTGGACGACACCAGAATGGGCCTGGTGGCCGCCGGGCCGATTGCCGCAATGGCCGGAAATGTACCGGTGTTTCGCAGCGAAGTGATTTCCAGCTATCCGACCCGGATCGAGGGCGATGTGCCGGCAGAGATCACGACGATCCGTTCGATCATGGGCTGTCTGGTGACCCCGCCGATGCCAGGGTCGGTCGTCGGCTATGTGACGTCGGGAGAAAGCGATCTGCCGATGGCGCTGTCAACCTACAGCGATCTTGACCTGGCTGCGGGTGTTCAGGACTTTGCCAACCTGTACCGCAGCGGGCAGACGACAGAACCAGTGCGCCCGGACGATCTTGCGTATGAGGCCTACGATGTTGCCGTGACCGAGACCTCGGCCCCGGTCTACCTGGTGCTGGAGGCCGGGTCGGGAAAGCGTATCTGGAACATCCATCTGGCCCCCGAAGCGCGGATCGAGCGGGTCGTGCTGCTTGGCGGCGATCAGGCGGGGGTGGCGAATGTGGACCCCGTCGTTCCAGTGGAGGCGCTTTTGAACGATGGCCTCCAAGAGTGCGGACTCCGGCCGGAGCATCCCTTGACCTCAAGGCAGAGCGAGCTGGCCTTTGCCTCTCTGACCGCTTCAGAAGCGTCAAGGCAGCGCGTCGAAAAGGACGCAGCGGTCGAAGCTTATGCGCGCTGGCTGCGGGACAGTTTCGGCATAGATGCAGCAACCATGCGGGCGGGCTTCGACCGCGGCAGCCTTTCGGTTGTCGGTCCGGTGCCGACCGGCTCGGAAACAATGGCAGTTTATGCGCCCATTTCCGGGTCGCGCATCCTGACCTCTCGCGACAGCTTCTTTGAGATCGCGGGCCAGGTGCCAGCGGGCGAAGACTTCGCAGCCCGGGTAAAGGCGATTGCCACAACCTTTGCCTTCGGGAACCTTGCGAACCTTCGCCAGGGAGCGGATTTCTGATGCTGCGCCTTTTGATCGTGACCGGGCTTCTGCTGATGGCTGGCGGCTTCGGCGCTGCAGGGTTTCAATACTGGCAGGGCCAGACCGGAGCCAGCCAGTCCGTTGACGATGCCATGGCCGGACAGTCCGCGGCCCAGACCTGGCTGACCTCGTCAAGCGGTGGTCTTGTTCCGAGGGACGACGCGCGCGCCTATCTGATCCAGGACCGACTCGTGCGCGAGCGGACCGTGGTCGTGACCCGAACGGCGCACCTGACGGACTTGCTGCTTGACGGGGAAAAGTTGCCTGACCCGGCCTATTTTGAAGTGCTGGCAGACATCCGCGCGCCACGGCTTGCAGAGACGCTTTGCCCTCTGGTGACCGACGTTTTTGCGGGGAACTGCCAGGTGAACGAGGCCCGGGTTGTTGCTGGCAGCGTGAACCCGGTCCAGGGAACGGCGCAGTTCACGATCGAACTGGTCTTTCGCCCGGCTCCCGAGGGGGATCCGCTGCCCGACCTTGCGGCACATGTGCTGCATATCCGTGAGATCGCGCTTGACCTGTCTCAGGATCCTGAAGCCTCGGTCACGACCGAGGCCGCGCTTGCAGCGGCCTTGCGCGGGTCGCAGACCACCTGCGAGGAACAGGGCCTGATCGCCTGCAGAGTGCTTGGAGTGACACTCGATTGGGCGCAGGGACAGACGGCCCAGGCCGTGCTGCGGGTGGCGGGTCTTGCACCTTTGCCGGACGGCATGTTCCCGGCGCCCCCCTTGGAAACGCCCCCTCCGGAAGGCTGACAGGCCGCTCCGAATGGGGCATTTGGTCTTAGTCAGTCAGGCCGTAGCCTTGGACAGCGCCTGATCCAGGTCGGCGATGATATCCTCGACATTTTCGATCCCGATCGAGACCCGCACCACATCGGGTGCGGCGCCCGCCTTGATCTGCGCTTCCTCGCTCAGTTGCCGGTGCGTGGTCGAGGCTGAGTGGATGATGAGGCTGCGCGTGTCGCCGAGGTTCGCGACGTGGCTGAAGAGCTTCACGTTGTCGATCAGCTTGACGCAGGCCTCATAGCCTCCCTTGACGCTGAAGGTGAACAGCGCCCCCGGCCCCTTGGGCGTGATCTTCTGCGCCAGGTGATGGTAGGGCGAAGATTTGAGGCCCGGATAGGTCACCTTGCCGATCCGGGGATCCTGCTCCAGCCATTCCGCCACGATCTGCGCGTTCTGGACGTGGCGGTCCATCCGCAGCGCCAGCGTCTCGATCCCCATCAGGGTGTAGTGCGCGCCTTGCGGGTTCATCGTCATGCCAAGGTCGCGTAGGCCGATGGCGATGGAGTGGAAGGTGAAGGCCATGCCGCCCAGGGTCGGGTGGAAAACAAGGCCGTGGTAAGCGGGTTCAGGCTGCGAAAGCGAGGGGAACTTGTCGTCCTTCGACCAGTCGAACTTGCCGCTGTCGACCACGATCCCGCCGGTCACGGTGCCGTTCCCGGTCAGATACTTCGTGGCCGAATGGACGACGAGGGTCGCGCCGTGCTCGATCGGGCGGCAGAGGTAGGGCGAGGCGGTGGTGTTGTCGACGATCAGCGGGATGTGCGCCTGGTTTGCGATCCGGGCGATTGCGGGCAGGTCGGAGAGCGCGCCGCCCGGGTTGCAGATCGTCTCGCAGAAAAGCGCGCGGGTGTCGGCGTCGATGGCTTTCTCAATGGCTTTCGGATCATCGAAATCGACGAACTTCGCCGACCAGCCGAACTTGCGGATCGTGTTGGAAAACTGCTGGATCGT
>JALOTD010000052.1 GCA_025458105.1 Tabrizicola sp. | reverse complement strand
TAGCGCGGCGGGGTGCGGGGAAAGTCGCTCATTCAGACTGCCTCAGTACGACGACGCGTTGTCGATGTTGAAATTGTAGAGTTTCCGGGCGCTGCCGTAACGGCGGAATTCCTCGGGCTTGGCCTTGTGGTCGGCCTCACCGCGGCGCAGGAGTTCCTCCAGGATCGCATAGTGCTCGTCCCGCATCTCTTTCTCGATGCAGTCGGCACCCAGCGATTTTACCGTGCCCCGCACGAACAGCCGCGCCTCGTAAAGGCTGTCGCCCAGCGCCTCGCCCGCGTTGCCCAGCACCACCATGTTGCCCGACTGTGCCATGAAACAAGACATGTGGCCGATGTTGCCGTGCACCACGATGTCGATGCCCTTCATCGAGATCCCGCAGCGGCTGGACGCGTTGCCCTTGATGACCAGAAGCCCCCCGCGCCCCGTCGCGCCTGCGTATTGGCTGGCATCGCCGTCGATGATGACGGTCCCTGACATCATATTCTCGGCCACACCCGGCCCGGCAGAGCCCTTGATGCGGATCGTCGCCTGCTTGTTCATCCCCGCGCAGTAATAGCCCGTGGAGCCCCGCACGGTGATGTCGACCGGCGCATCCACCCCGGCGGCAATCGCATGCGCGCCTTTCGGGTTGATCACTTCCCAGGCCGTCATGTTGGTCTGGCCCTTCAGGGCGTGAAGCGAGGAGTTCAGGGCGCGCAGGCCCTCTTTCCCCAGGTCGAAGGTCTGCATTCTCTCAACGCTCCCAGAAGTAGACAGTGGCGGGTTCCGGTTCCCAGACGCGGGCGTCCTCGATGCCCGGCAGGTTGACCAGCGCCCGATACTCCGACCCGAAGGCGACGTACTGGTCGGTCTCGGCCATGACGGCAGGCTTGCAGGCGATGGGGTCGCGGACGACGCCAAAGCCGTTCTTGGTGCCGACGACGAAAGTGAAGAACCCGTCGAGGTCGGTCAGCGTCGCCTCCAGCGCGTTGCCCAGCGTCTCGCCGGTCTGCAGCTTGTGGCTGATGAAGGCCGCACCGACCTCGGTGTCGTTCTCGGTCTCGAAGGTCATGCCGAGACGCTTCAGCTCGCGCCGAACGCCGTTGTGGTTCGACAGCGACCCGTTATGCACCAGGCACTGGTCCGACCCCGTCGAAAACGGGTGCGCGCCCATCGTCGTCACCGCCGATTCCGTCGCCATCCGGGTATGGCCGATACCATGGGTGCCCTTCATCTTGGCGACCTCGAAGCGGGCGGCCACGTCCTTGGGCAGACCCACCTCCTTGAAGATCTCGATGCTGTCGCCCGCGCTCATCACCTTCACGGCGGGCCGCAGATGCGCCAGCGCCGAGCGGGCCGCCTCCATCTGCGCCAATGGCACTTCCAGCACGGCATGGGTCGACTTCACCAGCATCGTCACCGGCTGGCCAATGGCGTCATGCAGTTCGCCATCCAGGTCCTTGAAGTCCTTTTCCGGATGCGCCGACTGGATGGTGATCTTGCCCAGACCGTCCTTCGCCCCGCCATAGATCGCGATCCCCGCGCTGTCCGGTCCGCGGTCGGTCATGGTGATCAGCATGTCCGTCAACATGGCCCCCAGCTTCGGCTCCAGCTTCGGGTCCTTGAGGAACAGCCCAACGATGCCACACATGGATTCGTCTCCTTCTCGTCGTTGATCTGAGGCTAGCACCGTCCGGAAAGCCTATCAACTGGGGAGAAACATTTTTCACCTGACGGGAAAATCACTGCCTAAGGATCAGGCATGTGCGGTTTTTCTTGACAGAATGTCGCAGGTGGCTTTCCCTTTGGAAAACAATTTTGCCGCGGAGGGAAACGGCGTCGGGGCTGCGTCGGGGGCGGCAAGACAAACAGCCCAAGGGAGGGAAATGTGGGAGACCTTAATCAGCGGATTGAGGCGATGCACCGACGCGACGTGCTGGTGGCATGGGCGTTCGTGATCGGCCTCTGGTTTGCCGTGATCTTCGTCGCGCTCGCTACCTGGGACCTTGCACCGACCAGCGGCGCGCGGACCCTGCTTCTGATCGGCGGCGCCATCGTCCTGGTGTTCAACACCGCCGCTATCCTGGCCATGCTGCGGCACTACCGTGAGGACCGCGACTTCATGTACGGCCTCGACATCAAGTTCCTCGACGAAGCCAAGGGGAGGAAGTGATGGCGCATTACCAACCTCCGAAACAGGGCAAGGCCAGCCAGCTGATCGACGTGGTCGTGCTGGTGGTCCTGACTGTCGGCGCGCTGTTCGTGCCCCTGTGGCTTGGTCTGGCCGGGGCGGCAAAGTCCGTCACCAACCCGGTCACTACCCCTACCTGGGAAACCCTGGGCCAGACCCCGGCGCAATCGGCCAAGTACGAGGCCCTGGGCTACACACCCGAGACCGCCCATGACCTGATCCTCGCGCGCTTCGACTACAGCTTCTCGATCGGCGCGCTTCTGATGATGATTGTGGTCATCGTCCTCTACTACGTCCTGATCCTGCGGTTTTCCGAAGTGGAGTACCGCGAGGTCATTTCCGAAAAATTCGGGGAGTAAGCCGCCATGGATCTCTGGAACTGGCTGGAATACGGCGCGTGGGCGCTGTCGGCCCTGTTCGGCCTGCACATGCTGGTCGACTGGCTGAAAACCGACTCGACCTATTCGGAAGACGTCCTGACCTCCTCGCGCGAAGGCGAGCTTGAAGCGATGGCCGAAGAGCACAAGGTGAAATCATGACCCAGGTCGACATCACCTCACCCACGATGGACGGCATGGGGCCGCATGGCACCAAGGTCGGCCTCCTGCGGGTCCTCGGCCCGGCGCATGTCTGGGCGCTTGGCGTCGGCATCGTTCTCGTCGGCGAATACATGGGCTGGAACTTCGCCGTCGGCAAAGGCGGCGCCTACGCGGCCCTGATCGCCTGCTGGTTCGCGGGCATCCTCTACACCTGTGTCGCGATGATCGACTCCGAGGTCACCTCGACCGTCGCCTCGGCCGGGGGCCAGTACACCCAGGCCAAGCACATCATCGGCCCGCTGATGGCCTTCAACGTCGGCCTCTACCTCGTCTTCGCCTACACGATGCTGGAAGCCGCCAACGCGATCACGGCGGGCTACCTCTTCTCGGTCGTGGCGACGATGAGCGGACATGCCGACGCGCTAGACCAGCGGCCCTTCATCATCCTGGTCATCATGTTCCTGGCCTGGCTGAACTACCGGGGCGTGCTGGCGACGCTGACCTTCAACCTCGTCATCACCGCAATCGCCTTCCTTGCGATCATCGTCCTGTTCCTGTCCACCTCCGGCATCCTCGGCGGCGGCATCATGGAGCATGCAGCGCTGTTCGAGGGCCACGAGCTGCCCTACGGCTGGATCGGCGTTCTTGCCGCCATGCACTTCGGCCTCTGGTACTACCTTGGCATCGAGGGCACGACCCAGGCCGCCGAGGAAGTCCGCTCCCCCGCCCGCGCGCTGCCGTTCGGCACGCTGGCCGGGATCATGACGCTTCTCATCGCCGCGACGCTCACCTGGTACGTCTGCTCGGGCGTCCTGCCGTGGGAGTTCCTGGGCGACGGGGTCAACGGCTCGGTGGCGCCCCTGTTCGATACGGCGCGTCTGTCGGGGTCGACGGCGCTTGTCTGGCTTCTCGGCTTCGGCACCCTCTTCGCCACGCTCGCCTCGGCCAACGGCTGCATCAACGACGCGTCCCGCGCTTGGTTCGCCATGGGCCGCGACAAGTACCTGCCCGGCTGGTTCGGCGCGGTGCATCCGCGCTACCGCACGCCCTACCGGTCGATCGTGTTCCTGGTCCCCATTGCGCTGATCTTCGCCCTTGGCGCGCCTCTGGATCAGGTGATCACCTTCTCGATCCTCTCCGGGCTTCTCGGCTATACCTTCATGCCGCTGAACATCATCCTGTTCCGCCGCAAGTGGCCGCTGAACTCGATCAAGCGGGGGTATGAGCATCCGTTCCACCCGCTGCCCGCGATCACGCTTCTTACGCTCTGCGGCGTGACTTTCTTCGCGGTGTTCCTCGGCTACGGGACACAACTGGTGGCGATGGTGGGCTTCTACATCGTCGTGTCGCTCTGGTTCCACTTCTGGCGCTACCGCTTTGTGAACCGGGGCGCTCAGTTCACCATGCCCTGGCCGAAACCGCAGGGCTACTAAGGTCGAAGGCCCGTCCCGACAGGGGCGGGCCAATTCCCATGTCCCCGCTTCTTCCCCTTGGCCTTGCTTTAGCCGTCCTCGGCCTTTGGCTGACCTTTCGCCTTGTCCGCGAAACCCGCGCCCGAAGCGCAGCCCGCGCCGGGTATTTTTCAGCACTGAAACTCCTGTTCGATGGCGGTGAGACGCGCCTGCAACCGACCGGCTTTCCCCGCATGACAGGCAAGCGGGGCGGGATCAGCTACGACCTGCAGGCCATTCCCGACACCCTGACCTTCCGCAAGCTCCCTGCGCTTTGGGTCCTTATCACCCTGCCCGAACCCCTGCCGCTAAAGGCCACGCTGAACCTGATGGCCCGCCCCTCGGGCAACGAACCCTTCAGCCGTTTCCCGACCCTGCCGCAGTCCTTGCCCACCCCGCCCAGCCTGCCCGCCCATGTCGCGATCCGCACCGATGACGCCACCCACGTTCCACCTGCCGATCTGATCGGCGATCTCTTCGACGACCCGCAGGTCAAGGAGCTGGTCCTCTCACCGAAGGGCCTGCGCATCGTGATCCTGGCCGAGGAGGCCGACCGTGGCCGCTTCCTCATCTTCCGCGAGGCCGAGATGGGGATGACCCCCCTGCCCCCTGCCCGCCTTGCGCCGTTGCTTGACCGGCTTGCCGCCTTGCGCGCCGACATCCTGAAGGATCAGCCATGAAACCACCGCTGAACCCCCGCCTTGTCCTTGCCGTGGCGATCATCCTGCCCGGCATGGGCCAGGTCCTGAACCGCCAGCCCGTACGGGGGCTGATCTTCGTCTGCTTCGCCGTCCTCCTTGGGGCCTTTACGCTGAAGACCGCTGCACCGGACGTGTCCTTCGTGGGCAAAGTGTCCGGAGGGCTGTTCGTCTGGGCCATGGCGATCCTCGACGCCTACAAGACCGCCCGTATCCGCCGCGCTGTGTGGGAGCACGCGCAATCCTAGCCCAAGGCCAAGTACCGTCGATGAAACCGGCAGGAGTCTTCAGAAACTCTTGCGCCCCGATCAGCCCTGCGGGTAGCAGATCACCGACAGATACCGCGCCGGCAAGCGCACAAGGCCCTCTGGTCCATGTGGCGCATCCGCATCGAAGAAGAGGCTGTCCCCCGGCTTCAGCGGATAGACCGTGTCGCCGTGGCGATAATCCACCTCTCCCTCAAGCATGTACAGAAGCTCCAGCCCCTCATGCTGGAAGGCCGGGAAGGTATCGCTCTCGGTGGTCAGGGTGATGATGTAAGGTTCGACCACCACGCCCGAGCTGTTGGAGCCGATATGCCCCAGCAGGTTGTACTGATGCCCGGCACGCGTGCCGCGACGCTCGATCTCGATGTGCTCTCCTGCCCGCACATGCTGGGCCTCGCGGCGTTCCTCATAACTCTTGAAGAAGGCTGTCACCGGGACGGAAAACGCATGGCTCAGCACTTGCAGGGTCGTCAGGCTGGGCGAGGTATTGCCGTTCTCGATCTTTGACAACATCCCGATCGACAGGCCGGTAACATTGGCCAGATCGGCGACGGTCATGCCCTGCTGACGACGAAAGTTCCGCACCTCGCGGCCAATTGCCGCTTCCAGGTTTCTCTCGCTGATTTCTCGAACGCGGTGCGGATCCTGGTCAAAGGCAGGCTTGCCGCGCGGTAAGGTGACTGCGGAAGAATCATCGGACATGGTGGCGTCCCCAAGGCATCAATCGCTACATATTTTCACTACCGGGAAACACACTCGGGTGCAAGCGCCTCACGGTTGAGCGGCACGATCGGCCGGGCTAGGCTCTATGCGCGTACTCTGGTTCATGGAAATGCTGCACTCTTTCGCACCCGACCTCTGGCTTGCCGATGGCCCGACGGTAAACGCCGCCGCCGGGTTCGCATACCCGACACGGATGGCCGTCATCAAGCTTTCAGCGGGCGGACTGGTCCTCTTGTCCCCCGTCGCGCCAGGCGAGGCTCTCTGCGCTGCGGTTGGCAGGCTCGGTCCCGTCCACCATCTCATCGCGCCCAACAAATTGCACAATCTTTTCATCGGCCAGTGGAAGGCGGCCTTCCCAGCCGCAATCATGCACGCCGCACCTGGTCTGCGCGACAGGCGCCCTGATCTGGCCTTTGACGCCGACATCACCGACACGCCCCATCCCGACTGGGCCGGCCAAATCGACCAGACCGTCCTGCACAATCGCATCGCTGACGAGGCCGTCTTTTTCCATCGCGAAAGCGGAACTGCGCTGTTCACAGACCTCCTGCAAGGCCTCCCGCCGGGTTGGTTCTCCGGCTGGCGGTCAATTGTCGCGCGGCTGGACGGGATGACCGGGCCCGAACCCCGCGTGCCCCGAAAATTCCGCCTAGCCTTCACCGACCGGAAAGCGTTGCGACAAGCCATGGCCACAGTCCTGGGCTGGCCCGTGAAGAATGTCGTGATGGCGCATGGCACGCCTATCACATCCGACGCCCGGGCCTACCTCGCCCGAGCCTTCGCTTGGTCAAGGCCCTAAAACGCCGAGCGGGCTGCGATCTTCAAGGCATGAAGCAGGCTTTGCGCACTGGACCTTGGGCCATAGACACGCGCCGCTCCAGAGCCGTGCTTGATCAGGTATACCCCCAGATGGTCCAACACCGTGCGGGTTGCGTATCCCTCTGGCAAAGCTTGAAAATCCACGTTGCACAGCCGCTCGAACACCGGGGCAAGGTCGGGCGCCGAAAGATCGAAGATCACCCAAGCGTCCGTCTGCTCCGTCACACTGGCCGCATCGCCAAAGCTCGCCTTCAGCCCGTCTGCAAGCAGCTCATGCGCTGCGAAATCCGCTTCCACGAACCACATATCCGGCGTTACCCAGAAGGCGCTGAAGGGCTTGCCCGCCTCCCAGCGGCTTGGCCCCGGCTGCGGTATCACCCCCGCCGCCAACACCCGCCCCCGCCGCACCGCAACCGAGGCGACGGCCACATCCACCCGCTCGGCAATGCTCAGCGGCCCAACGGTCACCACCGCCGCCTCCCGGGCGCCAAGCGCGGTCATTGCCATAAGACTAGCCACGAAGCCGCTCTCCTTCCGGATCAAGGAAATGCGGGCTGACGATCTCCACCTCGGTGTCTTGCCCAATCAGCAGATTCACCGCCCGCATCCGTGTGCCGATCTTGCTGTCGCCGCCTTTCAGATACCCTAGCGCAATGTCGCTGCCGATGTGCGGGGAATACACCTTTGATGTCAGCCACCCCCCATCATTCGCCGCCACTGCAGCCGCGCCCTTCTCCAGAAAGTGGCTTCCCGCCGTCAACTTGGCCTTGGGGTCCACCGGCCGAACCCCCACCAACCTGTAACCACCCGCGTCTGTAAGCCCCTCACGCTGGCTAAGGACCATGCCGATGGAGTCTTTCTTCTTCGACACCATCCTGCCCAGCCCCATGTTCAGTGCGGTGGACTGACCGTTCAACTCGCCCCCCGCGACATGGCCCTTCTCGATCCGCATCACCGGGACAGCGATTTCATAAGCCAACTCGCCCGAAAAGCTGATCCGGAACAGCCGAGCCCGAAGGCCGCCAACGGTGATGTTCCCGGCCCCCATATAGGGAAAGGCCGCATCGCTGATGTCCTGATCGACCACCTTTTCCAACAACCGCCGCGCATTCGGCCCCGCGACCGAAAACTGCGCCCAGGCCTCGGTCGTGCTGATCAGTTGCACGTCCATGTCCGGCCACAGGCACTGGCGGCAGAACTCTAGATGCCGGAAGACCGTGACCGCGTTGGCCGTGGTCGTGGTCATCACATACTCATGCTCACCCATCCGGGCAGTGGTGCCGTCGTCAAAGACGATCCCATCCTCGCGCAGCATCAGGCCATAGCGGCACCTGCCCACGGGCAGGGTGCTGAACGTGTTGGCATAGACGCGGTCCAGGAATGCCCCCGCATCCGTGCCCTGAATGTCGATCTTGCCCAAGGTGGTGACATCGCAGATCCCCACCGATTTCCGGGTCGCCAGAACCTCGCGGTCCACCGACTGCCGCCACTCCGTCTCACCGGCCTTCGGCACCCACTGCGTCCGCAACCAGTTGCCGACCTCGACAAAGGTCGCCCCCTGCTCCGCCGCCCAGTGATGTGAAGGCGTCAACCGGTACGGCTTGAATTCCTTTCCCCGTGACCGACCCGCCAGCGCACCCAAGGCGACCGGAGTATAGGGCGGGCGATAGATCGTCGTCCCCGTCTCAGGGATGGAACGCCCGGTGAGTTCCGCCATGATCGCAAGGCCGATGACGTTGCCGGTCTTGCCCTGATCCGTCGCCATTCCCAGCGTGGTATAGCGTTTCATATGCTCGACGGACGTAAAGTTCTCCTGCTGGGCCAGCTTGATGTCCTTCACGGTCACATCGTTCTGCTGGTCGATCCAGGCACGGCCCTTGCCATGCGCCACATGCCACAATGCGCTGACGCTGATCGGCGCGTCCTCCGCCTCCGGCAGGTCCATAGCTCCCGTCAGGCCCAAAGCGCTGATCGCCGCATCCCGTCCGGTCCGCAACGCCCCGTGGGTCGAAAGCACTCCCGCCGCCGCTCCCGCGACCATTAGGCCCGGAGGCCCCTCCGCCCCCGGTACGAAAGCCGCAATCGACGCATCCCAGACTGGCCGCGACCGATGATGCGAATGGATGTTCACATTCGGATTCCATCCACCCGACACCCCCAATGCGTCAACCCGGATTTCCCGTGTCCGACCCTTCCGGTCTCGCGTGATGATCGTCTTCAGACCCAGCCGACCGTGTGTGTCGATGACCTCCTCCCCATCGCGCGAGTCGATGACGGCCACAACCTCGACTCCTTTCGCCTTCAGGTCAGACGCCGTCCGAAGCCCGTCGTCGTTGTTGGTGAAAACCGCTATCCGCTCTCCGGCCTTGACCCCCCAGCGGTTGGCATAGGCGCGCAGCGCCGCTGCCAGCATGATCCCCGGTCGGTCGTTGTTCTCGAAAGCAATCGGCCGCTCGGTCGCGCCGCCGCACAGGATTGCACGGTCGGAATAGATGCGCCACAGCACCTGCCGCGGTTTGCCCGCCGCAGGCACCGGCAGATGGTCAGATACCCGCTCCACCGCCGAATAGATGCCGTGGTCAAAGGCCCCCAGCACCGTTGTCCGTGCCAGCAGCCGCACCCTCGGCAGTGTCGAAAGTTCAGCCACCACTGCACTGGCCCAGTCGGCGCCAGAAGTACCGGCAACCGCAAAGGTCTCGGCGTTCAGCCGCCCACCCATGCGGAAATCCTCATCCGCCAGGATCACCCGCTTGCCTGCGCGCCCTGCCGTCAGGGCGGCCATCAACCCCGAAGGCCCGGCCCCGATGACCAGTAGATCGCAGTGCAGAAAACCCTTGTCATAGCTGTCCGGGTCCTCCTCGCGGCTGACCGAACCCAGCCCGGCCGCGCGACGGATCATCGGCTCATAAAGCTTTTCCCAAAAGGACTTGGGCCACATGAACGTCTTGTAATAGAACCCCGCCGCGAAGAAGGCGTTCAGCCGGTCGTTGATCGCCAAGGCATCAAACCGCAAGGACGGCCAGCGGTTCTGGCTGTTTGCCTCGAGCCCGTCAAAAAGCTCCGCCACCGTCGCCCGGGTGTTCGGCTCTTGCCGCCCGCCGCTGCGCAGTTCAACCAAGGCGTTCGGCTCCTCCGACCCCGCTGAAAGCGGCCCGCGCGGGCGGTGATACTTGAAGCTGCGCCCCATCAGCCGCACGCCGTTCGCCAACAAGGCCGAGGCGAGAGTATCCCCCGGATGCCCGAGGTAGGGCAGCCCGTCGAAGGTAAATCGCAGGGTCTTTGACCGGTCGATCTGCCCGCCTTCAATCCGATGCGACTGGCTCATTTCGATCGTCCCTGTGCCCTTGCGACATCCCGCGCGAGTTCCACTTTTATGATCTCATGCGTGACCGTGTTCCGCGTCACGACCAGCCACGATCGGTCGCCCTGTTCGTGATACCAAAGCTCCCGATGGTCCCCCGCCGGGTTGTCACGGTTGTAGGCGTAGTCGTGGAACGCCTCCACCCCGGCAGTCATGCCATCGGGCCGATTGATCAAGCTGGCATCGCCGAGATAGACGAATTCCTGCGCATCGCGGGGGCCGAGGATCGGATGGTGAATGATCATTCGTGAATGCCCTTCAATGCAGGTTCGGGGTCGCGCCCTGACCCTTTTCGTCGATCATCAGGCCCTTCAGGAACCGGTCGAACCGATAGGCCTTCGCGGTCTCATGTGAACGATCATTCGCCAACAGATGCGCAAAGCACCAGCCGCTGGCGGGGGTCGCCTTGAACCCTCCGTAACACCAGCCGCCGTTGAAATAGAGCCCTTCGACCGGCGTCTTGTCGATGATGGGGGACCCGTCCATCGACATGTCCATGATCCCGCCCCAGGTCCTGAGCAGCCTCACCCGGCCAATCGCCGGCATCAGTGCCATGCCCCCTTCGGCCACGTCCTCGATCACCGGCAGATTGCCCCGTTGGGCGTAGGAATTGTAGCCGTCGATGTCGCCGCCAAACACAAGGCCCCCCTTGTCGGATTGCGAGACATAGAAGTGGCCCGCGCCGAAGGTCATGACCCCATCGATCAGCGGCTTCAAACCTTCGGACACAAAAGCCTGCAGCACATGGGATTCAATCGGCAGCCGCATTCCGGCATGGGCCATGACCTTGGACGACGAGCCCGCGACTGCCACCCCGACCTTCTTCGCGCCGATGTAGCCGCGCGAGGTCTCGACCCCCCGAATGCGCCCACCTTCGATCCGCATCCCCGTGACTTCGCAGTTCTGGATCAGATCCACGCCCCGCATGTCCGCCCCGCGCGCATAGCCCCAGGCGACCGCATCATGCCGCACCGTGCCGCCCCGGCGCTGCATCAGCGCTCCCTTGATTGGAAAGCGGGCGTTGTCGAAGTTCAGCCACGGATACATCGCCCGCACCTGCTCGCGCGTCAGAAGTTCCGCATCCGCGCCGTGCAGGATCATCGCATTGCCGCGCCGGGTGGCCGCATCGCGCTGCGCGTCAGTGTGGATCAGGTTGATGATCCCGCGCTGGCTGACCATCGCATTGTAGTTGAAGTCCTGCTCCAGCCCCTCCCAAAGCTTCAGGCTGAACTCATAGAACGGCTCGTTCCCGTCCAGAAGGTAGTTCGACCGGATGATCGTGGTGTTGCGGCCTACGTTGCCGCCGCCAAGGTAGCCCTTCTCCAGTACCGCAATCCGGGCCTGACCGAATTCCTTGGCAAGGTAGTAGGCCGTTGCCAGTCCATGACCGCCGCCACCGATGATGATATAGTCATAGTCTGGCTGGGGGGCGGGGTCTCTCCAGACCGGCTTCCAACCCTTGTGGCCCGTCAACGCCTCGGCAATCACCCGAAATCCGGAATAGCGCACGCCCGACCTCCTGTTTGCCCTGTTCTAGGGCCAGGCAGGTGGAAGAACCCCTCCATTTTCGCCATCAGTTCAGCCGTTTCGGCCATCAGTCAGCGAGTTTGGCGTCCAGCGCGAAGGGGTCCCACTCAGTCATGGCATGGGCAACGTGATCTTTGGCAACACTGGCGAGAACCAGGATTGTAACGGCGGTCAAAAGGCTGTGCATGGCGGGCCTCGGGCGTTTGTTCACGTCCCGTTCTGCCCGATTCAAGTTAACGCGGGGTTATCCATGCGCGCGGTCGTCACGCCACCAGCGCTTCGGCCTTCTTCAGATCCACTGACACCAGCTGGGAAACCCCTTGCTCCTGCATCGTCACGCCGAACAGACGGTCCATCCGCGCCATGGTCACGGCATGGTGGGTGATGATCAGGAACCGCGTTTCCGTCCGACGGGTCATTTCGTCCAGAAGGTCGCAGAAACGTGTCACGTTGGCATCGTCCAGCGGCGCGTCGACCTCGTCCAGCACACAGATCGGCGCGGGGTTCGCGAGGAACACGCCAAAGATCAGCGCCAGCGCAGTCAGGGTCTGCTCGCCCCCCGAGAGAAGGCTGAGGGTCGCCAGCTTCTTGCCCGGCGGCTGGCAGAGAATCTCCAGCCCGGCTTCCAGCGGGTCGTCGCTTTCCACCAGCACCAACCGCGCCTCGCCGCCCCCGAACAGATGCGTGAACAGGGTCGAGAAGTTCGCGTTCACCTGCTCGAACGCGGTCAGCAGGCGCTCCCGCCCCTCCTTGTTCAGGCCGGCAATTCCGGCGCGTAACTTCCTGATCGCCTCTTCCAGGTCCGCCTTCTCGCCCGCCAGAGCATCATACTCGGCTTCGACCGTCTTCGCGTCCTCTTCGGCCCGGAGGTTCACCGCGCCCAAAGCTTCGCGCTGCCGCTTCAACCGGCTGACGTCATGATCCAGCGTCTCGGCATCGGGCATCTTGTCCGGGTCCACCCGCAGCGAAACCAGCAACTCATCCGGCGTCCGGTCGTCTTCCTCGGCGATCCGCTCTGCGGCCAGCGCCACGCCTTCCCGCGCCGCATCCAACCGCGCCTCGGCGCGCGCCCGCGCTTCCCGGGCCTCACCGGCCAAACGTTCGGCCTCGCGCTCGGCCATCGCCGCATCACGCAAGCTTCCCTCCGCTTCGGCCAGCGCATCGGCAGCCTTCCGGCGCCGCTCTTCGGCCTCCGCAATCGCCTCGACCAGCTCATCCCGCTTGGCCGCAATCTCCTCGGGCGCCAGCATCGCCTCGGCCAGCTCCTCCTGCGCCTCGGCCCTCCGTTCTGTCAGCTCTTCGGTCCTGCGAGACGCCGTCTCCAGCCGGTGTTTCCAGCCGGAAAGCTCCTTCGTCGCTTCCTGACGACGGCGCACGCGCGCCTCGCCCTCGCGGCGAACCTCGTCCTGGGCCGACCGGCGGGTCATCATCGTGATCCGTGCGGCTTCGACCGTGATCTTCGCGGCCTCTACTGCACCTCGCGCGGCGTCAAGGTCGCCAAGGTCCGCGACGGCCACCTCGGCCTCCTTCAGACGGGCCCGCGCCGCCATCGCTTCATCCTCGAAGCGGCTGACCGCCAGCTTCGCGGCCTCCAGCTTGCCCCCGGCAATCGACCGGTCAGCCTCGGCCCGCGCCAGCGCGCGGTTCGCCTCGGCCAGCCGTGCATCCGCTGCCCGCCGGGCATCGCGCGCACGCTGGTCCGCCGTCGCTAGTTCCGATAACCGCGCCTGCAACGCCTCATGCGCCTGCCGCGCCCCGTCGGCCTTAGCCGCCACCTCCTCAAGGTCGCGCTTCAGCTGCACCAGCCGGTTCAGCTGCTGCAGCCGCAGCGCCGCAGCCGTGGGGGCATCCTCTGCCCCCGCCCGGAACCCGTCCCAGCGCCAGAGGTCGCCCTCGATGGAAACCAGCCGCTGGCCGGGCCGCAAACTGGCCTGCAAGGCAAACCCTTGCTCCCGGCGCACCAGCCCAATCTGCGACAGCCGCCGCGCCAGAACCGCCGGGGCCGTTACCCGTGCCCCCAGCGCCTCTGCTCCCACCGGCAAAGCCTGCGTTTCATCGTAAGGCGCCAGCACCGCCCAGCCTGACCGCGCCTCAGCGCCCACCTCGGGCGAGCGCAGGTCATCCGCCAAAGCCGCGCCCAGTGCCTTCTCGAACCCCGGCTCCACCTCCAGCCGATCCAGAAGCTGCAAGCCCGCAGCCGCCTCCCGCTCGACCAGACGCGCCAAAGCCGCCACTTCCGCCCGCAAGGCCGACGCCTCGCCCTCGGCCGAAGACCGCGCTGCCCGCGCCTCCGCCTCGCGTCCTTGCGTCTCGGCACGCGCCGCCTCGGCAGCCTCCAGCGCGGCTTCCGTCGCCTCGCCCTCGGCCAAGGCCGCTTCCTGGGCCTCTTCCGCCGCCTCGAACGCCTCGCCCGCCGCCTCCAGCGCCCCGGCCGCCGCCGCCACCGCCTCCCGCGCGCCCGAGGCCTGCTCCTCCGCCCGCTCCAGCACCGACCGCGTGTCAGACAGCATCCGTTGCGTCGACTGGTGCCGCGCCGCCAGCCGCGCCGCATCCTCCGTCAGCTCGGACAGCGACGCCTCCCGCTCCCCCAGGACCGAGGCCGCCTCCCGCGCTGCCTCGACCGCCTCAGAGAGCTTCTCCTCATGCCCGTCATGCGCCCGGGCCAGCTGAGCGATCTCCCACTCCAGCCGCTCGATCACCTCGCCCGCATCGCGGTTCAGTCCCGCCTCGCGCTCCATGTCGCGCGACAGTTGCTCGATCCGGCCCTTCAGCGCGTCGATCTGCGCAAGCGCCCGCGCTTCCTGATCGCCCAGCGCATCGCGCTGCAACACCAGCCGCTGCAGGATCGCCGCTGCAATCGCCTCTTCCTCGCGCTTCGGCGGCAGCGCATCCTCCGCCGCTTCCCGCGCCTTGCCCGAAGCCCGCGACGCCGCCTCCGCCTGCCCCTGAGCGACCAACCGCTCCCGCAACGCAGCCTCCGCCGCCGCCCGCGCCTCATCCGCCTCGCGCCAGCGCCGCCATAGCAGCATCCCTTCCGACTTCCGCAACTCTTCGGAAATCTCGCGATACCGCGCCGCCTGCTTGGCCTGCCGGGTCAGCACCGACAGCTGCTGCGCGAGGCTCTCCAGCACATCGTCGACGCGCACCAGGTTTGTCTCCGCCCCGGAAAGCTTTAGCTCCGCCTCATGCCGCCGGGCGTACAGCCCGGAAATCCCGGCTGCCTCCTCCAGCACCCGGCGGCGAGCCTTGGGCTTTGCGTTGATCAGCTCGGAAATCTGCCCCTGCCGCACCAGCGCCGGCGAATGCGAACCCGTGGAGGCGTCCGCAAACAGCATCTGCACATCCCGCGCCCGCACTTCCTTAGCATTGCAGCGATAGGCCGACCCGGCATCCCGGGTGATCCGGCGCACAATCTCGATCTGATCCGCATCATTGCACTTCGGCGAAATGCCGCGCCCCCCGCGTGGCGGCACCGTTGAAGATCACATCTTCCATGCCGCCGCCGCGCATGGCACTGGGGCGGTTCTCCCCCATGACCCAGCGCAAGGCCTCCAGAAGGTTTGACTTCCCGCAGCCATTCGGCCCCACAACACCCGTCAATCCCTCATGGATCACCAGATCCGTGGGGTCGACAAAGCTTTTGAAGCCGTTCAGCCGCAGCCGGGTCAGACGCACGGATACCTCACGAGTCGCGCCCTTCGATGTTCCCGCTCCCCCGGGAAGGAGTCAACCCAAGCCCCCCGCATCTCGCGCAATCAGACCGCTTATCCCCAACATCTTGCGGCCCTTCGCTTTCCCTTCGGCAAATATCCTCTGGGGGTCCGGGGGGCGAAGCGCCCCCGCCTTCAAGCCGGTTGGCCGCAGGCCAGAGGCGAGACAAAGGCTTGCGCGTCAGCGCTCCTGTCGAAAACCGCCCTTGCCGCCCGGCACCTCAGCCCGCATCCTTGGCGCATGACCCCGACCCGCGCCACCGACCCTGCCCTCTGGCCTGCGATCCTTGGCCTTCTTCAGGCTGAATTCGCCTACATGCAGGGCCGGATCGACCCGCCCTCCTCGCTCCGCGACCTGACGCCCGACGCCCTGACCCGGCAAACCGAAACCGGCGAGATCTGGGTGATCGGCACCCCACCGGCGGCATGTGTCTTCTTCACGCCAAAACCCGACGCGCTCTATGTCGGCAAACTGGCCGTGGCCGGCAGCCACCGGGGCCAGGGTCTCGCACGGCAACTCCTCAACCTTGCCGACACCCGCGCCCGCGCACTGAACCTGCCCGCCCTCGAACTTCAGACCCGCGTGGAACTGACCGAGAACCATGCAACCTTCCGCGCGCTCGGCTTCACGGAAACCGCGCGCACCGCTCATCCCGGCTTCGACCGCCCGACCTCGATCACCTTCCGCCGCCCCGTCGCCTGACCCGCGCCGCTCCTTCACCTGACCCTTGCCCATCCGGCCCCCGCGCCTTACCTCCCGCGGGTCAGTGAAAGGCATCCCATGCTCACTCTTCTCGGTATCCCCGGCGCCCTGCGTGCCGCCTCGACGAACCGCCTGCTCCTCGCCGAGGCCCGCCGCGCCTTTGGCGACGCGCTGCACACCGAGGCCAACCTGCGCCTGCCGCTCTATGACGGCGACCTTGAAGAGACGCAGGGCATCCCGCCCGAAGTCCAGGCCCTCGCCGACCAGATCGCCCAGGCCGACGCCGTGGTCATCGCGACGCCTGAATACAACAAGGCCCCACCCGGCGTTCTGAAAAACGCTCTCGACTGGGTCAGCCGCACCAAGGGCGCGCCGTTTCGCAACAAGCCCACAGCCATCATCTCGGCTGCCGGGGGCCGTGCCGGGGGCGAGCGCAGCCAGTTCGCGCTGCGCCTCATGCTCACGCCGTTCCGACCTCGCCTGCTCAGCGGGCCCGAGGTGCTGGTGGCCGACTCCTCGCATGCCTTCACACCGGACGGCCGCCTGATCGACCCGCGCTATCAGCAGGCCTTGGCCGAACTGATGCAGCTCTTGCGGGCCGAGGCCGAAGGGCACCAGCCCTAGCCCCGCATCGTCGCAGAAGATCAGGGCGCGGTCAGGCGAAAGCCATCCGGAACCCAGTCGCGCCCCTCCAGCACAAGCTCGGCCATCACTTCCGCCACGCCGGGCGCCATGCCAAAGCCGATCTTGAACCCGCCATTCGCGACGAAATGCCCAGGCCGCCCCGGCCATGCCCCCAACACAGGAGCCCGGCTTGCCGCGCGGGGTCGCACTCCAGCCCAGCGCGCCACCACCTCGGCTTCGCCCAGGGCAGGCACGGCATCCACCGCCTTGGCCAGAAGGCCGTCCAGCTGCCCGTCCGGCCCCTCGCTCTGCCAGTCCCGCTCGCTTGTCGATCCGACCGCGACCGTACCATCCGCATGCGGAACGATGTGCAACCCGTCGACCAGAATTTGGGGCGCGTCCGGCGCTGTAAAGCGCAAGGCCAGCGCCTGTCCCTTCACGCCCGTTCCGACCTTCCGACCCAAGCTTTCGGACAATGCGGCCAGGCCCGCAACCCCGGTGGCATGCACCACTGTCCCGACAGACTCTCCCGACCGTTCCAGCGTTGCGCCGCGGTTCAGGATCGCAACCGCAAGCGATTCTAAGGCCAGACGCGGCGACAGGCGGGCCGCGAGTGTGTCGCGAACCAGCCAGCCCGTGGCCGATCGCGGCTCCAGGGCACCGCCCGTTGCCGGCACCACCTCCCACTGGGCCTTGCCCTGCCAAAGCTTCGCCGCCGATGCCGCCCGTTCGCGGGCCAGATCGACCGCGGCCTGATCCGCCAGGGGCTGCAGCCGCCCCAGCCGCGCATAGCCCGCCGAACGGCCCGAGGCCGCCACGACCTCTGCCCACCAGTCGCCCGCCATCAAGAGGCTGCCGAACTGGAACGCCTTCTTGGTGTTCCAGGCCTCCGGCACATGCGGCGACAAGGCCCCCACCAGCCCGCCGGACGACCCGGCCCCGACGCCCCCCGGATCGATCACCCGGACCCGCGCCCCGCGCTTGGCGCAGGCCCAGGCAATCGACAGCCCGAAGATCCCGGCCCCCAGGATCGTCACATCCGCTCTTGCCATCGTCGCGCCCCGCACGCATCACCCTCGCGAAAGGACTAGCGCCAATGACCGATGCCGACCAGACCCCCGACCTTGACTGGCGCGACGGCCAGATTCCGGTGGCCACCCGATTCGACGACCCCTATTTCTCGCTCGCAGGCGGGCTGGCCGAGACCCGCCATGTCTTTCTGGACGGCAACGGCCTGCCCGCCCGGTTCCGCGATGGCTTCGTCATTGCCGAACTGGGCTTCGGGACTGGCCTCAATCTTCTGGCCACAGTCCTTGCTCATACTGGCCCGCACCAAGTGCACTTTGCCAGCTTCGAGGCCTATCCGCTGCCCGCTTCGGATATCGCCCGCGCGCTTGCCGCTTTCCCGGAACTTGCACCGATCCTGCCCGAATTTCTGGCGCAATGGGCCTCCGGGGCCACCAGCTTGCACTTTCCGAACCTCAACGCACAGATCATCCTCGGCGACGCACGACAGACCCTGCAGCAGTGGACCGGTCAGGCCGACGCCTGGTTTCTTGACGGCTTCTCCCCCGCCAAGAACCCTGAACTTTGGACGCCCGACCTCATGGAACAGGTTGCCCGGCACACCCGCCCCGGCGGCACCTTTGCGACCTATACCGCTGCGGGCCATGTCCGCCGCGCGCTGGCCGAGGCCGGATTCCGCGTCACCCGCCATCCCGGCTTTGGCCGCAAGCGGCACATGACCACGGGCGTATTCGAAAGGTGACGCCCGAACGCCTTAGGCGCGCCCGGCCGTCGCACTCAGCGTCAACGGGTCAATCCCCATCCCGCGCAGCGCCGTCGCCCACTTCGCCCCGTCGTCCGCGCCGAAGACCAGCCCCTCCGGCGCTTCGGTTGTCAGCCAGTCATTCCGCGCAATCTCGGCCTCCAGCTGCCCCGGCCCCCAGCCGGAATATCCCAGCGCCAACAGCGCCTCGCCCGGCCCCGCCCCGCGCGCCAGATCTTCGAGGATATTCGTCGTCGCCGTCATCTCCAGCCCGCCGGGCACCCGCATCGTGCCCTCGGTCATCCGCCGCTGCCAGTCGGCCGAGTGCAGCACAAAGCCACGCCCGCGTTCCACCGGCCCACCAAAGTGCACACGGATGTCCCGCCCCTTGGTCAGGCGCGGAATCCCCAGATGACCCAGAAGCTTCTCGAAACTCAGGTCCTGCAGGGGCTTGTTCACGATCAGCCCCATCGCCCCCTCGCCGGAATGCGCACAGATCAGGACCACGCTTTTCTCAAAGCGCGGGTCAGCCATGCCCGGCATGGCAATCAGGATCTGGCCGGAAAGGTCCATCATGCTCCTTGATACATGCCGGTAAGCATGACCCGCATTGGCCTTGCCCTCAAGCCCGAACCATGGCGGAAAGATCACGTTCGCATGGCTTCGCTGCAATGTGATTTCCTTCCGCGCCGCCGCTTCCTATCCTAGCGCCATGATCAAAAGTTCCATGCTTCTTGCCGTACTTCTAGCGCAGACCGCGCTCTCGGCCCACGCCACGACCCAGGACGATGTCCTTGCCGCAGCCCTTCTGAACGGCTGGCGCCTGGATGATGGGCGGCACATGGCCGCGGTCGACCTCACCCTCGCGCCCGGCTGGAAGACCTATTGGCGCAGCCCGGGAGAGGCCGGCATTCCCCCCAGCTTCGACTGGACCGGCTCGGAAAACCTGCAGTCGGTCCGGTTGCACTGGCCCGCCCCCTCGGTCTTTCAGTCGAACGGTTTGCAGACCATCGGCTATCACGACCGGGTGGTCCTGCCGATCGAGATCACGCCAAAAGACCCTAGCCGTCCCGTGCGACTGGTCCTGCAGATGGACCTCGGGGTCTGCGACGACATCTGCCTTCCGGCCTCGGTCACCCTGACCTCCGACCTCATCGGCCCCGGCGCGCCGGATGCCGATATCCGCACGTCACTTGACCAGCGACCCGTGTCCGGAACAGAGGCGGGACTTCGCGACATAGACTGCACCATCGACCCGATTTCCGATGGCCTTCGCCTGACCGCCAGGCTGGACCTGCCCGATCCCGGCAGTGCCGAGGTGGTGGCGTTTGAGACCGCCGACCCCAGCGTCTGGATTGCCGAGGCAACGACGCAGCGCGCCGGCAGTGAATTGGTCGCCATCACTGAACTTGTTCCACCCGAGGGCGCCCCGTTTGCTTTGGAACGCTCCGGGGTGACGGTCACGGTCCTTGCTGCAGGCGGCGCGGTCGAGGTTCAGGGCTGCCCCGCACCCTGACCTCTTTGCCCTGGCCGGGGGCCGACCGCCGCCGCCGCCAGAGCCACCAGCCAGACCACCAGGGTCGTCGCAAGGAACAGGGCCAAAGCCACCAGCACAGGCGAACGGTCGGCAAGCTCTGGTGCCAGCGCCACAAGCCATCCCGGCAAGGTCCCGGTCAATGCAACCCAGCCCGGCAACAGGGCAACTGCCAGCAAAGACACTGAGGCCGCGGCCATGACGGTTCGCATCCGACCCGGCCTGCCACGGACGGCGCGCCGCAACGACCGGAGCGACTGCGACACGTCCGCCTGGATCGCCATAAGGGTCGGAACAACCAGCAGCACCAGCACCATTCCGAATCCCAGGCCAAAGACCAGTGTCACTACGGTCGGCTTCAGGAACTCGGCCTGCGAGGACCGTTCGTAAAGCATTGGCGCGAGCCCCAGAACCGTGGTCAGCGTCGTCAAAAGCACCGCCCTAAACCGGTCTGACACCCCATCGATAATCGCCGGGATCAGGCCGCGCTTCTTGGCATATTCATCGACCGTGCTGACCAGCACGATGGAATCATTGATGATGATGCCAGACATCCCGATCATCCCCACGACCGAGAACATCGAGACCGGCACATCCCATACCCAGTGCCCAAAGATCGCGCCGACCAGGCCGAAGGGGATCACCGACATCACCACGAAAGGCCGCGTCCAGTGCGCGAAGATACCAGTCAGCGTGATGTAGATGCCCAGTAGACACAGGATCAACCCAACCAGGGCGCCCGACAGGAACTCGCGCTCTTGCTCGGCTTGGCCAGACAGTTGGAAGGCCAAGCCAAAGTCCTGTGCAATGCGCGGCGCAATCTCTTCTTCCAGGGCGCGCTGCACTTCGGTTGCGCGGGCCGGGTCCTCCTCGGACAACTCGCCGGTGACCGAAACCAGCCGCAGCCCGTTCTCGCGCCGGACGGTCGAGAATCCGGACTGGCTTTCCACCGTCACGATGTCGGCCAGAGGCACGTAGACCCCAGGGGCAGCACGAACCTGGATGCGCGACAGGAAGTCGGCGGTCAGCTCCTCTTCGGGAAGCTCCACCCGGATAGCCGCCTCGCGCGGGCCATCCGGATAAGTCGCCGCCTCAATCCCGCCCAGCATCTCGCGCAGGGTCCGGCCCAGGGTGGCCGTGTCAAAGCCCAACGCCTGGCCCTGCGGCGTCAGTGTCAGGATCAGCTCTTCCTTGTCATAGGCGAGTGAGTCCTCCAGCCCCGACACTTCGGGATAGGCCGAAAGCGCAGCCTTCAACGCCTCGGCTGCGGCCTTCAGCGTCTCGGCCTCGCCGCCGTACAAGTCGACCGCCAGCGAATCCCCACCCGGACCAAACCGCGCGCCGCGAAAGCTCAGCTCTTCCAGCAGAGGGTGCGCGACGATCTCGGCCTCCAGCGCCGCCACGAACTCACTGGTCGGATAGGGCCGCAGGTCGGGGCTGATCAACTCCATCGAGATCGAGCCCAGAAGGTCGGGGCCCTTGGTATCCGCGCTCGACAGGCTGCGCCCGGATGCCCCGCCGACCTCGGCCAAAACGAAAGTTGCCGGGTTTGCGCCATACTGGTCTTCAAAGCGCGCCGTCACCACATCGGCCGCGCGCTGCAATTCGCGCATCATGTCCAGCGTGTCTTCCCGCGTCGCCCCCGGCAGCATCGAGAACGCCCCGCTGACCGAGGCCTGTTCCGGCGCGTTGAAGAAGCGGAACTGCACCTCGCCGCGGACAAACAGCGACACTTGCCAGGCCAGGGCCAGCACGCAGGCCGCCAGCACCGGATAGCGTGCCGCGATCACCAGCCGCATCCCGGGCCGGATTGCCACCCGGCGCAACCAGTCCAGCCCCCGGTTCATCTGCCGCGAGGGCCAGTCGTACCAACGCTCTTTCGCGGCGTCCTTCATCGCATGCGCCAGATGGTTGGGCAGGATCAGGAAACACTCGATCAGCGAAACCAGAAGCACGATGCAGACCGTGATCGGAATGTCCTGGATCAGCTCGCCGAAGCGGCCGCCGATGGCCACAAGGCCCAGAAAGGCGATGATCGTCGTGATCGACGAGGCGAGGATCGGTCCCGACATCCAACGTGCGGTGCGTTCCGCAGCCACCTCGCCGCTTTCGCCCAGAACGCGCACACGGTGTTCCACATTTTCGGATACGACGATGGAATCGTCGACCACGACCCCAATCATGATGATCAGCGCAAAAAGCGAGATCATGTTCAGCGACTGGCCAAAGACGTACATCACCGCCAGGGCCGAGACCATGGCGATGGGAATTCCCGCCGCGACCCAGAAGGCAATGCGGGCGTTCAGGAACAGGAACAACACCACCAGCACCAACAGCAGGCCCGACCCGCCGTTGTCCAGAAACAGCATCAGCCGGTCCTTGATCTGCTCGGCCCGCGTGCGGACCAGTTCGATCGTCACGCCGGGCGGCAGGTCAAGCTGCATCACTGCGGCGACTTCGGCAACGGTGGACTGCATCCGTATCGCATCGCCGTCAGCGGCACGGTCCACGCGGATGGTCATCGCCGGGTTCGGGCCGACAAAGGCCGCGCGTTCCGAATTGGCCTGGTTGGCGCGGATCGACGCGATGTCTCCCACCGTCAGGGTGGTGCCGTCCGGCAAGGCCCGAAGCGGAATGGCGGCGATCTCGGCCACTGTGCGCCGTTCCGTCCCGGTGCGCAGCCGCGCGCCTTCGCCCAATTCGCCCGCCGGACTGTCCGCTGTGGCCGCCGCGATCGCTCCGGCAACTTCGGACAAGGTGATGTCGTGCTGCATCAACGCCGTCGACGGGATCTCGACCAGGGTCTCGGGGCTGGCAAGGCCGGTTATCGTTGCGCGGCTGATTCCAGCATCAAACAAGCGGGCAATGAATTCGTCGGCAAAGCGGCCCAACTGGTCGATCCCGACTGGCCCGCTGATCAGCACATCGGTCACCCGGTCACGCCAGGCGGCTGCAGCCACAACCGGGTCCTCGCTCCCCTCCGGCAGCGAGGCGAGCGCGTCCACCGCAGCCTGCACGTCTTCTTCCGCAATCGCCAGATCATGGTTCGGCTCGAACTCGATATCGACGACCGCCCTACCCTCGCTGGCCCTTGAACTGACAGCCGCAACCCCCTCGATGGTCAGGAAGACCGGCTCCAGCACTTGAACGATGCCGCGATCCACGTCCTCGGCACCCGCGCCGTCCCATGCAACCGTGACGGTGACCTCGTTCACCACGACGTCAGGGAAATACTGCGCCCGGATGTTGAACGCAGCCAGAAGGCCCGCCACCAGCATCAGCAGCATCAGCAGATTGGCTGCCGTGCGGTGACGGACGAAGACGCCCAGCAAACTCATGTCAACCGCCCATTGGTTTGGACGATTTCACCGCATCTTCCGCTACCGCTCCGGGGCGCAGTGGCCGGATCCGGATACCTTCACCCAAAAGCGCCGACCGCTCCGACACGATCTCGTCTCCGGCCAGGGGACCCACCCTGACGATCACTTCATCGCCCTGCCGCCCAAGAATCTCGACAGCCTGTTCTTCCAGCCGATCCTCAGGGCCGACGGTCAGGACCGTGCCCTGCCGCCCGACAGCCGTAGCAGGGATCAGCGCCGCATCCGCAAGCGGTGCTCCACCAATTGACACCGAAACGAAATCGCCCGGTTTCAGCAGGGCCTGCGCCTCGGCATCGGGATCAAGCGAGGCATAGACCAGACGTCCCGTCTGACCTTCCGCCACTGCCGCCGCCACCCGCTCCAACCGTCCGCCCAGAGCCCTGCCGCCCGTAAGTCCCGGCAGTGACACCGACACCTCCGCCGTCCGCAAGGTACCGCTGTCGTCCACAAGCTGCGCGTATTGCGCCGCTGAAAGCCGCAGCGCCACATCCAGCGCGGAAGGGTCCAGAATCCGCCCGACAGCCTCGTTCGCCGTCACAATCGCCCCCGGAGTCAGGCTGACCCCGACCACCCGTCCTCCCAGGCCTGCACGCACTTCAGTCTCGGTCAGGGCACGCGCCGCATCCCGTTCGGCTATTTCTGCTCGCGTCACTGCCACAATCGTCTGATCCACCCGCGCCCGGGCCGTCGCCAGCGCCTGTTTGCGCGACAGAACCGCCTGATCGGCCGAAGACATGGCAAGCTCTGCCGTCTCGACCGCCTGGGGCGAACCAGCGCCACGCTCAACCAGACCCTGTTGCCGTTCCAGCGCCTGCCGCCGCAGCACCGCCTGCGCCTCGGCCGCCGCAAGGTCTTCCACTGCGAGGTCGACCGCCGCCAGCGCCTCAACCCCGGCCGCCCGCGCTTCTGTCAGATCGGCCCGCGCCAGCGCCACCGCATTCTCTGCAGGCACCGGGTCAAGCCGGAACAGCAGGTCGCCCTCGGCAACCTCGCCCCCATTGCGAAAGCTGTCAGCGACCCAGATCACCGTCCCGCCCGATCGCGTCCGCACGTCCAGCGCCCGCCGCGCTTCCAGCTTGCCATAGGCCGTCAGTTGCGGCGTGATCTCACCCGGCTCGATCGTCATCACATTGGCTGATACCACCCGTTCCGCCGCTGGACGCGCAGGCCCCCCCGGCTCAATGCTGGCCCGGATCGCACTGCCAACGGTCATCGCCGCAAGGCCCAGCAATGCCAGCGTCAGCGCCAGCATCAACAGCCCCATCAGACTCCGGCGAAAGAACCGCATTCCTGCTCCTTGCTTGCGACACCCTGCCGCTTGTCCCCTTGGCAGGAGACTAGCGTGTTCGGCATTGCGGGCCAGAGCGCAAACCCTGCCCAACGCAGTTGTTACGACCCGCCCGGCTATTTCCGTCGCAGATGTTCTTCCAGCCGCGGCATGATCTCGACAAAGTTGCAGGGCCGGTGGCGGCTGTCCAGTTGGCGCGCCAGGATTTCGTCCCAGGCATCACGGCAGGCACCTGGGCTGCCCGGCAGCGCGAACAGATAGGTCCCGCCTGCCACGCCACCCGTCGCCCGGCTTTGCACCGCGCTGGTCCCGATCTTCTGCATGCTGACGATGGTGAAGACCGTGCCGAAGGCGTCGATCTCCTTCTCATAAACCTCGCGGTGCGCCTCGACCGTTACATCGCGCCCCGTCAACCCCGTGCCCCCCGTGGTCAGGATCACATCCACGCCCTCGTCCGCGATCCATTCCCGCAGCCGGTCCGCGATCAGCCCCCGGTCGTCCGGCACGATCCCGCGCGCCGCCAGAACATGCCCCGCCGCCTCCAGCCGCTCGACCAGAGTGTCGCCCGACTTGTCCGTCTCTCGAGTACGGGTATCGCTGACCGTCAAGACAGCTATGCGCACAGGGTGGAAAGGCAGTGTCTCGTCGATCCGGCTCATCGTCACCCCCTCGGCATCAAGGCCAGCCGCACCGCCAGCGCCCCGAAGATGCCCGCGCTGATCCGCGAAAGCCAGCGCCCCAGGCTTTCCGACCGCGCGACCCTTTGCCCGATCGTCCCGGCGAACCACCCCACCACGCCGTTGACCACCAACCCGCCCAGACTGAACACCACCCCCAGCGTCAGGAACTGCGGCAGGATCGGACGCGCGGGGTCCACGAACTGCGGCAGGAAAGCCAGGATGAACAGGATCACCTTGGGATTGAGGAGGTTCACCAAAAGCGCCTGCCCGAACACCCGCCCCACTGGCACCCGCGCCACAGCCACCTCCCCCGCAAAGGCCGAGCCCCGAAGTGCCCCCGCTGCCAGCCAGAGCAGATACCCTACACCCAGCCAGCGTATCGCCTCGAACGCCGCCGGATGCGCGACTACCAGCGCCCCGAGGCCAAGCGCCGCCAAGGTCACATGCAGCATGCCCCCCAGCGCAATCCCGAAATTCGCCGCCATCGCCGCCCGCCGCCCCGCCTTCAACCCCTGCCCAAGGCAGAACATCATGTCCGCCCCCGGCGTCAGGTTCAGCGCAAGGCCCGCAGGGATGAAGGCCAACAGGGTCAGGGCATCGACCGGCAGCACCTAGACCTCCAGCAGCACGGGATGCGGCCCCAGGTTGATCACTTCGGTCACACCGATCCGGCCGCGTTTGCCCCAGCTGTCATGGATGTGACCGCAGAGGCAATAGCGGGGCTGTAGCGTCTCGATAGCCGCCCGTATCGCTTCAGACCCAAGCGATCGACCGGTCGAGGAGACATCGGCCACCCCCTTCGGCGGCGCATGCGTGACCAGGATATCGACCGCCCCCATTCCTGCCAGCAGGCCTTCCGCCTCGGCTTCCGTTAGGTCGCAGGACCAGCTGCCAAAGGGCGTGGGCGGCACGGCACAGCCCAGGCCGAACAGCGACAGACCGGCCTTGATGACGCCCGTCCCATGCAGAACTGTCGCTGCCGTCGCGGCTTGCAGCTCTGCCACGCTCTCGGCATTGCCGCAGACATAGACCGCCTTTCCCGCCATCGGCTGCAACTCATGCATGGCAGGCCCAAGGCCCAGACGCATGTTGCAGAAATCCCCCGCCCCAATCACCAGATCCGCAGTGTCGGCAGCAGCCAGAAGCACCGGCACAAGGTTCGACCTGGCATGCAGGTCCGAAAACGCCATGACCCGCGTCAACCCCTTAACCTCGCCTGCAGGCTCAGCACGGCAGCACGGGCTTGCCCAGGGCCTGCACCCAATTCCCCCGCGCCCGCAAAATGCCCTTGGTCCCGGTCAGAGCGAACAGCGGCGTGTTGCCCATCACAACAATGAACTCCGGGTTCATCAAGGCGATGTGTCGTTCAACGAAGGGCAGCATCATCGCGATTTCCGCAGGCTCCGGGTCGCGGTTGCCGGGGGGGCGCCAGGGCATGACATTGGTGATGTACAGCGCTGCCGCAGGGTCGGGCGAGGTGCGTGACAGCCCGATCGCCGCGAACATCTTGTCCAGCAATTGCCCCGCCCGCCCCACGAAGGGCCGACCCTCGCGGTCCTCATCGGCCCCCGGCGCCTCGCCCAGCACCAGCACCCGCGCCCCATAACTTCCATCCGCAAAGACCGTGTTCCGCGCGCCCTTCTTCAGCTCGCACTGCTCGAACCCGGCCAAAGCCGCCCGCAACTCCTCCAGCGTTCCCGCTGCAAGGGCCGCGGCCTTCGCCACCGCCACCGGGTCCGCCGCCGCCACCGCGACCACCGGCTGCACCGCCGCAGGGGCCTTTTTCACCTCGGCAGCCAACTCATACCGGTTGACCGGGCCGTCCCCGATCACCTCATCGACACCCGCCTCGACCTGCCATTCCAGGGCCGCAAGCGCGGCCTCCCAGTCCCCGGCGATGTCGGCAGCGATTCCCATGGGCAAAGACTACGCAACGCTCCCGCCGGGGACCAGTCGCGATTGCCGCCTTGACCGGCACCCTCCACCAGACCAAGGCTGCGGCAAAAGGTTCGGCCCAGAGTGTCCCATGACCGAGGTCATCTTGCTGGCATGCTTGACCGTGCCCGTCGTCCTCGCACTGCAACGCCCGCGGCTGTGGCCCGCCCTTCTGATCGCCGTCGCGCTTGCAAACCTTCTGGTCTTCGGCGGAAATGCGCGCTTCTATCTGGACGATGTACCCGTCCTGGGAACCGTAATCGCCCGTGGCCTGGGCCTTGTCTGTGGCGCTCTGGCCGTCTTCCTTCTGATCCGGCCGCAGCTCTCCTGCGCCAGCGCGTCGGTCCCCGTGCTGGCGATGACGCTGCCCGCTGGGCTTCTGGCCCTCTGGCTGGGCACAGTTCTCTCCGGCGCGCCGCAGCCCTTGGCAATCCACCTCGGCATCGTCGCGGCCTGCCTGATTTGCGCCGCGCTTGGGTTCAGGCTAACCGCACCTTGGCGCGGCGCGGCCCTGGGCCTTGCCCTCTGGCTGGTCCTGGTCACGCTCGACTCTATGCGATTTGGTGCGACGCTGACCAATGCCACTCCGGCAAGCGGCTGCCTTGTCTTTGGCGGTGGTCCGCCAACCGGCCCGGTCATGGCCCTGACCGTGGCCAAGCCCGTCTCTTGGCTGGGGCAGGACGGGCAATGGCTGCGCTGGTCCTTTCGGTCCCGTGCCTTCGTGTGGGGCTCGGGCGAGGTCAAGCCCGTTTGCCCGTCCTGACCGGGTCACGAAACCCCACCTTGCTCGCGCCGTACACCCAGCCTAACGCTCCCGTCAAAAGCGGAGATCCCCATGCGCGCCCTGGCCGCCCTGACCCTTGCCTTCCTGCCCCTGCCGACCCTGGCCGAAACGCCGCTGCCCCTCGACCTGACGAACCCGCCCTACCTGGAAAGTGCCGAGGTCGCGGGCGGTACCCTGTCGGTCGCGCCCTATGTGTTCGAAGACGGCTACGAGGGCCAGCAGCTGATGTTCAACGGCACGGCCGTCGGGCTGGCCGACACCTATGTCGCCATCCAGGCCGTCATCCCCCGGCCCGAGTTCAACGGTGAAGACCTGGTGCTGGTCACTCTGGCCGGTGGCGGCAATGCCTGCCCGACGCTCTGGGCCATCGTGGTGACCTCAGCCGCCGGGGCCAGGGCATCGAACAGCTTCGGCACCTGCTCCGAGGCGATCCTGAACCCTCGTCTGACGATGGATGCGCTTCTTGCCTTCGACATGGCCCCGGTGGGCGAGGACCAGCGCTGGATGACCTACACGGTGGACGGCGCCGACATCTGGGCCAGCGAATTGCCCGGCGCGCCCTGAGGCTGGACCGAACCCTCCTCGTTCGACTTCGTCTCCTCGTCGGCGGACCGCCTGCGAGGAGTGACGAAGTCGACGACGCGCCGCCTGTCCCGATTCGCAAAGCTTGGTTAACTGCCCCTGATCCGTAAGGGCGTAGAGACGGAAGGAAGACAAAAGGAAGACGCAAGGAAGACAGCAAAAGGACTGCAAGAGACGCCGATTAACCCAGCGTTCGCAAGGACTTGACCGCCCGCCTTCCAGCACGCCCCGCCCGTTGCGCGCCCTTTCCCGTCATCCCTCCTTAACCGCCCCGCGCAACGCCCCCCGCGCCTCGCTTGCCCCGCCCCGCCCGGTTTGCGATAGAGGGTCAAACGACAAGGGGACGAGACATGGCCTTCCGCGCCCGCCACCTCCTGGGGATCGAACAGCTCAGCCCCCTGGAGATCACCACCGTCCTCGACCTTGCCGAGCGTTACGTCGACCTCAACCGCCGCACGGTCAAGCAGTCCGACGTGCTGGCGGGGATGACGCAAATCAATCTTTTCTTTGAAAATTCAACAAGAACGCAGTCCAGCTTTGAACTGGCGGGCAAGCGGCTTGGGGCCGATGTGATGAACATGTCGGTCGCAAATTCGTCCGTGAAGAAGGGCGAGACGCTGATCGACACCGCGATGACCTTGAACGCCATGCACCCCGATCTCTTGGTGGTGCGGCATGGAGCAAGCGGAGCCGTCAACCTTCTGGCGCAAAAGGTGGATTGCGCTGTCCTGAACGCAGGCGATGGGCGGCACGAACACCCCACGCAGGCCCTCCTTGACGCGCTGACCATCCGCCGCGCCAAAGGCCGGCTCCAGCGCCTGACCATCGCCATCTGCGGCGACATCGCCCACAGCCGCGTAGCCCGCAGTAACCTGATTTTGCTTGGGAAAATGGAAAACCGCCTGCGCCTGATCGCGCCCCCGACCCTGATGCCCTCCGGCGTCGAGGACTTTGGCTGCGAGCTGTTCGACGACATGCGCGAAGGCCTGAAGGGCGCGGATGTGGTGATGATGCTGCGGCTGCAGAAGGAACGGATGGACGGTGGCTTCATCCCCTCCGAACGCGAATACTACCACCGCTATGGCCTTGATGCGGATAAACTTTCCCACGCCGCACCGGATGCCATCGTCATGCATCCCGGCCCGATGAACCGGGGGGTCGAGATCGACGGCGACCTCGCCGACGACATCAACCGCTCGGTCATCCAGGACCAGGTGGAGATGGGCGTCGCCGTCCGCATGGCCTGCATGGACCTCCTCGCGCGGAACCTCCGCGCCGAACGCGGCCGAAAGATCGTGGGGATGATGGCTTGACCAAAGCAGATGCAGTGCTTTGGCAGGGCACGCCTGCGCCACTGCCTGCGATGCTGGTCTGGGCCGCAATTCTGCTTCTGGCCCTGGGCTTTTTCGCCCTGCTCTACTGGTATGCGCTTGCAACCGGTCGCTGCGTAACCTGGCTTCTGGAAAGTGACTGCACAAGGCCCAGCCGCTCCAAAATGGAAGCCCTCTTTCTGGGTCTTGCCTTTATGGCTGCGGCGGCGGGAGGCGTCGTTATCAGCATCGCGCTCGGCTTTCATCATGAACGCTACACCATCACCGCAAGGGAAATTCATGCGACCACAGGTTGGCCGATTTCGGGCGTCCGGACACAACCCCTCGCCCACGCCACCATTCAGCGCGAAGGCAACTACCTTTCCTTCCCCGGCATCGGGGAAAGGCCGGTCAAATTCGGCCCGCTGCGGCCTGAAGACACCGAGCATATCCTGCGACTTGTCAAAGACTTGAAGATTGAAGCTACAAGGTCAAAACGCCAGGAATGACGACATCTCCCCCCCTCCCCGGTCTGCACCAACGCGCAAGAGCCAGAACCTTCGCCGTCGCGGGGCACGCGCCGTCTTTCGCCGCCTTCAGCCTGCCCGTCACAGGTACTGGAGCCTCGACGTTCGGTTTGCCTTCCCGGCCGAAGCAGGACGTGAATGGTACACTTCACCCTTCGAAGGCGCGCTTTGAAATCATCGCGGAGGGTGAGAAGATCTTTCGGCTGATCTGCAACTTAGAGGGAAGGACCAACGCATGACCCCCGACCCAGACCAGAAGCCTCAGAAGTCCGACGCCCGCATCGGCGGCATGGTGGCCGCTGCCGTTCTTCTATTTCTTGCGTTTTTCACCACCTTGATCGTCTGGATCGCCTGATGGCCCGGAGCGAGCCTGACCCCATTTTGGGCCATCCCTTACCGCTGGACCCAGGCGAAAGGCCGGTTGCCGAGTTTCGCCCGGACCAGACGGTCTACTGGCGGGCGCATCTTGTCATGGCGGTGATCCTCGGCATCGGGGCCGGTCTGGTCCTGCTGTGGTTGCAGAACCCGTATCCGGTAGTCGGGCCGGTTGGCGCAGCACTTGCCATTGCCGCCCGGGCTGCCTTTTTGCAATCCGAGGCGCTGGCTGAGGTCTGGCGTCTGACCGACCGGCGCCTTCTGGGTCCTCGCGGGCAGACGGTGGTCCTTGCGCAGCTGCAGTCCGCCCAGCCCTTTCTGGGCGCTGTTCAGGTCACCACCACGACCGGGAACCGCCATCTCCTAAAGCACCAGTCCGACCCACCGGCCGTATCCTACCTCCTTCTGACCGCAGCCGGGCGACGGCCCCGTAATGGTTGAGGGCTGGGATAGTGTCCTGCAACAGGGAGAGCGCTTGATCTGGGAAGGTGCTCCGCTTCCCGGTATTCGCGATCGCGGGCGATTGGTCTTCCTTTCACTGTTCGGGGTGCCATTTCTGGTCTTGGGACTTGCGGGCACCGGGGTCGGGCTGCGACACGCGGTCTGGCTGGGCCAATGGGGCCTTGGCCTTTTCACTTTGGCGATCGGGCTGATCTTCCTGCTTCTTGGCTACACGCTTGTGTTTCACCAGTGGGTCGAGGCCGCCCGCGCGCACCGCACGACGCGCTATGCGCTCACTACCCGCACGGCCTATATCTTGAGAGCCAGTCACCGCCAGACCTTGGAGGCCTACCCGATCCAGCCCGACACGGCGCTGGAACTCGTCCGGGGTGAGGGCTATGACAATCTCTGGTTCCACACCCGACGCGAACGGGACTCGGACGGCGATCTGTCCACAACGCGTATTGGGTTTGAAGGAATCAAGGACGGCGCCGAGGTCTACCGGCTGATGCGCGGCATCCAGACAGGGACGACATGACCACGCTCTATTTCCAAAACGCCCGCCTGATCGACCCCGAGGCCGGAACTGACACACTGGGCAGCCTGACGGTGAAAGCCGGGGCGATCCTGGCGCGGGACGAGAAGGCCCCGAAGACTGCAGTCGTCGTCGACTGCGGCGGCAAGTGCTTGGCCCCCGGCATTGTCGACTGGGGCGTCAAGATCGGCGAACCGGGCGAGCGGCACCGCGAAAGCTTCCGCTCGGCGGGGCTGGCGGCTGCGGCGGGCGGCGTGACCACTATCATCGCCCGGCCGGACACCTTACCCGCCATCGACACGCCCGAGACGCTGGAATTCGTCACACGCCGCGCGGCCGAAGCGCCCGTCCGTATCCGCCACATGGCTGCCCTGACCAAGGGCCGCTTGGGGGCAGAGATGACGGAGATTGGGTTCCTGCGTGACGCTGGTGCCATCGCCTTCACTGATGTCTTCAAGGTCTCGACCGAAGCCAAGGCGATCACCCGCGCTATGGCCTATGCGAAATCGCTGGGCACTCTTGTCGTGGGCCATCCGCAGGACCCGGGCCTGTCGTCGGGCGCGGCGGCGACCAGCGGCAAATTCGCCTCGCTTCGCGGCATCCCGGCGGTGTCGCCCATGGCGGAGCGGATGGGGCTGGAGCGTGACCTGGCCCTGGTGGAGATGACGGGCGTCCGCTACCACGCCGACCAGATTACTACAGCGAAATCGCTGCCGGCGCTCGCGCGGGCCAAGGCGGCGGGGCTGGATGTGACGGCAGGCACCTCGATCCACCACCTGACGCTGAACGAGTTTGACGTGGGCGACTACCGGACTTTCTTCAAGATGACACCGCCGTTGCGGTCGGAACAAGACCGGTTGGCCATCGTAGCGGCAGTGGCCGACGGCGCGATCGACATCATCTGCTCCATGCATACCCCGGCGGACGAGGAATCAAAGCGCCTGCCCTTCGAAGAGGCCGCCCCTGGCGCCGTCGCGCTGGAAACCTTCCTGCCCGCCGCGATGCGCCTGTACCACGCCGGGCATCTGGACCTGCCCGCGCTTTTCCGCGCCATGGCACTGAACCCGGCCAATCGCCTTGGCCTTCCGCAAGGCCGCCTCTCACCCGGAGCGCCCGCCGATCTGGTGTTGTTCGACCCCGACGCGCCCTTCCTCATGGACCGCTTCCGCCTGCGGTCGAAGTCGAAAAACACCCCGTTTGACGGCGCGCGGATGGAGGGTAAGGTGCTGGCCACCTACGTCGCCGGGACGCAGGTGTTTGCAGCCGAGGCCTGACCGATGCCGCCGATTCTGACCGACCCGACCCTGCTCTGGCTGACCGCAGCGCTGGCCTATCTGCTTGGCTCGATCCCGTTCGGGGTCGTGGTCACCCGCGCAATGGGGCTGGGTGACCTGCGCAAGATCGGGTCCGGGAACATCGGTGCGACCAATGTGCTGCGGACGGGGAACAAGACGGCGGCACTCGCGACATTGATCCTGGATGCGGCCAAGGGTGCCGTGGCGGTCCTGATCGCACGCTGGCTTTTGGCCGAGGATGCGGCCCAATTGGCCGGATTGGCGGCCTTTCTGGGCCATCTCTTCCCGGTATGGCTGAAGTTCAGGGGCGGCAAGGGGGTGGCGACTTTCCTTGGCATCGTGATCGCCCTGGCCTGGCCGGTCGGCCTGGGCATTGCCGGGACCTGGCTGGTCGGGGCCTTGGTCACGCGGATCTCGTCGGTTGCGGCCTTGTTCGCAGCCGCCAGCAGCGCAATGTGGGCGTTCTATTTCATGCACGGACAGATGCTCTTCCTCTGCGTGCTTCTGACGATCCTGATTTACATCCGTCACAGCGAGAATCTGAAGCGGATCAAGAACGGGACCGAGCCGAAGATCGGCGGCAAGAAGCAGGCCGACCCGGAGGTCGCCGGATGAGGCGCTTGCTAGGCCTTGCCGTTCTGGCGCTGGCACCGCAGCCCGTGCTTGGCTGGACCGTGGATGACGTTGTCTCTGAGGCGCGCGACTTTTGCGCGGGGTTCGACAACGGACAGATCACCGTCGCCCCAACGGCAGTCCAGACGGTGGAACTGACCGGTGAGGGCGAGCCTGAGACGATCATCGACTGGGGCGGTATCGACTGTTCGACCATGGCCAGCCCCTGGGGTGGAACGGGCGGATCGACCTTGACGATCCTGGCCGGGGGCCAGCGTTTTGACCACATGGCTTTTGGCTGGCAGGTGGTGGATTTCGACGGCCCGGTCCTGCTTTTGGCCCAACACGGGATCAACTGTAATGCTACCGGGGCGGATCGCTGCGTTCAGGCGCTGATCTGGACGGCGGGCACTCTGACCGGGGCAGGTTGGCCGGTGTCCGAAGACGAAGGCGGCGCGATGCCCGAAGGTGAAGGCAACGAATAAGTCGCGCAACTAGAGGGAAGCCGCCTCATAGATCGGGTCCAGGCCACCACCCCAGGCGCCGTTGTAAAGCTCCAGCCAACGGTCGGCCTGCACCTTTCCGGTCTTCAGGCTGTCGACCAACGGCTGCAACTGCACCTCTTCGCCCAGTCCCCGCGCCGTCAGGCCCGCATGGGACAGTCCAACTGCCGCCCGCGCCAGATCCAGCAGCTTCACGCCCGCCGCCTCGCCCGCAAGGGCCGAGACAGAGGCCGCGACCCGCAGCCCTTCCCGCGTCTCGGCGTCCAGTCCCTTGACCAGATCCCACGCGGCATCCAGCGCGGTCTGGTCGTACATGAGGCCGACCCAGAAGGCGGGCAGCGCCGCGATATGGGCCTGATCGCCACAATCCGCGCCGCGCATCTCGATGTATTTCTTCACCCGCGCCTCGGGGAAGACGGTGGTCATGTGGTCGGCCCAGTCCGACAGCGTGGGCTTCTCGCCCGGCAGGGCAGGCAGCTGACCCTTCAGGAAATCGCGGAACGACTGGCCCAGGGCGTTGATATATGTCCCGTCGCGGTAGACGAAGTACATGGGCACATCCAGCACCCAGTCGACATAGCGCTGAAAGCCCATCCCGTCTTCGAAGGCAAAGGGCAGCATGCCCGTTCGGCTGTCGTCCAGCCCCCGCCAGATCCGGCTGCGCCAGCTGCGGTGGCCGTTGGGTTTGCCGTCGAAGAAGGGGCTGGAGGCGAACAGTGCCGTCGCGACCGGCTGCAGCGCCAGCGCGACGCGCAGTTTCCGGACCATGTCGGCCTCGGACGAATAGTCGAGGTTCACCTGCACGGTCGAGGTCCGGTACATCATCTGCGTGCCGTGGGTCCCGACCCGCCCCATGTAGTCGGTCATCAGCCGATAGCGGCCCTTCGGCATCACTGGCATCTGGTCGTGCGACCATCCCGGCGCGGCCCCGATGCCCATGAAGCGCACCCCCATCGGCTCGGCGATGCTGCGGACTTCGTCCAGGTGGGTTTGCAGTTCCGCTCCGACCTCCAGCGTCGAGACAAGCGGCGCTCCGGAGAGCTCGAACTGCCCGCCCGGTTCCAGGCTGATGTTCGCGCCCGCCCGCGCCAGTCCGATCACGTTCTCGCCTTCGCGGACGGGCTGCCAGCCGTAACGGGAGGCCAGACCGTCAAAGATCGCCGAGATCGACCGAGGGCCGGCATAGGGCAGCGGCTGGCGCGTATCGGTCAGCCAGCCGAATTTCTCGTGCTCGGCACCGATCCGCCAGGCGGCCTTGGGCTTGCAGCCCGCTTCCATATAGGCGGCGAGTTGGTCGAAGCTTTCGATGGGTCCGCCGCCGGACTGAGGGATCGACATGAGGGGCAGGCTCCGGGGCTGGCAGGTCGTGCCCGGCGAACGAAGACCGGGTGCCAAGAGGTGTCTTGGGGCAAAGGTGAAGTCAAGGGGGCGGAAGTGCACAGTTGGGAATGGCCACGTGGGCAAATCATCCGAGTCTGCCCGTTTCAATGCGTTGGCTTTGGACGTGAGATTTGCTAACGCCTGTAAGGGCGGACTTCGCAATTTCTGGGCCGGACAGCCACCGTCAGCGGACCACCACGCCCTCGCCCTTGCGCGCCCAGATCAGCCGGTCAGCCCCATCCAGCGCAATGACCCGGCTGTCCGACGGCGGCGCGTCGGCGCCGAGCGCTGCAACCAGCGTCCCCATGTCGATGCCTGGCAGTATGGCAAAGGCATCGAACAAGGCTTCCGCACCCAGTGCCTCGACAGGGATGTGCAAGAGCTGTCCGTCCGCCTGCTTCAGCTTCCATATTCGCCGACCGCGCAGAGTGAGAAGGCGGATCTCGGACAGGTCGGGCAAAGCGATGAACCCGCCGACGCGCGACCCCATGTAGGCGATCTGCGCCTCCGTGACCCGCACGATCCCGGGCGCGTCGCCGTCCTGCTGAAACCGCAACCGGCGCCAGGACATCAGGGCAAGGCCGAGGCCGAGGGCCCCGAGCACCAGCCCAAGCGATGCCGAAAGATAGCCGCCTTGCAGGGCCATCCAGCTGCCAAGGGCCGCCACGACCAGGGCTGCAAGGACCCCCCGCCAGCGGTGTGCGGCAGCGGCTAGTTCCGGGCGGATGAAGCTCATGTCGGTATCCGAATGGTCTGCGGATGGGTCAGAAAAGCTATGCGATACCGACCGACCTGGGTAAAGCCCTGGCTGCGATACGCGCTCGAGGCGGCGTCATTGTTGGAAAAGAGGACCGCCTCGGTCGCACCCTCTGCCCGCGCCTCCGCCAACAGGGCACGGATGACTGACCGGCCAAACCCACGATTGCGCAAGGCAGGTGGCACGAAGACCCCGCCGACCTGAACGCTGGTACCCGCGCGAGCGTTGATCGCTGCCATGGCGACCGGTTGCCCGTTGACCATCAGCAGGCGCAAATCATCGCCCGCGATTTCGCCACTTGCCCGGTCAGCGGCTGCCAAAGCCGTTGTGGCGTCGGGCTCAGCAAGGCCGGTTTCGACAAGGTAAGACTTGAACCAGTCGGTCATGAGCGCCAGGTCGCCCCGGTCGGGTCGTCGCAGCACATCCGCACCAGGCCGAAGGTCTTGTAGCGGCAAATAGAAAAGTGGTTCCACCACGTCGCGACGCATGGAGTCCTGAAGGCCCATGAGCTCGATCACGCGCGCCGTCTGATCGGCATCGCCAGTGACCCCGGTCACCACCGCGCCATCCAGTTCCGCGACCAACGGGGCCAGCGCCGACGGGCAGTCCCCCGACTGGCACAGGATCATCCCGCCTTTCGTCAAGCCCAGGACGGCGCCGACGACATCGCCCTGCAGATACATCAGATAGCGGGTTGCGTGGTGGTTGTCGCTCGGTCCAAGCCCATGCGCCGCAAGATTGCCGCGCAGAAACATCGAGCTTGGCGAATGCCGCGCCAGAAACGCATCCAGCGCTGCCTCATCCTCCGGAGCGGCAGAGCGGATCACTGCCAATCCCCGCAAGCAGCCTGCCAAAGGGTGATCGCGGCGACCGCGGCCGTGTCCGCGCGCAGGATGCGGGGGCCAAGCGAGATCGGCGTCGTATCGGCGCGTCCGCGCAGTCGTTTTGCTTCTTCAGCGGAAAAACCGCCCTCGGGGCCGATCAGAATGGCAGCGGGGCCGTCCTGCGGAGCCAGCTTGGCGGGTTGGCTGAGGGCGGTCTCGTCACACCAGTACAGTCGTCGCCCTTTGGGCCAATCGCTCAGGACACGGTCAAGCGGCTGCAGATCGGCGACGTCGGGGACAAAAGTCGCGCCGCATTGCTCGGCGGCTTCCACCGCATGTGCCTGAAGTCGGTCTTGCCGAATACGCTCAGAATTGGTGTGCCGGGTCTGGACTGGGAGGATACGCGCCACGCCCAACTCGACGGCTTTTTCCACGATGAAATCAGTCCGGGCTTTCTTGATCGGCGCGAACAAGAGCCAAAGGTCGGGCGGAAGTTGCAATGGACGGGTCTGCGACTGACATGTTGCGACAGCTCCGCGCTTGCCCGCAGCAGTCAGAGTCGCGCGCCACTCGCCGTCGTGCCCGTTGAAGAGATGCACCGCGTCGCCGACCGCAAGCCGCATGACGCCCACCAGATAATGCGCCTGATCCTGCGACAGGGGCACGGCTTGCCCGTCGGCAAGCGGGTGGTCTACATGAAGCCTGACATCCGACATGAGCGTGACCCTATGACCGAGCCGCCGCAAATTCCAGAGGCCGCGCCAGCAGACGCAGTGGCCGATGCTCCGAAGGGGAACTGGGTGGACTTGTTCGCCCCGGCTGTCACCCGGCCCTATCTGCGGCTGAGCCGCGCAGATCGTCCCATCGGGACCTGGCTTCTCTTGATCCCCTGCCTCTGGGCGATTGCCCTGGCCGGGGGCGTCTCGGGCTTTCGCTGGTGGGACCTTTGGCTGGTGGTGTCCTGCGGGGTAGGAGCGTTTCTCATGCGCGGCGCGGGCTGCACCTGGAACGACATCACCGACCGCGAGTTCGACGCTGCCGTGACCCGGACGCGCAGCCGCCCGATCCCCTCGGGCCAGGTGACCGTGCGAGGGGCGCTGGTCTGGATGGTGGTGCAGGCGCTGCTCGCCGCCGGGATCCTTTTCACCTACAACTGGCTGGCGGTGGCCCTTGGCGTGGCCAGCCTGGCACTGGTGGCGATCTATCCCTTTGCCAAAAGGTTCACCTGGTGGCCGCAGGTCTTTCTTGGACTTGCGTTCAATTGGGGCGCGCTTCTGGCCTGGGCGGCCCATGCGGGCGAGGTGCCGGTGGCGGCGCTTTTCCTTTATGCTGCGGGGATCGCCTGGACACTGTATTACGACACCATCTATGCCCATCAGGACCGCGAGGATGACGCGCTGATCGGCGTGAAGTCGACGGCGCGACTTTTCGGGGCGCAAAGCCGACGGTGGCTTTGGGGCTTCTTCGCCGCAACCTTGGTCCTGTTTGCCGCAGCCGTCATCATGGCACATGCCGATGAGGGACGCGTGCTGGCGCTGGTCGTGGCGCTGGGTGGGGTCTGGGCGATGGGTTGGCACATCCAGTGGCAGATGCAGAAACTGGACCTAGACGATCCGGCCTCTTGCCTAGCGGTCTTTCGGGCCAACCGCGACGCCGGGCTGATCCCTGTGCCGTTTCTTGCCGTCGCGGCCTGGCTTGGTTGAACACGGGGCGCCAAACCCCTAGGAAGCGTCGGGGCCATCTGCGCTGCCCCGAGTCGCCTGGAACAAGCTTTGCCCAAGATCCTCCGCCGCCTGTCCTCGACCACCCTTGCGCTTCTGGCCTTCATTCTGGCGGCCATGGTGATGGTCAGTGTGGCCTATGCAGCCGCACTGGTGATTGAGAAGCGCACCGAAAGTGTGGTCGGTGCCCGATTGACCGATCAGAAGATCGACTGGATCACGGTGCAGAGCGACGGATTGCAAGTGCATCTTACGGGCACTGCCCCGAACGTGGCGACGCGGTTCCGTGCGGTAAATCTGGTGGGCGCTCTCGTCGACAGCTCGCGCATCCGTGACGGGCTTGATGTGACACCCACCTCGGCGATCGAAGCGCCGGATTTCTCGGTCCAGATGCTGCGGACAGAGGATGGCATCCAACTGATCGGGCTCATGCCGGAAAACCCAGCGGAAGGCAGCCTGTCCGAGGAAGCACTGGCCGAGGCGGCGGTCGCACTCGCGCCTGACGCGGAACTGACCAACATGCTGGAAACCGCCGATTACCCTGCTCCGGAGACCTGGGGGCCGGCGCTTGCCTTCGGGCTGGAGGCGCTGAAGCTTCTGGAGCGGTCCAAGATCTCGGTTGGAGCGTCCGAAGTCGAGATCAAGGCCATCTCGGACAGCGAGGCTGAAAAGCGCCGAATCGAAAGCACTCTGCGGACACTGGTGCCCGGCGATGTCCGACTCGTTCTGGACATTTCCGCCCCGCGCCCGGTGATCACGCCCTTCACCTTGCGCTTTGTCGTTGATGCCGAAGGTGCCCGGTTCGATAGCTGTTCGGCCGACACGGAACGGGCCCGGACCCAGATCCTGACGGCGGCGACCTCTGCCGGGCTGACCGGTCGTCCGGTCTGCACCATCGGCCTAGGTACGCCGACGCCCCGCTGGGCCGAGGGCGTGGTCCTGGCCATTCGAGCCGTTGCCGAGCTTGGGTCGGCCTCGGTCACCTTCTCCGACGGCGATGTCACGCTTCTGGCGGGCAGCGAGGTGTCGCAGGCCGCCTTCGACAAGGTTGTGGGCGAGTTGGAAACCGGGCTACCCGATGCCTTCTCGCTGACCTCGACGCTGGAAAAGGCCGAAACAGCCACCCAGGGTCCGGCTGAATTCACCGCCCTGCTGACCGAGGACGACCGTCTGGAACTGCGCGGTCGCCTGACCGACGACCTGACACGCGAGGCGGTAGATGCCTTTGCCCGTGCGGCCTTTGAAGGGGCCGAAGTGCTGACTGCAACCCGTGTGGACGAAACCCTTCCCGATGGCTGGCCGATCCGGGTTCTCGCCGGGCTGGAAGCCCTTGCCGAAGTCGAGCATGGCTCGCTTCTGGTACGGGCAGACACAGTGGAAGTGACCGGACTTACCGGCTCGCAAGAGACGCGTGGGAGGATCACGCAGATCCTATCCGGCAAGTTGGGCCAAGGCCAGACCTTCCGGGTCAATGTCCGCTATGACGAGGCGCTGGACCCGATTGCCAGCCTTCCCACGCCCGAGGAATGCGCGGCGGATGTGAACGCGGTCATTGCGCAGAATAAGATCACCTTCACCCCGGCCTCGGCCGAACTGGCAACCGATGCGCGGCCCGTTCTGGACGCCTTGGCCGAAATTCTCATCGCCTGCCCCCCGATGCAGCTGGAAATCGGCGGCCATACCGACAGCCAGGGGTCCGAGGGCGGAAATCAGGCGCTGTCGCAGGCGCGGGCCGAAGCGGTGCTACTGGCCTTGCAAGGCAGGCGGGTCGATATCTCTGGCATGACCGCCGTGGGCTATGGCGAATCCACCCCGATTGCCGACAACGGGACCGAGGATGGCCGCGAGGCGAACCGCCGGATCGAATTCGTGCTGCAAGGCCTTCCGGTGGCCGAGTTGGGTGGCGCCCCAGACGAAGCATCCTCGACCGATGGTACCGGGGCGACGGCTCCAGCACCTGCGCCGACCGCTGCTGCCTCCGGCGAGGAGGCATCGCCCACGCCGGATTTTTCAGGCAATATCAGCCCCTCTGTCGCTCCGACGGAAAAGACGATACGACCCTTGCCGCGGCCCGAGGGCCTTGAGGCCGGGGAAGACCAATGAACCGTACCGAATTCGTCATCGCCACGGCCATCATCCTTATGGTCGCCTTCGCAATGGGATGGTTCACGCATTGGCTTCTGCACCGGTTCACGCGTGTTCAGGGCGGCGACATGGCCGAGATGGACAAGCTGGCGCAGTCGCTGCATGAGGCAGAAGAGTTGCGCGACCAGGCGCTGGCCTATCTGGAACAGCGCGAGGCGGAACTGACGAACCATATCAGCCAGACCGAGGCGGAACTTAAGGCTGCGATGGAGGGCCTGCGCGAGGCTCGTCACGAGGCCGAGGAGATGCGCAGCTATATCGAGCGGATGCACGCGAACGGGTGAGGCAAAGGCGATTTCTTCGAAGAAATCGCACCGGAGCCTTTGAAGGCTCCGGGCCACAAGTCCAGCCGCCAGCGGATTTGATCAAACCTTGGCCTGAAACCAGGCTTGCAACTGGACATGAGCCACCTCGCATGGCACCTGTCGCACAAAGCAAATGGAGGGCCCGCCCATGCTCGATTCCGTGACCGACCTTGCGTCGCTTCTGAAAGACCCCTCGCTTCTGGTGACCAAGTCCTATGTCGCCGGTGAGTGGGTGGATGCCGACGACGGCTCGACCTTCCCGGTGACGAACCCCGCCCGGGGCGACGTGATCTGCCATCTGCCGAACCTTGGCCGGGCGGAAGCCGCCCGCACGATCAAGGCCGCCCATGCCGCACACCGCGAATGGGCCAAGCGCACCGGGAAAGAGCGTGCGCAGGTGCTGCGCAAGTGGTTCGACCTGTGCATGGCGAACCAGGACGACCTGGCGACGATCCTGACCGCCGAGATGGGCAAGCCGCTGGCGGAAGCCAAAGGCGAGATTGCCTATGGCTCCAGCTACATCGAGTTCTATGGCGAGGAAGCCAAGCGCACCTATGGCGACATCATCCCCGGCCACCAGCGCGACAAGCGCATCCATGTGCTGAAGCAGCCCATCGGCGTGGCGGCATCCATCACGCCCTGGAACTTCCCCAACGCGATGATCGCGCGGAAGGTGGCCCCTGCGCTCGCCGCAGGCTGCGGTTTCGTCGCGCGCCCGGCGGCCGAGACGCCCCTTTCGGCGCTGGCGCTGGCGCTGCTGGCGGAACGGGCTGGCGTCCCGGCGGGGCTCTTCTCGGTCATCACCTCGAAGCGGTCCTCGGACATCGGGAAGGAGTTCTGCGAGAACCCGCTGATCCGCAAGCTGACCTTCACCGGGTCGACCGAAGTGGGCCGGATCCTGTTGAAGCAGGCCGCCGACCAGATCCTGAAATGCTCGATGGAGCTCGGCGGCAACGCCCCCTTCATCGTCTTCGACGACGCCGACCTGGATGCGGCGGTCGAGGGTGCGATGATCTCGAAGTTCCGCAATAACGGCCAGACCTGCGTCTGCGCGAACCGGATCTATGTGCAGGCCGGGGTCTATGACGCTTTCGCCAAAAAGCTGGCGGCGGCGGTCGAGAAGCTGGCCATCGGCGACGGGTTAAAGCCGGGCGTCACCACCGGCCCGCTGATCAATGCGGCCGCCGTGGACAAGGTCGAGGAGCATATTGCCGACGTGCTGGCGGGCGGCGGCAAGATCGTCACTGGCGGCAAGCGGCACGAACTGGGCGGGACGTTCTTCCAGCCCACGGTCGTGACTGGCGTGAAACCCGACATGAAGGTCGCCCAGGAAGAGACCTTCGGGCCGCTTGCCCCCCTCTTCAAGTTCGAGACCGAAGAAGAGGTGATCGAGCTTGCCAACAACACGATCTTCGGTCTGGCGAGCTATTTCTATGCCCGCGACATCGGGCGGATCACCCGGGTGCAGGAAGCGCTGGAATACGGGATGGTGGGGGTGAATACCGGCCTCATCTCCAACGAGATGGCACCCTTCGGCGGCGTCAAGCAGTCGGGTCTGGGGCGTGAGGGCTCGCGGCATGGCCTCGACGACTACATGGAGCTGAAATACGTGTGCCTGTCGATCTGACGGGTTGGACATTAGCAATGGGGCGGTTCGCAGGGGCCGCCTCTTTTCGTTGTGATGTGCGATTCTGCAGCCCTGCCCCCACTAGCTTCGGCGTCCGATCCGCAATCGAAGGGTAAGCCCGATGTCGAACGACTACACCCCGCCGAAGGTCTGGAAATGGGAACAGCCCTCGGGCGGCGCTTTTGCCAACATCAACCGTCCGATCGCGGGTGCCACGCATGACAAGGCGCTGCCGGTTGGGAAGCATCCCTTGCAACTGTATTCCTTGGCGACGCCGAACGGGATAAAGGTGACGATCCTGCTGGAGGAACTGCTGGAGGAGGTGAACCCGAACTCGAAGATCCCGGCGCTGATGGACTGGGCGAACGGGCAGCGGGTGTTCGAGAGCGCCTCGATCATGCTGTATCTGGCCGAGAAGTTTGGTGCGTTTATCCCGAAGGATGCCTCGCAGCGGACCGAGATGTTCTCGTGGCTGTTCTGGCAGATGGGCTCCGCGCCGTTTGTGGGCGGGGGGTTCGGGCATTTCTACGCCTATGCGCCGGTCAAGATCGAATACGCGATCAACCGCTATGCGATGGAGACGAAGCGGCAGCTGGACGTGCTGGACCGCCACCTGGCGGCGAACGAATGGATGGCCGGGGAGTATTCGTTGGCGGACATGGCGATCTATGCCTGGTATGGGAACCTTGTCTTGGGTCGGGCCTACAACGCGGCCGAGTTCCTGGATGTGGAGAGCTACAAGAACGTCGTCGCCTGGGCGAAGCGGATCGATGCGCGGCCTGCGGTGATCCGGGGGCGAAAAGTCAACCGCTCCTGGGGCGAGGACTGGGAAAAGCTGCCGGAGCGGCATTCCTCGGCCGATTTCGACGCGCTGCCGAAAGCACCCTGAACCTTGTGACATGCATTGAGCCAGCCCGGGCCTTGCCCTAGGCTGGCTTTTCCATGTCTGGGGGAAGCCATGACCAATCGTATCGCTGTCGTGACCGGAGCTGCCGGGGGGTTGGGGCGGGCCTTCGTGGACCGTTTGCTGGCTGACGGGCTGACCGTGGTGGGCGTCGACATCGACGGCGCGGCGCTGCTGGCGATGGCGGCGGACCGGGAGGGGTTCGTGGCCGAAGCCGTGGACCTGACGGACGCCGAGGCCGTTGCGGACCTGTTCGACCGGCTGGTGGATCGGTTCGGGGGCGTGGATGCGCTGGTTAACAACGCCGGGACCTGCTTCATGTCGGACTTCCCGGAGATTCCGGCCAGTGAGTTGGACCGGCAGATGGCGGTCAATTTCTCCTCGGCCTTCCACTGCTGCCAGGGGGCGGTGAAGGCAATGCGTGGGCGGCCGGGGGTGCGGAAGATCGTCAACATCTCGTCGAACGGGGCCTACAACTTCGACGTCTTCGACCCGCCGCATTACCGGGCCTCGAAAGCGGCGATGGACACGCTAACGAAGGACCTGGCGCGGCGTTACGCGCGGGAGAGGATCGCGGTGAACTCCATCGCGCCGGCAATGACCGAGACGCCCTTGTTCAATGTGCTGACCGAGGAGGTTCTGGCGAAGGCGATCAGCGCGATGCCGCATGGGCGGGCGATGCAGCCCGAGGAGATTGCGAACTGGGTGGGGTTCCTGATCTCGCCCGCAGGAGACGTGTCATCGGGCAACGTCATCATCCTGAACCAGGGGCGCGACGTTCGGTAAGGGGGCGCGATTTCTTCAAAGAAATCGCAACGGAGCCTTTGAAGGCTCCGGTCCGGACTTTTCGAAAAGTCCGGTTGGCGCGAGGGGGCGGATGAAGGTCACCATTCACAAGCTGTTCGACTACCTTCTGGAGACGACGGCGGAGGACCCACCGGAGTGCTTCATCGGGTTTTCGCTGGCACGGTCTCCGCGGCTGAAGGACTTCTTGGCGGACCTCGACCCGGACCTGTCGCTCGACTGGAACGGGAAGAGCTTTCTAGGGCTTCCAGCCCTGCGACAGCGGGTGCTGGATCAGGCGGATCTGGACCTGCACCTGGACAGCGTCCTCATCACGGCGGGGGCAGCAGAGGCGAACTACCTGCTGTTCCGGCAGTTGCTGCAGGCCGGGGACGAGATCATCACCGAATCCCCCGGCTGGCCGCAGGCGGGGGTCATGGCCAAGGCCATCGGGGCAAACCAGGTGGAGGTCGCGCGGGATGAGGCGCGGGGCTGGTGGCTGGATCCTGAAGCGGTGGCCCGCGCGATCACTCCCAGAACCCGGATGATCTTCTTGACCAACCCGAACAACCCGACGGGGCGGCTAATCCCCAAAGGCGACCTGCGGGCGCTGGCGGACCTGGCCGACAAGCACTGCATATGGCTGGTGGTGGACGAGGTCTATGCGGGCCTGGAATGGGCGGGGCCAAGGCCCCCGTCTATTGCCGGGATTACACGGTTCGGGATCACCACGGGGTCCGTGTCCAAGGCCTTGGGGCTGCAGGGGCTGCGGACGGGCTGGATGATCTGCCAGTCGCCGGAGGTCATCCATGACGCGATGATCCTGCGCGAGAACGGGTCGGAAATCATGAACACGCTTGGCGAGCATATCGCCGAGGTGGCCTTGCGGCCCGACCGGCTGGCGGCGGCGCTAGGCCAGGCGCGCGCCGAAGGGGCGGCGACGCTGGACCTCTTGGACCGTTTCGTGGCGCAGGAACCGCGCCTGAGCTGGCACCGGCCCGAGGCCGGGTTGATCGGACTGGCCCGACTGGCGGGATCTGACGGCGAATCGCTGGCCCGCGCGCTTCTCAGGCCGCCCTGGCGCACGTTCCTTCTGCCCGGATCAGCCTATGGCCTGCCACATCACATCCGCATCGGGGCAGGAGGGGGCCCGGAAGCGCGGCTCAACGAAGGTTTAGAGCGGCTAGCATCCGCTTTGCGTGACCTGACCTGACCGCGCAAGTCTCTGACAGAAAATGCGTTATCCGATAACAGCATGGCGTTTTCCGCTAACGCCGCGCTGATTTTGCCTAGCGTGGCCGCCAGCCCCATAACGATTGGCATCAGCCCGACCTGCACGGGACAACCCACGAAAGGAAACGACATGCTGCTCTCTGTCATGACCGCCAAGCGCAACCTGATCGCCGCTGTAACCGCCGCCTCGATCGCCGCCGTCCCCGCCGCCCCTGCCCTGGCCTGGGGCGAGAAGGAGCAGGGCTTTGTCGCCGGCGTCGCAACCGCCGTGATCGTCGATGAAATCCTGAAACAAAGCCGCAAGGCCCGCGAGGCCCGCCGCGCCCCGGAAGTCGTCTATGTCGAACGCCCGACCCACACGACGACCTCGATCTACGCCACGCCGGCCGCCCGCGCGTTTCAGAACTATTCGCTGAGCGAGCGCAAGGCGATCCAGCGCAACCTGCGCGCCTGGGGCTACTATCGCGGCGGCATCGACGGCGCCTTCGGCCCTGGCACCTACAACGCCATCACCGCCTATGCCCGGGATGAGGGCGCGTCCCTCAGCACCACCGGCAGCGCCTATGGCGTGTACGACGGCCTGCTCTTCTGATTCCCTTTTCCCCAAGTGATCGAAGACCGCAGCAGGCCTGCAGCCCCCGGCCCGGAGCCCTTCCGGACCGGGGGTCTTTTCATTCGGGGTAAGGATTTCCGCGCCCGACCCAAGGATTGCCCCCCGGGCCGCGTCCCAGATAACGTGATGCTGATGGATACGCCCGATGAAATGCTGGCCACGGCAGCGGCGCAAGGCGACCGCGCGGCCTTTGCCACGCTGGTCGGGCGCCACTATGACCGCATCCATGGCCTTGCCTGGCGGCTGACCGGCAGCCGGACCGAGGCCGAGGATCTGGCGCAGGACATCTGCGCGGCCCTTCCCGCCAAGCTGCGGAACTGGCGCGGCGAGGCGCGGTTTACCACCTGGCTTTACCGCGTCGTGGTCAACGCCGCCCATGACCTGCGCCGGCGCCAGCAGACCCGCCATCGGGCCTCCCTAGGCTGGGGCGACTGGGAACTGGCGCGGCAGGATGAAATCGCCGTACAGGCCGAGGCCCACGACTGGCTGGCAGAGGCGATGACCCGCCTGTCGCCCGAACTGCGCGACACTGTGGCGCTGGTCTTGGGCGAAGAGATGACGCAGGCCGAAGCCGGGGTTGTCCTGGGCGTCAGCGAAGGCACAATCGCCTGGCGGATGAGCGAAGTGAAGAAACGCCTTCGGGCCATGGCAAGGGAGGACGCGAAATGACCGACGATCTCGACGACCTCCGCATGCTGCTCAAGGCCGCGCCAGCACCCGAAGCCGACGCCAAGGCCCGCGCCATGGCCCTGGCGATGGAAAACTTCGACCGGCTCCAAGGATCAGCAGACGCGCCCCGTTCCAGTGAGGACCGCACGAAAGCGGCCCCCCAGAACGGAGTACGCCGCATGTTCAAATTCCTGACCTCCCGCCCTGCCCTTGCCATTTCCACCTCTGCCGCCGCGCTCCTCATCGGCGTGGCTGTCATCCTGCCCGTCACCGACCTGCGCACCGGACCAACCGATACGCCGGTTGCAACGGCGAAACCCAAAGTCGCCGAAGCCGACCCCGCGTCGCCGGACACCGGCGACGTGGCCGCAGTCACCGAGCGCAACACCACCCCGCCCGGCACGATGGACGCCCCCCCCCTGCCGAAGGCCAATCACGAGACGGCTGAGGCCAATCTTGACCGTGCGACCGGCAACGACCTTGCAAGCTCGGTCGCCACCGCCGAACCCGCCCCGGTCGAGCCGATGGCTGATGTGCTGCCCGAAGCCGAGCCCGAGGCCGAAGCCAGCTTGCTGGCCGAAGAGGCGCTTCCCGCCGCCCCTGCCACCAACGGCGGAGAGAGTGAACTCTCTGACCCGGCAGCGATAGCGCTTGCCCCGATGATGGAAGGCGACGCCGAACTGCGCCTGCGCATGGAGGCCCCCGCCGAAGCCATCGGCGGTACGTTGGGCTATGTCACCGCCGAACCTGTCGTCGCCCCCGTCCCGGAACTGGTGCAGCCGCAACTTGAGGATACCGAGGCCTACGCCACTGAAGCCCCGAACCCGGTCAAGGTTACCGCTGAAGAGCCCGTCTCGACATTCTCCATCGACGTCGATACCGCCTCTTGGGCCGTGATCCGGTCCACCCTGAACATGGCCGTCCTTCCGACGCCCGATCAGGTGCGGATCGAGGAAATGGTCAACTACTTCCCCTACGCCTACAAGGCGCCCACCGAGGAAGAGGCCTTCGCCTCCACCATCAGCGTGATGCCCACCCCTTGGAACCCCGGCACGCGGCTGGTGACCATCGGCATCCAAGGCGCCCTGCCTGCGGTGACCGAACGCCCGCCCCTGAACCTTGTCTTCCTGATCGACACCTCTGGCTCGATGGAAGACCCGAACAAGCTGCCGCTTCTGAAACAGTCCTTGTCCCTACTGTTGGCCGAACTCCGACCCGAGGATCAGGTGGCCATCGTCGCCTATGCCGGGTCAGCCGGTCAGGTCCTGCCCCCCACCGCCGCTGCCGACCGCGCCGCAATCATGGCCGCACTCGACAACCTCGCCTCTGGCGGATCAACCGCCGGGGCCGAAGGGCTGGAGCTTGCCTATCAGGTGGCCGAAGGGATGAAGGCTGATGGCGAGGTCAGCCGCATCCTTCTGGCCACAGATGGCGACTTCAACGTGGGCGTCTCCGACCCCGAGGGGCTGGAGGCCTATGTCGCCAAGAAGCGGGAGACCGGCACCTATCTGTCGGTCCTGGGCTTTGGGCGCGGCAACCTTGACGACGCGATCATGCAAAGCCTGGCCCAGAACGGGAACGGCACGGCGGCCTATATCGACACCCTGTCCGAGGCCCGCAAAGTGCTTGTGGATCAGCTGACTGGCGCGCTCTTCCCCATCGCCGACGACGTGAAGATCCAGGTCGAATGGAATCCCGCCACCGTGGCCGAATACCGGCTGATCGGCTATGAAACCCGCAGCTTGCGGCGTGAGGATTTCAACAACGACGCCGTGGACGCGGGCGAAATCGGCGCGGGCACGCAAGTTACCGCGATCTACGAGATCACCGCCCCCGGCTCGGATGCCCTGCTGAACGACCCCCTGCGCTATGGCGCGGCCACCGCCGAAGGCACGGAAGGTGAGCTTGGCTTCCTTCGCCTGCGCTGGAAGGCCCCGGGTGAGGAACAGTCCACCCTGGTTGAGACCCCGATCACAGGGACCGAAGAGGCGACAGCCGAGACCCGCTTTGCCGCCGCAATCGCTGGATTTGGTCAGCTTCTGCAGGGGTCGGTCTACACCGGCGACTGGGGCTGGGACCAGGCCATCGACCTGGCCGTCACCAACCGGGGCGACGATCCCTACGGCTACCGGATCGAGGCGGTCAACCTGATGCGGTTGGCGCAAAGCCTATCGGCCAACTGATACCCGGTTCGCGGTATTCGCAAGTCCGGCGCGGATGGTAGGCTCATCTGCGCCGGAGCCCGTTCCGGCCATTGTGTCGGAGCCCGTTATGTTCAAACCCGCCGTCATTGCTGTCCTTCTCGTCTCTACCGTACCTGCCCTTGCCGAAAGCTGGGCCGTCACCTGCCCTGCCAGCACCCCCGGCCCATGGCCCGACTCACAGGTCTGTTCCGAAGGCAAGATGCTGGCCTTTACGCCCCCCACCCCCACAACCGAGATGGTGCTGAAGATACGCGCACCCCGCAGCCACTGTTCGGAAGTCACCTATCTGATCCACCTCTTTCCCGGCTCCAGCGACCCCATCGCAACGCTCGAACGCCTAAAGCCCTCTGAGCGCAAGACAGTCAAGCTGGGCAATGCCTGGGCCGATGGCGAGAACTTCATCACCGTCACCGGCGTCGGCCATACCGGCGGCTGCAATGTCGGGATGATCCATTCCTTCGGGGCCGAGACGGAAATTGTCCCCCGGTAACGCCCTGATAACGCACAAGTTATCAGATATCACGGCGGCGTTACGATCTGACAGTCCGCCGATTTTCCATAGCCGCCGACCCCGTGCCAGCGTTCTTGGCACGGACCTGCCGCAACCCACATTCACACGAAGGAATTGACCGATGCTTGCTCTGCTCTCGACCCGTAAACTGCTTGCGCTCTCAACTCTTGCCGCCGCCCCGATGGTCGCCAGCGCAGCGCTGGCCGACCCCGAAAGCTGGGAGGTGATGTGCGCCTTCTCAAACGCCGGCCCCGGCGATACGACGATCTGCAACGAAGGCAAGGTGCTGCCGGTTTCGGCGCCGAACCTTGGCCAGAAGATGCTGCTGCGAATCGGTGCGCCGACGTCCCACTGCTCGGACATCACCTATGAGATCACGCGCTTCCCCGACTTTGCGCCGCTGGCCGTCACGCGTCGTCTTGCCCCCGGCGAAGACCAGATCATCGAGCTTGCGGAAGGCTGGGCCGAGGAGGGCGACTACATCTCGATCACGGGCATAGGCCACATCGGCGGTTGCAACGTCGGGCAGATGCATTCCTGGGGGGCCTTGACCGAAGTGTTCCCGCTTGACGCGGCACCAGTCGCCTCGTCCTCGCCGACGCTTCTGGTCAGTACCAGCCTTTCCGTCGAATGCGGTGCGAGCCTGCCATTCGAGGTGACCCCCGGTGTCGCGTCGATGGCCTGCGACCGGCTGATCCCGATCGACTTTGTCTCGCCCGGCCGCGGACACGAGCTGGACCTGACGCTGACCGCGCCGGCCACACATTGCTCGACCGTGACCTACATGATCAACGACCCCGCCACGGGCAGCACGCTGGCCATGTCGCCGCGTCTGTCGGCGGGCGAAAGCTTCCGCCTGTCACTGGGTGCGAACTGGGACGCGGGACCGCAGGTCATCGACATCGGCGCGGTCGGCTATGTCGACGGCTGCAACGTCGGCGAGATCCAGTCCTGGGGCGTCGATGCCCAGCTTCTGCAACTGAACTGAGGGAAAGTGTCATGAAACGTCTTGCCCTTGCTGCCGCTGTTGCCCTTCTTGCCAGCCCTGCCTTGGCCGACCGTCTGGAGGCGGTCTGTCAGGGGTCCGAGCTGGTGAACAGCGGCAGCGCGACGATCTGCGCCGCGCGTGCCGAATACCGCTTCCGCTCGGACGGACCGGAAGTGGAGTTCTTCCTGACGCTGCGCGCGCCAGAAACGCATTGTTCCGACGTGGTCTATACCGCCTGGTATCCGGGGGAAAACTGGAGCCGCGGCTTTACGCGGCAGCTGCGCCCCGGGGAAAGCGACAACGTGGTCATCGGACGCGGCTATGGCCCGGGCGAGGCGGTGGTCCATATCTCGGCCATCGGCATCGTGGGCGGCTGCAACACGGGAGTAATGCAGAGCTGGGCCGTCGATGTCAGCGCGTCACCGGTCCCCTGAGCCCAGAGTGAAAAGGGGCGCGATTTCGCGCCCCTTTCCTTTTGCAGTGTTCGGGATCAGTTGACCGTTTCGGCCTTGGCTTCCAGCACCGCGGTCGCACCGTTTGCGCGGGCAATCTCGATCCGGCGGGGCTTCAGCGCCTCGGGCACTTCGCGGACCAGGTCAATGTGCAGCATGCCATTCTCGTGTACCGCACCGACAGCACGGACATGGTCGGCAAGGGCAAAGCGGCGCTCAAAGGCGCGGGTCGCAATACCACGGTGCAGGTAGGTGCGCTCGGTCTCTTCGGCAGCCTTGCGGGCCGCCACATGCAGGCTGCCATCCTTGACCTCGACGCTCAACTCGTCCGGCGCGAAACCGGCAACGGCAATCGAGATACGATAGGCGTCCTCAGCGGTCTTCTCGATGTTGTAGGGGGGATAGGTCGGCTGGGCCACGTCACTGGACAGGACGCGATCCATCAGGTCTGCGATCCGGTCAAAACCGACAGTGGCACGGTAAAGCGGCGCGAAATCAAGGTTGCGCATGTCATCCTCCTAGAAGCGATGTCAGAGGCCTTCCCCGTCCGGGGCAAGGCAGGTGTCCCGGGCCCATCATGGCACCCGGATGCCTTTGATTTGGGAAAGGCCTGTCGGGCTTTCAAGACCCCTTAGGGCTTTACGAATCGAGCTCCCGTGTCGTTTCCCTCACCGATCACGATCCGCTTGCCCGCCGTGCGCGGAGCAAGCTCATCTTCGGCGACGGTGGTCGCCCGACCGCTGCGCAGGCCCCGCTTCAGAAAGTCGACAAGGTCGGGAAGCTCCATGCCCACAGCAACCGGCTTGCCGTCATAGGTTGAACCGACGGAAATGAGCGACACGATCTTGGCGCGATATCCGGCGGACCGGTCAAGGACGGGCGCCCCCGAGGAGCCGAAGGTCACATCACAATCGACCGCGATCAGACTGTCGTAGCGCGCCACGACCTGACAGGCCCGCTGCCAGGACAAGGCCTCGGCCCGACCTGCGGCATAGGACACGACGCTGACCTCGTCGCCGGCGCCCGGAACCGTGATGGCAAAGGGCGCGATCTGGGATGTCGGGATCGGCGCGACAAGTTTCAGAAGGCCGACGTCAATCTTGATCTGGTCAAGCGGTGAGGGTTCGACGGGTCGATAGTCGGGGTGCACGACCGTTTGTGCCACCTGCGCGTCGACCACGGACGTGCCATCTGCCAGACCCGCCCGAAAGGTAATCCGCCCTGCCGGGATCGGTTGCTGGTCATCGTCGAACAGGCAATGTGCCGCTGTCAGGACCAGATCTGCCGCAACCAGCGTTCCGGTGCAGAACCCGCCATCCTGAATGTCGATCCGTCCAACGGCCTCAAATCCGCGCAGGTCTTCACGGGTGGTTAGACGATCAAGACCCGAGTTGTCCTGCCCGAATGCCGGCAAGGCGAGCATGATCAGAACAAGAAGCGATCTCATGGCTTGATGAACTTCGCTCCCCCGGCCAGCCCTCCGGATAGGACCGACACCCCGTGGTCGGTGTGACGCCCCATCGACCCAGTGGCCGCAAGCGCATCCCGAAGGGCTTGCAGCGGTACGGCAAGTGGCACCGCCAATGCAACCTTTCGACCGTCGACCTCTGCCTTCGCAGAAATCACGGACACAACCCGCACCACCCCGTCTGCGGTCGAAAAGACCGGTGATCCAGAGGAACCGAAATCCACGCTACAGGACAGGATCAGAGTATCCCGTCGTCCGGCGATGACCTCGCAGGTTTCCTGGATCGAGGGCGCCTCAGCCCGGTCCTGTGCATAGGACACGACCCCGACCACGTCCCCCTCGACCGGCGTTGCCCCCGTCTCAAAGGGGACAAGCGACGGCAGCCGTATGGGCTGGCTGAGTTCCAGAAGCGCCAGATCAGCCGTTACACGTTCCAACTTGTCCGTGCCGCCATAGCGATAGTCCGGATGAGTGATGGCGCGCGCCACGCTGCGATAGGCGACAGCGCGTCCATTGCGCCAGCCCGCCTGGAACTCGATCTCCTCCGGGCGCATTTGGACGCCGGTCTGCCTGTCGTACAGACAATGCGCCGCCGTCAGAACCAGCTGCGGTTCAATCAAGGCCCCCGTGCAAAAGCCGCGTCCGCCCAAGATCAGTTTGCCGACCGCATCCCAGCCGCGCGAATCGTCGGCTGTCTGCAGGGCGACAACTTCCGAGTCCTGCGCAACTGCTTGGCCTACAACACATATCACCGCGGCCAGAAGGCCCGGGATCAGACGACGCATGGCACCTCTCTCCCCACCTCAAAGACCACCTGGCTAGGTGTGAAGTTTGGCGGATTTTTGTTGCTTCGCGCAAGTCCGTTGCACAAGCTTTGCAGCCTGTGTGTCTGGTCGCAGCGGGCGCACTTCAGTCCGTCATGCCGTTCGGCTTCGGACCCCCGGTTGCCCAGTCCAAAAGTTCTACCGTGTGCACCACTGGCACCGCCGTCCCTGATCCGATCTGCATCATGCAGCCGATGTTTCCTGCTGCTATCACCTGGGGGGCCTTCGCCTCGAGCGTGGCGACCTTTCTCGCTTTCAGCTCCTGACTGATCGTAGGCTGAAGCAGGTTGTACGTCCCCGCCGACCCGCAGCAGAGATGGCTGTCCGCCGGTTCTACAACCTCGAAGCCTACGCGTTTCAACAGGTCTTTCGGCGCCGACTTGATCTGCTGGCCATGCTGTAAGGAACAGGCCGCGTGATAGGCCACGCGCAGCCCCTTGGGCGCGCCTTCGGGCAGGCCGATCTGGACCAGAACTTCGCTGATGTCCTTCGCCAGCCCGGCGATCACGGCGGCATCCTCGGCCAGCTTGGGATCGGTCCGGAACATGTGGCCATAGTCCTTGACCGTGGTCCCGCAGCCGCTGGTGTTGATGACAACCGCATCCAGCCCCCCGGCCCGCTTTTCGGCCATCCAGGCGCGGATGTTCGCGGCAGCGCTCGAATGGGCCAGGTCCGCTTTCCCCATGTGATGGGTCAGCGCCCCGCAGCAGCCCTGCCCCTTGGCCACCACCACCTCGCAGCCCAGGCGGCGCAACAGGCGAAGGGTGGCATCGTTGATGTCGGTGTTCAGCGCCTTCTGCGCGCAGCCCGTCATCAGGGCAACCCGCAGCCGCCGCGCACCTTCAGCCGGAAAGACCTGCGGGTCGTCGTTGCGACTGACCGGAGGTACGCGCTTCGGCGCCATCGCCAGCATCGCGCGCAGCCGGGCATCCGGCACGAACCGCGCGAAGGGCCGCCCCAGCCGCGCCGCGAACAGCGCCAGCCGGAACCGCCCCGGATGGGGGATGATCCGCGCCAGCACCGCCCGCAGCACCCGGTCGCCCAGGGGCCGCTTGTACGTCCGCTCGATATAGGCGCGCGCCTCGTCCACCAGATGCATGTAATGCACGCCCGAAGGGCAGGTGGTCATGCAGGCGAGGCACGACAGACACCGGTCGATGTGCTTGACCGTCTTCTCATCCGCCGGCCGGCCCTTCTCCAGCATGTCCTTGATCAAGTAGATCCGGCCCCGTGGGCTGTCGAGTTCATCGCCCAGCACCTGATAGGTCGGGCAGGTTGCGGTGCAGAAGCCGCAATGCACACAACTACGCAGGATCTGGTTCGCGCGGGCAATCCCGGGGTCCTTCAGCTGTTCGGGCGTAAAGGTCGTCTGCATCAGCCCATCATCCCGCTGTTGAAAATCCCGCGCGGGTCGAACTTTGCCTTCAGCCCCGCCGCCAGTTCGGCAACCTCTGCCGCCTCGGGCGGGAAGACCGGCCCGCCTTGCCCCCGGACCAGCGTCGCATGGCCCCGGCCCGCTACGGCGGCGGCCACCTCGGCCCCCCGCCCCGGTTCAGTCAGGACCCAGATCAGCCCACCGCCCCAATCCCAGATCGCCTGCGCCTCCAGTCGCGCGACGATGTCGGCCGCCGCTGTCGGCAGCGTGGCAATCCGCCAGACCTCGCCCGTCTTGCCCTGCAAGGGGACCACATCACGCACCTCGCGCCACAGCGCTGCGCTTTCGGTGCCCTCAACGACGGTCACACCGCCGCCGACCCGCGCCGTAAGCTGCCTGACACGATAGGCAACCGACCCCGCCATCCCTTCGACTCTGACCAGCGACCGCCCAGAATGCCGCGCCGCGCCCGACACATCGAAGGGCGAGCCCAGCGCCGCGCGCAATGCCCCCAGACCAGCCTCTTCCCCCAGCCCTTCGATGACCAGCGTCGCTTCCGCCTCGGGCAGGGCCTGAACCTTGAAGCTGACCTCGGTCAGCACCCCCAGCGTGCCCCGGCTGCCCGCCAGAAGCTTCACCAGGTCGTAGCCGGTCACATTTTTCATCACCCGCCCGCCGTTCTTGATGACCGTCCCCGGGCCATCGACAAACCGTACGCCCAGCAAAGCATCGCGCGCCCCTCCCACCTGCACCCGGCGCGGGCCGCTGGCATTCGCCGCCACCACGCCCCCTATGGTCGACACTCCCTCGCGCCCCAACAGGCCGCGCAGATCCGGCACCTCGAAGGCCAGCCGCTGGCGTTCCCCCACCAGCGCCTGCTCGACCTCTGCGACCGGCGTCCCCGCCTTCACGACCAGGGTCAGCGCGCCCGGCTCGTAAAGCTCCACCCCAGACAACCCGCCGGTCTCCAGTACTTCGCCCACCGCATGGCCCAGCGTCCGCGTCCCGCCGCCGCGCACCAGCAAGGGACCGGAGGCCCGTGCCACGGCCTCCGCCAGTTCCGCTTCACTCGAAGGCCGCATCGACCTGCCTTTCATCTTTGCACAAATATCCCCGGGGTCCGGGGCCAGGCCCCCGGCGATTTCAGCCCGCGCGCCGTGTGGCGCTGCTTTGCAACGGGAACACCTTTGCCGGATTCAACAGCCACTTCGGATCAAACACATCCTTCACCCGCATCTGTGCCTCCATGTCGGCAGGCGCGAATTGCACCGCCATCAGGTCGCGCTTCTCGATCCCCACGCCATGCTCGCCGGTAAGGCAGCCGCCAACCTCGACGCACAGCTTCAGGATTTCCGCCCCGAAGGCCTCGCATTTCTCCAGATCGCCCGGCGTATTGGCGTTGAAGAGGATTAAGGGGTGCATGTTTCCATCTCCCGCATGGAAGACGTTCCCCACGTCCAGCCCGAACTGGACGCTCATCTCGCCGATCCGCTTCAGGACATGCGGCAATGACGACACCGGGATCGTCCCGTCCAGACACATGTAATCATTGATCTGCCCCATCGCCCCGAAGGCCGACTTCCGCCCCAGCCAGATGCGCTTGGCCTGATCCTCGTCCGCTGCCTCGCGGAACTCCGCTGGGTCATGCGCCAGGGCGATCTGGCGGATGCGGGCGAGTTGTTCGCTGATCTCGGCCTCCGACCCCTCGACCTCGATGATCAGAAGCGCCTCGCAATCCGGGTAGCCCGCCTTGGCGAAGGCTTCGGTCGCGCGGATGCAGGGGCGGTCCATGAACTCGATGGCGACGGGCAGGATGCCTGCCTTGATGATGTCGCTGACGCAAGTGCCCGCGACCTCGTTCGAGTTGAAGCCGACCAGCACGGGCCGGGCGCCCTCGGGCTTGGGCAGGATCCGCAGCCAGGCCTCGGTCACGACGCCCAGCTGGCCTTCGGACCCGCAGACGACGCCCAGAAGGTCCAACCCCGCCGGTTCGCCCCAAGGGCCGCCCAGCGTCACGATGGTCCCGTCCATCTTCACCAGCTCCGCTGTTCATCGCGATGTTCCCGGCAATCGCGCAGGCCAGCTGACTGCTGGGATCGGGCGCATAGAAGAACCCCGCCGCCTCGACCGCGCCCGTCACCGACAGATTGGTCCGCCCTGCCTCGACATGGACAAAGCGGTTCTCGTAATCCGCCGTCAGCACCCGGTTCATCCGCGCGACTCCCAGAATCACGCTGTCCGCCGTCGGCATCGCCCCGCCCGCCAGACTGGTGCCCGAGCCGCGCGGCACCACCGGCACGCCTTCCTCCCAGCAGACCCGCAACGCGGCAGCGACCTCTTCGGTCGTCCGCGGCAACACGGCAGCCAGAGGCGGGCAGCGATAGGCGGTCAGCGCGTCGCATTCGTAGACCCGAAGCTCCTCCTCGGCGTCGATCACCGCATCCTTGGACAGAACCGCCCGCAGCCGCGCCACGATCCGCCCCTTGCGTGCAATCACGCCCCTGTTCGGCTGTGGCATGTCCATGGCGGCCCCCGTTATTATTGGTAAAATAATATAACCAATTTTGACGGCTGACAAGGAAAAACCCCGCCCCTAGTCTTGCCCCCATGATGATGACCCTCGATCTTTTGCCGCTGGCCGACCTTGTCGCCCTTGGCCTTCTGCTTCTGGCCTGGCTTCTGTCGGGCTGGCTGACCGAACACCCGCCGAAAAGCAGACTCTCGGTCTCGGTGCTGATGGAGGAGTACCGGCGCGACTGGATGCGCACCTTTGTCACCCGCGTGCCGCGCATCTTCGACGCCACCGTGATCGAGTCGCTCCGCCAGGGCACCGCCTTCTTCGCCTCGGCCTCGCTGATTGCCATTGGCGGCGGGGTGGCGCTGATCGGCAATGCGGCTACCGTCCAGCGGCTGGCCGACACCCTACCACTTGGCGGGATCGCCCCCATGTCCGGCCCGGACATCGCCGTGCGGATGCTGCCGACCGTGGCGCTTTTGGCCAACGCGGTGCTGAAATTCGTCTGGGCGAACCGGCTTTTCGGCTATTGCTCGGTCCTCATGTCCGCCGTTCCGAACGAGCCGACCGACCCCATGGCCTATCACCGCGCGGGCCAGGCGGCCGAGATCAACATCACCGCTGCCCGCAGCTTCAACCGCGGCCTCCGGTCTATCTATTTTGCGCTGGCCGCGCTTGGCTGGCTTCTCGGCCCCTGGGGGCTGATCGCGGGCACCGTGGCGGCCACCGCCGTCCTCCTCCGGCGTGAATTCGCCTCGACCTCGCGCCGCGTGATCCTGCAGCGCGAGCCCTAGCCGCGCGCTAGCTCCAGCGCCACTTTGCCTGCCACAGCCTCGCCCGACAGCCGCGCCCCGGCCGCCGTCTGCTTCAGGCTGCCCGCCAGCGCCTCGCCCGCAAACCAGATGCGCTCGGCCACCGGTTCGGCCAGCATGGCGCGCGCATGGGCCTTGCCCGGCCGAGCCGCCGCATAGCCGCCCCTAATATGCCGTTCGCCCCCCCAATTGGTCATCGTCCCATGCCGAACCGCCTTGCGCACTTCAGAGCCGAAGCAGTCGACCAGCCGGTCCGTTACGAAATCCACCGCTGCCGCGCGGCCAGCAGCCTCCATTTCCCAGGCGAAATCGCCGCCGACAAACCCGACCATCAGGTCGGTGTCAAAGGGAAAGGCCAGGAAATACAGGTCATGCCGCGCATGCCGTTCGATCAAGAGATCGTCGAACGGCTGAAGCCCCAGACGCGTACCCTCGATCTGTACTGGAACCTTGGTCAGTAGCCCCATCGGCAGATCAAAGATCGCCTCCCGGTGGCCCTCGGGCAGATCGGGCGTGAAGGCAATGTCCTCGAAGGCCAGGACCCCGGTTGACACAGTCACGATCACCGCCTTTGCCCGGATGGTGCCTTGCGCGGTCTCAACCTCCACCCCGGGCCCATCCCAGCGGATGCGGCGGACCGTGCAGTTCAGCGTCACCGGCACCTCCGCCCCCCAGGCGTGGATCAAGGCGCCGTACCCTTCCTTGGTGAAATAGTTTGGATCCAAATCTGCCGCTGCGCGATAGTCAGTGACGCTGATCTCGTCGTCATCGGCCCCGAAGTCCATTGGCCCCGCAAAGGTCGCGCTGACCCGCAAGCCATGACAGGCCTCGACCAGCGTCGACAGCCGGTCGCTTGCGCCCTTGTGCCTTTCGATGCAGGCTGCCAGCTCTGCCTCGGCCCGACGCTCGGCTTCCATCTCTGCCGGAGTAGCCTTGCGCTTGCCGAACCAAAGATGATCGAGGCCCATGTCGTGATGCTGCATAGTCCAGCCTGCCGCCTGCGCCTCGGGGAAGAAGGGGTTCCGGTCGGCGGCATGCAGCCAGGCGCAACCCATGTCGAAGGGAATGCCGAAGTCGTCCGTCGTGGTCCAGGCCCGACCGCCAATGCGACCCATAGCCTCAACCACCCGAAAAGTCCGTCCTGCAGCGCGCAATCGCTTGGCCGCCGCCAGCCCGGCGCAGCCCGCCCCTACAATGACCACATCCACATCCGTCATTGGAAAATCCCCGCCCGTCAAATGCGGTCAGGATGACTGGCAAATCCGATTCGCGCCAATGTCTTGCGAAACATCCCCGATCCTCGAGGAGAAGGCGCAGCCCGACGACGAGACAAAAGGCTTGCGGCGTATGCCGCTCCTCAGAAAACCGTCCGCAACCAGCGATGCGGTCAGGCGGCCTTGGCGCCCCTACGGCCCTCGATCAGCCAGGCCGCAACCGCCAACCCCGCTGCAAGCAAGAGCCAGGCCCAGGCGGGCAGGAAGGGGGCTACGTTCACATCTGTCGTCAAATAGGCCTCGCGCGGGGTCACCCCGATCCAGCCACGTCCGATTGCGGGCCGCCCCTCTGCAACGGCGCGGATATCCGGGAACCCGTCTTCCAGCCGGGTCACCCCGCCCAGCGTTGCAGCTGCCAACGGTGCCAGATCATCACCCGAGGCGATGGTCTCGACAAACTCGCGCGGTGCGGCCGGACCGACGGCGATGACCCGGGTCAAGTCGCCCTGTTCCAGACGGTAGAGCCCCAGAACCGGGGCCTGGAACACTGCCTCATAGCGGCCCGGCGCGGTCTGCGGCAGCTCCAGCACCACCACCGCCCCATCCGGCCCAGTGATCGTGACCGGTCCCGGCGCTTCTTCTGCCAGCGAGCGGCGGATCACGGTCATCGCCTCGCCCCGAACCTCGGCTGTGAGGGTCTCTTCCTCCAGCTCGGGTTCCTTCAGCATCCAGTGTGCCAGCCGGCGCAAAAGTTCCAGCTGCGGACCGCCACCCTCATATCCCCGGCCCCACAGCCAGGCATGGTCCGAGGCCAGAACCGCGACCCGGCCCTGATCCACCCGGTTCAGGACCAGAAGCGGCAGATCGCGCGGGCCAGTCATCAGCACCTGCCCGTCGAGCAATTCCACCTCGATCGCACGGAACCAGCGGCCCCAGCCGCCTTCGGGAGCTGCCTCTTCAAGCCCCTCGGTCACCGGATGGCGACGGCCCAGATCGGTCAGCGCGGGGCGAAACCCTTCCTCGACCACTTGCGCCGTAGGCGCGACCGGCAGGATCTCGGCCAGTGGAGACCGATAAAGGCTGTCCACCGCCCCATATTCCGGCCCTGCGGCAACCAGAACGGTCCCGCCGTTCCGGACATAGTTCACCACGTTCTCGATATAGGACATCGGCAGGATGCCCCGCATCCGGTAGCGGTCGAAGATGATCAGATCGAATTCCTCGATCTTCTCGATGAACAATTCACGCGTCGGAAAAGCGATCAGCGACAACTCGTCCACCGGCACGCCGTCCTGCTTTTCCGGCGGGCGCAGGATGGTGAAATGCACCAGGTCCACCGCCGCGTCTGATTTCAAAAGGTTGCGCCAGACCCGCTCGCCCGCATGCGGCTCGCCCGACACCAGCAGCACCCGCAGCCGGTCGCGCACCCCGTTGATCTGCACGGCGGCAGCATTGTTGCGGTCGGTCAGTTCACCGTCCACAGGGGCCACGCTGAACTGCAGCACATTCGCCCCGCCATGGGGCAAGGTCACCGGCAATTCCAGGTCCTCGTTCAGCGGTACGGTGTAGGTGGCCGGTTCTTCGGTGTCGATCGAGATCGTCAGGTCGACCTCCGCCGCGCCCGGGGCTGCGCCGATATCCTCGATCCGAAGGTCCAGCATGAACTCTTCACCGATGATCGCAAAGGCCGGAGCGTTCTTGACCACAAGACGCCGGTCCCAGTCGCTGTCCGAGCCGGTCAGCAACACTTGCAACGGTGCGGGCAAGTTCGGGGCAAGCCCCAGGTCATGGACCCGGCCATCCGTGACCAGAATCGCCCCGGCAACGCGGGCGCGGGGTTCCTCGGCCAGCGCCTCGGAAAGCGCCGTCAGCACCAGCGACCCGGCGTCCTCTTCCCCATCGCCCACCCGGTGGATGCGCAGTTCGGTGTTGGGCAGACCCGCCACCTCGGCCTGGACCGAGGCAATCGCCGCCTCGGTCTCGGCCCGCCGGTCGCCCAGTCCCTGGCTTGCACTGTCATCCACCACGAGGATCACGATGTCGGAGAGGTTTGCTCGCTCTTCCTCTTGCAGCGCCGGGTTTGCCAGCGCCAGAAGCAGCGCCGCAAAGCCCAGTGCGCGCAGCCACCATCCGGAAAGCCCGCGCCACAGCGCCAGAGCCACCAGCGCCACGGCTACCGCCGTCAGCGCGTAGATCACCAGCCAACCGACCAGCGGCGCAAAGACGACCGAGGCGGTCATTGTCCCAGCCTTTCCAGCAGCGCAGGCACATGTACCTGGTCGGATTTGTAGTTCCCTGTCAGCACATGCATAATCAGATTGATCCCGAAGCGATAGGCGATCTCGCGCTGCCGCTCGCCGCCCATGCCACGCCCGACCGGTAACAGCGGCGCGCCGCTATCGGCCACCGCCCAGGCCGCCGCCCAGTCGTTGCCCCCAATCACCACGGGCGTTACGCCGTCGTTCAGATCGCGGAAGGGCATCCCCTCGGCGGCCTCTGCCTCGGCCAGAGGGGCCGCCTCGACCCACAGCGCGCCCCGCGGATGGCGGCCCGGGAACTCTTGCAGCAGGTAAAAGGTTCGGGTCAGCACATGGTCCATCGGCATCTGTTCCAGCGGCGGGATATCCAGACCCGAAGCGATCAGTTGCAGGGTCTGACCCTCCGGCGTCGACCCGCCAAAACCCGCCACATCGGCATCGCGCGTGTCGAACAGGATCATCCCGCCGGTGCGCAGATACTGGTTCAGCTTGGCATAGGCTTCAGGGCTGGGTTGGGCCTGACCCGGTGTGATCGGCCAGTACAGGAACGGAAAGAAGGCCAATTCGTCACGTTCGATATCGACGCCAATCGGCATCTCGGGTTCGATCGACGTGCGCTGCCAGAGCTTATCGCTAAGGCCAAGAAGCCCCGCGCGCGCCACCTCATCCACCCGCGCATCGCCGGTCAGCACATGCGCCAGGACGACCGCCGTCGTCGCTTCCAGCGCCAGCGCATCATCGGGCAAGGACGCGTCCTGCGCCCGTCCTGCCTGCGGCTGAACCGCGACAAACCCGACCGCCAGGACCGCCAGACCGCGCCTTAGCCCGCTCAACCGCCCCGCAACCCAAAGCGCCGCCAGCACGTCCAACAGAAGAAGCGCCAGCCCCGCCGTCAGGAACGCCCCCTTCAGCGCCTGCGCCTCGCGGCCCTCCAACCCCTCGACCGGCAGGCCGGGCGGCCAGGCGGCGGGCAATAGCTCGGTCTCGGCCCCGATCACGTTCAGCGCCACGCGGCGGTCGGCCCCGGCATAAAGGCCGGGCGGCATCAGAACGGTCGGACCGTCCGCAATGGCCGCGGCCAGCGCCTCGCCCTCGACGCCGGCCACATCGCCCGCATCGCCCGCCTGACCATACGCGTCGAGCACCACTTCCGGCACCCAGGTCTGCCCGGCAAGATCCGCCGCTTCTGGCCGGGCCGGGCGGGTCGAGACCGCCATCCGCTCCAACATCTGCACGAAAAGGCCCGACAGGGGCAGCGAGGACCACTCGGCATTCGCCGTCACATGCACCAGCACCACTTGTCCGTCGCCAACAGTCTTGCGCGTCACCAGCGGGGTGCCGTCATCCAGCGCGGCGATGGTCCGTGACGACAGGTCGGGGTCCGGCTGCGCCAGCACTTGAGCGCGCACCACCACATCCTCGGGCGCGATCAACCCGTAGAACGGAGACTCCTCGGGGAAAGGCGCCAGCGCCTTGGGTTCGCCCCAGCTCATTGCACCGCCGACCGTGCGCCCGCCCTCACGCAGGCGGACCGGCATCAGCGGGTCTTCTTCGAACCGGCTGACATCGCTTGCGGCCAATCGCGGCCCGGCGAAGCGCAAGAGCAGCCCGCCCTCCTCAAGCCATTCCAGCGTCGCATCCGTCTCCGGCTGGGTCAGCCGCGCCACATCGGCCAGGATCACCACATCCGGGTCGGCCAAGAGCACATCGGTCAGGCTGCCCTCGATGATCTCGGCCACCGGCTCCAGCGCTTGTCGCAGATAGTGCGTGGGGGACAGAAGCTGCAGGCCCTCCTGGTCCGGTCCGGCCGCGATCAGCGCGATCTTGCGGCGCTTCAGGCTGTCATCGGTCAGGCTGACCGCCCCCGCCGTCCGCGCGGCCTCAAGCTCGAACCGGGTGATCCGATTTCGCAGCTCTGGCGGCACATCCAACGCCACTTCGGCTCGTGCTTCACCGGCAGCAAAGGGCAGCGCGACCCGCGCCAGTTCCCGTTCTATTCCCGCTGGGTCCGGGCCACGGGCAATCACGTCGACCGAAACGGCATCCCCGGCTGGCATCCGGCTGGCCGACACAAGCACGGCCCCGTCCTCGAACCCGGACGGATGCAGCCCGAACACCGGGCGCGGGCTTTCGATGACCCGCACCGCCCCCTTGGCCTGCAAGGCCACCAACAGCTCGCTGCGCCCGGCATGCTCCAGCCCGTCCGAGAGCCAGACCGAGTCGAACCCGCCCTCCGGCAGCGCCGCAGCCCAACCCGTCATCGCCGGCGCCCAGGCCTGCGGCTGCAACCCCGCTGCGCGGCCCGCCCAGGCCTCAGCGGTCTGGAACTCCACCGC
>JALOTD010000051.1 GCA_025458105.1 Tabrizicola sp. | reverse complement strand
GGGTTCGAATCCCACCCTCTCCGCCACTTGCCCTCGCGAAAGCGTTCTCCCGATCCGGCTGCGGCCGGATTTTTCCGTTGTTTTCGGGGGTTATGCGGGTGGGGCTCTTAACCAGCATACGCCCGGAAAGGCGCACGGGCGTTCTCTCCGGGCCGACATTCTCCGGACCTGTTAACCGCCCCGGTTTCGGTTACCAACCCCAAGCCCATGATTTCAAATGACCTTTTGAAATCCGTAATGCACACGAGTTGGAAAGATCATCTGGACGGCGGCAGGAGCATGGATCGAACGCTGTATGCTGAGCCGCAGGTCAGCTGCAGTTGGCGACCACTCTCGTCCCGATGGACGTTCGTACTTTGTGCTGAGTCCAGCACATGCTAGTCTATCTGAAAAAAGATGAGGCGAGCAGGTGGCCCAGAAGTCTGAAATCGAATGGACAGACGCGACGTGGAACCCGGTGACGGGCTGCACCAAGGTCGGTCCCGGTTGTGACAACTGCTACGCTTAGCGGTTCGCAGAGCGCTGGCGTGGAATCTCTGGACACCCCTACGAGCAGGGCTTTGACCTGACACTCTGGCCGTCGAGGCTGAAGCAGCCCGTGCTCTGGAAAAAGCCGCGGATGATCTTCGTGAACTCGATGAGCGACCTCTTTCACAAGGACATCGACCGTACATTCATCGACGCGGTGTTCGACGCAATGGAGCAGGCGGACTTTCCTGCAGAATGGCGTGGACCCTGTGGTTGGCGCTTCCATCGTGGCCGCAGGTGATCTCGTCCGGGCTGGTGTGGAAGTGGTCCGTGCTCAGTGCCGCGAGTTCCGCAAGGAGGCGATCGATCTCGGTCTTCGCGGCGACGAAGGCGGCAAGGGCTTTGTCGTTTGTCGCTGCGGTCTTGCGGGCCATCGTCGGATCCTCCGGGCAGGTGAGTTGCCCTGCGATCAGCTTCGCTCTACCGCGGGCACCTATAAACTCGATAGAGCATTGTTCTTGCAACTGTTTTTGACCGCTCACGCCAGTTGGCGCTACGACTTGCGCGGCACTCGGTGTACACAGCTGCGCAACGAACGTTAGGCAGGTGTGTAAAGGGGGGGTCTCGACGGCGCGGCAGGGGGCGAGGGGCTCGGGCTCGAAGCGCAGCGCAAGGTGATCGAGGAATTTGCGGCCTCGCGTGGCGCCGAGGTCCTCGCCAGGTTCACCGAGGTCGAGAGCGGGCGCAAGACAGACCGGCCAGAACTGGCCAAGGCGCTGCATCTGGCGAAGGTCACTGGTGCGACCCTGGTGATCGCCAAGTTGGACCGGCTGTCGAGGAATGCGGCGTTCTTGTTGGCGCTTCGGGACAGCGGGGTGCGGTTCGTGGCCGTGGACATGCCGGAGGCGAACGACCTGACTGTCGGGATCATGGCGCTGGTCGCTCAGGCCGAGCGGGAGGCGATCTCGCGGAGTAACGCGGCCTTCTCGTTACCTGGACCAAAGGTCGGATAGAAGTAACAAAGACTGGTTCGCATTCGTCTGACAGCACCCCGTCGCCAGATACATCGACGGGTTCCATAACCCCGTCAGGAGACATTCATCGCTCGGCTTCCAGAGCCCCATCGCCTTCGAACGAAAGGCCCGGGAAGTGAGCTAAACGCTCTCCACCAAAGCAGGGAGAATCCAAACACAGTCTGGTTCGCATTCGTCTGTCAGCACCCAGGTTGACGGTGGGCGCCCTGTTCTTCTAGCGTCCAAAGATAAAAGACACGTCCTGGTTGCGTGCGGAGTGCGAAGTCACTTTCCTGGCGTCGGAAAGCGTCTGATCGGACGTTAAGCGGATATCGCTGCTATGGTGCAAACAATAGAGAGGATAGTCTGATGTCATTTGCCAAAACGTTCTGTCCTGCGGCCTTGGCTGCCGGCATGATGGTAGCTGGGGGAATGGCGAGCGCGGAAGGTGCATTCGATGGCGCGCTGAAGCTGGATCCGGCAGCCTTCACGACAGTCAACATTACCCTTGATGGCAAACCTGCCGCGCTGCGGCGCTATGAACTTGTTTATGTCGGCCGCCCTGTCGCTATGGCGACCGAACAGCCTGCACGTCGCATGGGTCCAGGCGGTAGCCCCGCCGCCGCCGAGACGCAGACGCTCGCCGATCTTCTGACCTATCAGAAGATGGTCATCTTCGTGCCCGAAGGCGCAAGCGATAGCGCGGCCATCATCCTGAACGTCGTCAATTCCGGGTGGTTTGCCAGCGAGTTGCGCCCTGGCATTGAGGAAGGCGGCACCTACGTTTCGGACAGCGATACCGACAAGGCCGGTGCGGCGCTTGCGGCAGGATACGTCTATGTCGACATCGGCAGCCGTGGTCGCGGTATCCTTGCCGCTGACGGCAGCCATGCCGGCAAGGCCCCGGCGGCCGTTGTTGATGCAAAGGCCGCGATCCGCTTTCTGCGGCTGAACGATGACGCCCTGCCCGGTTCGGCCGAGCGGATCGTCATCACCGGCACTTCGGGCGGGGGCGGTCTGTCCTCGGTCGTGGCGGCCAGCGGCAACAGCCCGGACTATCTGCCCTATCTTGCCGAAATCGGCGCGGCAGGTGTGGCGGCAGATGGCAGCAGCACCCTTGCTGATGATGTTTTTGCCGTAATCGCCTACTGCCCGATCACCGATCTGGGCCATGCCGATATGGCCTACGAGTGGCTGTATCAAGGCATACGCACCGCGGAAAACACCGCCCAGTCCAAGTGGGGGGATGTGCAACAGGCGGCGTCTGCCGAACTCGCGGCGGGCTATCCTGCTTATCTTGACGGGCTCGGCCTGAAGTTGGCCGATGGCTCGCCCTTGACCTCCGAGACGATGAAGGCGGCGATCGCGGCGGAAGTTGCCCGCGAAACCGAACGCTACATAGCTGCGGGTGGCGCAGTTCCGGTGCGGGGCGAGGACTTCAGCATCACCCTGCACAGCCGCGATGGCGACAAACAGGTTGCCGTCGTCAATGACTGGCTTACCGTTGAAGGCGGCAAGGTAACCGAACTCGACATTGACGCCTATCTGCGTTTTGTCACCGAGACAGCAGCCTTGAAGAATGTCCCGGCTTTTGATCGCACCGCCAATACAGGCAATGAAGGCATAGATGGTGAGAACTCGCTATTTGGCGTGCCGACCGTGCCATACGCGAACTTCACGGCCTTTGGATGGAACCACAATGAAGTGGCGGGTGACGGGTCGGGGGCCGATGATACGGGGATGGACTGGGCCGCATGGACAGCCGGCGAAGGTGCCGCCCTTGCCACTCAGGTCCGTCTGACCAATCCGATGGCCTACCTGGGCACCGATGCCAAGGCCGCGCCACATTGGTACATCCGCCACGGCATGATCGACCGCGACACGTCCTTTGCGGTGGAGCTGTCGCTGGCCGCTGCCGCGCGAGGCGATGCCGACGTCAAGGACGTCAACTTCGCGCTGCACTGGATGACGGCACATAGCGGCAATTATGACGTTCAGACTGCCTATGGCTGGCTGGCCGACGTGCTTGCATCTGCAAAATGATGGTCTCAGGCCAGTGGGTGTTGTCAGAGGAAACCAGTCTGCTAGGCTCATCATCGCTCGGCTGTTGGATTGCGCGGCGCGGTTTCACGGCAAACGCCTTGGAAGACAGTGACTTGTGCCCCCAGATCTAGTCGAGGGGGCGGCAGCTGGTCAGTGAGGCGATTCCTCTGACAATGCCGGCCCAAGAGCTTGGCCCGTCCAGGCGCGTAATGCACCCGGACGACTTTTTCTCTCTCAGGAATTCGGCTTGATCACCAGACGCGCGACACCTTCGCGCACCAGCACCAGTTCGCGCCGGCCTTCGTCGTTGCCGATGTCGTACAGGTCAAGCATGACCTCACCGCCCTCGGCCGTGACATCCCAGGTGCCGGTGATGACCGTGTCTTCGTTCTCGCCATATCCGCCCTTGGCGTAGAAGCGCAGGCGCGGCGAGTCGATGAAGTAGTCGGCAGCCGCCGTTTCACCTGCAGCAATGTGTGGCCCTTCACCGTTGCGGTTGCCCATGATCGGCCCGGCATAGGCTGCGCCGATCTTGGCATTCAATGGCCGCGGGTCACCGTCAAGGATCGCGCCCTTGAAGTCGTCGGTGATGTAGCCATCCGCGAACAGGAAGGGTTCGGAGAGGGCGTCGTCCGCGATGACCAGCGGCGCCATGTAGTGGTCGGCCTCTTCCCGCAGGTTGGTGATAGAGAAGTTGAAGTCCTGTGCCGAAGCCGCGCCGCCAAGGGCAACGAGCGTGCCGATCGCAAGAAGTGTGGTTTTCATGGAATTTCCTCCCAAGCCAAAGAAACCGTTGACCGTCGCGCAGCGTTCGAACCTTCAGCCCGAAAGCATGCGACTGGGCGCAGACGCTAGGGGACCATTAGACATTTCCAAAACAGATAAATTTTATACCTTAAATCGACACCGTGAATTCACCGGGCCTGCGTATGAATTCATGTAATCAATGCATCTGATTTACCTAATCGACTTTGTGAAGGGTTCATCGTGATCTAAACTCCAGGTTTGAAACTGAATGAACATGGGGAGGAATGCCTTGAAGAGACTTTCGCTTGGCCTGCTTCTGGCAGCGTCGACCATGCTGGTGCCGGTCTCGGCATCTGCCGAACCGGAACGGCTGATGCTGGGAACGGGGAACATCCCGATCCATCCGCTGAACGTGCGCGTGATCATCCCTTGGGCGGAAAAGGTCACGGCAGAAAGCAACGGTGCGCTGGAGCTGGTCGTGCGGCACGGGCAAATGCTGGTGAACGGTGAAAACTATGTGGACCGGATCACCGACGATGTGGTGCAGATCGCCTGGGGTATGATGGCGCTGCAGCCAGGCCGTTTCCCGCGTGTGCTGGTTTCGAGCGTTCCGTTTATCGAAGGGTCGGCCGAGGCGACGGCCATCGCGTTTTGCAAGCTTTATGAAGACGGGTCGTTCGATGCCGACCTCGCAGAGTTCAAGCCGCTGTTCTTTGTGCCGTTCCCGCAGTCATCGATCCACATGCACGAGGGCAGCCTGACATCCTTGGCCGACCTTGCCGGCAAGGTGGTGATGGTGGGAAGCCCGACGGCGGCGGAGGTTGTGACTGGGTTAGGCGGCACCCCGCTGTCAACACCGCTTTATGACCATTACCAGGCGCTGCAGCTTGGCACTGCAAATGCCAACATCATTCCCTTCACCGCCTTCCCGGCCTTCAACCTGCAAGAGGTGACGTCGTCGCATCTGGTGGCGCCGATGGGGGGTGCGGTCGGCATGGTCTTCATGTCGCGCGCGCGTTGGGATGCCCTGTCACCCGAAGCGCGGGCCGTGCTCGAGGCGAACTCGGGCTGCGACGTGACCCGCTCGGTCGGTGCGATCGTCGATCAGTGGGAGGCCGAGGGCCGCGCCATGGTGGAGGGGCTGGACGGGCACACGGTCACTGACATTGCGCCCGAGGAACTGGCCACCCTTCAGGCAGATCTGGCAGAGACTGTCTATGACAGCTTCCGCGGTCGCTTTGACGGAGCGCCGGAACTGTTGGACCAGTGGAAGGCCGCGATGACTGCGGCAAGGGCTGAACTGGGTCAGGACTGAAACAACAGGGCAAGAAACCGGAAGGCCGGCCAGATCGCTCTGGCCGGCCTTTTTCGTTGCGTCTCCCAACGGTCACATCGTGGACGGCAACCACAGTGCCATAGCCGGAAAGGCCACCAACAAGACAATCTTGACCAGGTCCATCAGAACAAAGGGCATCACCCCACGCATGACCGTGCCCAGGCGGACGTTCGGATCGATGCTTTTCAGGATGAAGAGGTTCATCCCGAAGGGTGGAGAGATCATGCCGATCTCGACCACCATCAGCATCAGGATGCCCCAGAAGAGGATGTCATAGCCCATGCCCAGCACGATGGGCGTGATGACGGGCACGGTGATGATCATCACGGCGAAGCTGTCCATGACCGAGCCGAGCAGCAGATAGATCACGATCAGCACGATCAGCACGACAATGGGGCGGGCATCGATCGAGGCGACCCAGGCACTCATCAGGTCGGGCATGCCGCCCAGGTTGACGAAGAAGGCAAACATCAGCCCGCCAAAGATCAGCGCGTAGATCATCGCAGTGGTTGCGGTCGTTTCGGCAAACACCGCAAGGATCGTGTGGCGGTTCAGCTTGCCGCGCAGGAGAGTCAGAAGAAAGGCGCAGACGGCGCCCACGGCGGCGCTTTCGGTGGCGGTGAAGAAGCCTGCGTAAAGCCCGCCGATCACCACGCCGAACATCGCAATCACCGGGATCGACCCGCGCAGGGCGGCACCAATGTCGCCCTTCTCGCCAGCCTCGGCGGGCGGTGCGGCATCGGGGTTCAGCCGGATCGTCAGATAGACCGCGCCGAAGTACAGCACCACCGCCAGCGCTGCCGGGATCACGGCAGCCACAAAGAGCGCGCCGATAGAGCTTTCGGTCAGAAGCGCAAACAGCACCAGCACTCCGGATGGTGGCACAAGAGCCCCGAGCGTGCCGCCCGCCGCAACGCTGCCGGTCGCAAGGCCCGGCGCATAGCCTGACTTCGCCATGGCAGGCAGGGCCATGCGGCCGAACGTGGCCGAGGTGGCAATGGAATTGCCCGACACCGCGCCAAAGCCTGCGCAGCCCAGGATCGTCGCATAGGCCAGCCCACCGCGGAACCGGCCCAGTAGCGCATTGCCCAGCCGAAACAGATCGTCCGACACGCCCGCCGCCACGGCAAAGGCCCCCATGATCAGGAACATCGGCAGCGTCGCCACCTGCTCGTTGCGCAGGAAATCGCCCGTGTCGCCTGCGAATGTGTTCAGCGCCGCATCCGCCCCCAGCATGCCGAAGGACCCAACCAGCCCCACCAGCGCCGTCGCCGGCGCCAGCGGGATCTGCAGCAGCACGGCGGTCCACATCAGTGCCAGAGCAATCCCCGCCACCAATCCGGGCCGCATCAGCGAAAGCTCGGCATAGCCGTCATAGTCGACCAGCATCCAGCCGGCCGCCGCGAGGACCGAGGCCACCAGCAGGGCGACAAGAGCCAGAACAACCGGATGGGACCGCCCGGTCCGGGTTTCCTGCCGGAGCGCGATGGCATCTTCGACGATGATGAAAAGCTGGACCAGGGCCGCCGCTGCCAACCCAAGGCTGATCGCGAAGTAGGTCGGTGCCAACGGCATCCGCAGCAGCGCCGAGGCGCGCCCCGTTTCTGCATAGCGAAGCGACAGGCCGAAAAGCCGCCATGCTAGAAGCGCGAAGAAGACCAAGAGAAGGATCGAACCTGCCAGCCGCAGCCAGGCCGTCAGACGTGGCCCGGTCAGATGCGCCAGAAGGTCGACCTTCAGGTTGACGCGCAGCGCGGCACCTGCGGGCAGCGTGAAGGCCACGGCCACGGCAAAGACGGTCGAGACGATCTCGTTCAGCGCAAAGACCGCCGTCCCGAAAATCGCGCGCCCCACAACATCGACCACGATGACAAGGGCCCCCAGCAGGGCCGCCCCGATCGCCCCCATCGCGATCAGTCCTGCCACCTTGCGGACATGGGGCATCCACGGCAGAGATGCCGGTTCGACAGACAGTTGCATGCGCTCTCTCCCTTGCCGCCCTTTCGGCAGCCCTTGTTCTTCGTCAGTCCCCGATCAGCGCGACTGGTCGGCACCAGCCTGCCGAGGCACGTGCGACCTTGACCGGAAAGGCCATCACTTTGAACCCGGTGCCGGGCAACAGGTGCAGGTTCGCAAGCTTCTCCATATGGCAGTAAACGCAGTCCGCCCCTGCCTTGTGACCCTCCCAGAACAGGCTGTCATCGCCCGTCTCGCGCACGCGGGCCATCTGCCGCATCAGGGGGGCGTCCCAGCTCCAGGCATCCGTGCCACAGACGCGTACACCCTGCGCTGCAAGCCACAACGTCGCCTCGCGCCCCATGCCGCAACCAGCGGCCACATAGCCGGGCTGGCCATAGAGTGCGCCCGCAGACGTGTTGACCAGAACGATATCACCCGGCTGCAGGTCATGGCCAATACGGGCCAGTTCCGCCTGAACCTCTGCCGCCGTCACGACATGCCCGTCCGGCAGGCCCCTGAAATCCAGCCGCACGCCGGGCCCCATGCACCAGTCCAGCGGAATCTCGTCGATGGTCAGCGCCCGTTCGCCCCCGTTCATCGTGGGGTGATAGTGCCACGGCGCGTCCATGTGCGTACCGTTGTGGGTGGTCATGTCGACCCGTTCCACCGCCGCGCCCTTGCCGTCCAACTGGCGCGCGACCGGCATGCCGAACAGGCGTTCGAAATCGCGCGCGCCTTCGTCGTGGTCGCTGTAGCGGATGGTGGGGCCAAGGCCGGGCGGATCGGCCGGGATACGGTCGTCCAATGTCACGGACAGGTCTATCAAACGGCGCGCCATGTCAGATCGGCCCCGCCATCATGCCAATTGTCTGGCCAGTCAGCGCGCCGACATCAAAGGGCGGGATCCTGCCCATCTGCATGTCGCCGATCTTCAGCGAGTTCAGCACCACATGGCGCACCCGTTCAAATCGGCGCGCGCGATAGGCGGTGAAGGCGTCTTCGGGCGTATCGTGGCGGGCCAGTTCCTCGGCCAGCACCAGCCCGTCCTCGATTGCCATGCCTGCACCTTGCGCCAGATGCGGCGAGGAGGCATGCACTGCGTCGCCCAGAAGGGCTACCCGGCCCGCATGCCAGGGGTCGTGCTCAAGGAAGATCGTCTCGATGGGGCGGGCCACAACGCCTGTATCCTCGGTGATGGCGGCAAGGTGGGGCAGCAGTTGCGGTGCGGGCATGCGGGCACGGGCACGCATCGCAGCGGCGGCGCCTTCGACTGGCAGGAAGTCTGTGCCCGGTTCCTCGCTGACAAGGAACAGATACATCAGGCTGTCCGACATCGGCACGAGACCGGCGTTGCAGGGCCCCGCAAAGATGTGGATGCCGTCCAGGTCGGCCGGCAGCGGCAGGTTGTAGCGCCAGACCCATTGCCCCGTGTAGCGCGGCTTGGGCGCGTCGGGCAGGATCGCGGCACGGGTGCGGGAGTAGATTCCGTCCGCCCCGATCACGCAGTCGAACCGCGCCGAGGTGCCATCCGACAGGGTCACATCGACCCCTGCGCCATCATCAGCCATCCCTTCGACCGTCACGCCCAGCCGGATTGCGGCCCCTGCCGCGCGCGCTGCATCGCCCAGAACCTGCTGCAGGTCCTTGCGCCGGATACCTGCATTCGACGGATAGTCCGGCCCGGCCAGCCGTGGAGTTTCGAACGACGCTTCCTTGATACCGCCGGGCCCGACAAAGATCGTTGTCCGGTCAAAGCCCCGCGCCCGCGCCAGATAGGCGTCCAGCACGCCGATCTGCTGCATCGCGCGCACAACGTTCATCTGCTGGATGATGCCGACGCCATAGACCGACCAATGCGGGTCACGTTCCACGATCTGAACGGCAAAACCTTGACGACAAAGCGCAATGGCCGCAGTCAGCCCGCCGATGCCCCCGCCGACAATCAAGACGCTCCGTTGCACCGCAGATTCCCCCCGCATTGCGCTGTGGGAGGCAAACTAGGCGAAGTTCAACCATCACAGAAATGGAAAGATCAGATTACCAGGATCGATCTTGTCAATTCTTGGTCAGTGACGTCCCGGCCGCCACAAAGACGTCGCGGATCCACTGGATGCCCGGGTCCTGATCGCGATAGCTGTGCCATTGCACCATCTGGCGAAACTTCGGCATCTCAAACGGCATAGGGAAGGTAACGATCCCCGCACTCGCCGCGCTCTGCTGTGCAAGAAGGCCGTGGACTGTCGCAATGCATCCGGTGCCCGCGACGAGATAGGGCAAGGAGGAGAAGGAAAAGGTGGTCAAGTCCACCCGGCGCGTGATCCCCAGCGCCTTTAGGTAGTTTTCCTCGACCGGGATGGCCATGCCACTTGTGTTGGGCGGCACCATGATTGCATGGCGCGAGGTGCTGTAGCGGTCCATGTCCATCGCCTGACCCACGTGCGGCCCCTTTGCGCAGGCGATCACGACATAGACATCCTCGAAAAGGAGCCGGGAGGGATGTTCGGGAGAGATGAAGACATCCGGGCTGATCAGCAGATCGGCATCGCCCCGTTCAAGCATCATGTGGGGCGTGCTGCTTTGGGTCAGCAGGTTCAGCCGGACTTTCGCGCCCTGCCGTTCCATTTCGGCAAGCACGCGTGGGATCAGGACGCGAAGGGAGTAATCGGACACCAGAACGTTGAACACACGTGACGTCTCGGCAGGATCGAAATCGGGATGAGTGTCGATGGTGGCATCGATGCGGACCAGAATTTCCTTGATTGCGGGATGCATCGCCTCGGCGCGGGGCGTGACCTCCATCCGCTTGCCGACCTGAACCAGGAGCGGGTCGTCGAAATACTGCCGCAAGCGGTTCAGCGCGTTCGACATGGCGGATTGGCTCATGAACATCTTGTCAGCCGCGCGGCTGACCGATTTCAGCGTCACCAGATGGTCGAAGGCCACCAGAAGGTTCAGGTCAAGTCTCTTGAAGCGCATGTCGTTCCATCCACAGGATCGATACATCCCATACATTTTTCCAATTTCATGAATGCTACGCCATCCGCTAGCTGTTGGTCAACAGAAGTGGAAAGGGACGCGCGCCATGCGGATCATCGGGCCGGACGAGCTGATTTTCGGGGTCGACAACATTCAGGCCTGTCGCGATTTCCTGAAGGACTACGGGCTGATCGAGACCGCGCCGGACTGCTTCGAGGCCCTTGACCGGACGGCCATCATCCTGCGTGAGACGGGCGATGCGTCCCTGCCGCCGCCCTTGCCGACTGCGACACGGCTGCGCGAGACCGTCTGGGGCGTCGAGGATCAGGCGACGCTGGAGGCCATCTCGGGCGAGTTGTCGCGCGACCGCGAGGTCAGGACAGAGGCCAGTGGGCGGCTTTCCACGGTCGATGACGCGGGGTTCCGCATCGCCTTCCAGGTCACCCGGCGCATCAAGCTGGACCTTGCTGCCGAACGCATCAACTCGCCCGGGGCATCCCCGGGCCGCGCGGCAAACGAGATCGGCGCGAACGAGGACGCCGAGGCCCGCCCCCGCACGCTGAGCCATATCGTCTATTTCGTGCCCGACATGGACCGGATGGCGAATTTCTACATTCAGCGCCTGGGCTTTGTGATCACCGACAAGTTCACCAATACCGGCCCCTTCCTGCGCCCGCAGGCCAATGACGATCACCACGTCCTGTTCATGATCCAGACGCCCGACTACATGCAGGGGCTGGAACATCTGGCCTTTCACATGCAGGGCCCGACCGAGTTGATGCTGGCGGGCAGCCGGATGGTCAAGAAGGGCTACCAGAGCTTCTGGGGACCGGGGCGGCACAAGTTCGGGTCGAACTGGTTCTGGTATTTCAACTCACCCATGGGCACGCATGTCGAATACGATGCCGATATGGACAAGCACGACGGCGACTGGGTCATGCGCGAAACCCCGATGTCGAAAGAGGCAGCGCAGATGTTCCTGTTCGAAAACGTGGCCAAATGGGCACCCGGCGGCCCGCCGCCCGGCAAGGGATGATCGTTGTTTGCCGACTTGACGACGTACCGGACGGCGGTGCGATCGGCGCGCTGCCCAATGCGCGCGGGCGCGATACCCTTGTCCTGTTGCGGCGGGGCGACCAGGTCCTCGGCTATGTGAACAATTGCCCGCACTATGACCGCGCGCCCCTGGGCTGGCGCAAGGACGAATTCCTGAACGGCGACGGCACGCGCATCATGTGCGCTGCCCATGGCGCTCTGTTCCGCATCGAAGATGGCGTCTGCGAGGTGGGTCCATGCCTTGGTCAGGCCCTGACGGCCGTTGCGCTGACGATCCGCGATGGGCATGTCTGCCTTGCGGACGGCTCGGCCCTGCTATCCTGAACGACGCCTGCCGAGACATGGTCGTCTGACTGCGATGCATTGATGTTTTCGACCCCATCCATTCGCCGCACGCCAACCTATCGCGCGCGTGAATAGGGCGAAGGAAATATAACAATTTTATGAACTTACGTCCGTCCCCTAAGCTGCTGGCGGGTGTCCGGGCGCTGCCAGTCCGGGCGGGGTCGGACGACCCGAACGAGGGAGAGGAAATCCAATGAAGACTGCATACCTGGCCGCAGCAGCGGCCTGTCTGTCGCTGCCTGCCCATGCTCAGGGTGGCCCCAGCGGAGGGGGCGCGCCATCGGGCGGTCCGCCGCAAGAGGTTGTTGCGCAAGGAAACCTGGCAAGGGCCGGCATCCTGCCGCTATTCTACAGCGACCGCGAGTTTGGCCTGCTGCAGACCCGCACCGGCGAATCGCGCAGCCGGATCGGGAATGCCGGCGGCCCGGGGGGTCCGGCCACGGACTATGCCCATGACGGCAGTGCCATTCTGGCCCCCTTCTACTTCCGCTTCGGGCGTGATGGCACGCCGTCCTACTGGCTGTTCCGACTGACGCTTGGCCAGAAGATCGAGGAGCCCAACCGCACCCAGGCCGACTCTGACAGTCTGGCCTTCGGGATCGGCTATCAGAATTTCTTCAGCCCGACGTCGGTCTGGGGCGTGCAGCTCAACTACGGCTCGACCATTTCGGAAGGGGCCGCAACCCGGACCGAGCGCGAGGCGCTGACGCTGCGCCTGGACTATGCCACGGTGCTGAACGACAACTGGGGACTGGCGGCGCGGGCCTCGTATTCGGTGGGCGACACGTCGGTGCGTCTGAAGGGCCCGGGCATTTCCTACACCCAGGATGAAGACCAGCTGTACCTGCAGGCCGAACTGGCCGGGAACTTCACGACCGAGGATATCGCCGCCGTTCCCGAGGGTTGGGCGTTCCGCCCGGTTCTTGGCATCAATGCCCAGCACTACGACCTGGACGACACGCTGAACAGTGTGGGCGCGCTCGAGGAAGGCGGGACCGACATGGTTGGCTCGGTCTGGGCCAAGGCTTCGCTGGCCAAGCTGGCCGCACCGGGCAACTGGTCGACATCGTTCACCCTTGGACTCGAACATGTCTACAAGGACGACTACGACGACTTCATCGATGAGGACACCTACGCCATCCTAGGGGTGAGCACCTCTGTCCTGATCCCGGGAGGTGGCAATACGATCTCCTTCGGCTATGACCACCGCGAAGGCCTGAACGGCAAGCGCAGCAACGGGCAGCTGACCGTTTCGGCGAACTTCGCGTTCTAGGCCCAGCGACCAGTCAGAAAGGCCGGGGCCTTGGTTTGCCCCGGCCTTTTCATGTTCGGGTCAGGGGCCGGGGTCAGGCCGCCTTTACGACCACCTGATCGATGGGGCCGAACAGTGGGCTGCCGTCGGACGCCAAGCATTCCATCCGCACCCGGTCGCCAAAGGACATGAAGGGGGTACGTGCTGCGCCAAAGTCCAGCATTTCGATCGCGCGCCGTTCGGCGATGCAGGCCGAACCAACCTTCCGGTAGGCCGCGTTCGACACGGTCCCCGACCCGATCACCGTGCCGGCAGGCAGGTGACGGGAATAGGCTGCATGCGCCACCAGCAGGTCCAGCCCCACCGACATCTCGCCGCCGAGGGGCGCGCCGAACCGGGCGCCGTTCCAGTCCACCTGCAAGGGCAGATGGATGCGGCTCTCGGCCCAAGCGGGGCCAAGCTCATCCGGCGTCAGCGCCACGGGGGCCATGGCACAGGCGGGCTTGGCCTGAATCCAGCCGAACCGCGTCTTCATCTCGGCCGCGCCCAGCTTGCGCAGCGACCAGTCGTTGATCTGCACCAGCAGCGCGATATGGGGGCCTGTGTCGGTCGTACCCATCGGGACGGCCGAGGTAAGCAGGCCGAACTCGCCCTCGAAGTCGATCCCGTCCTCCTCTGAGGGTAGCGGCACATCGGCCCTGGGCGCCAGGAACCGGTCTGACATCCCCTGATACATTAGGGGCTTGCCCGGAATCTTCTCGGCCTTGACGCCAAAAGCCTCGTCCATCAGCGCGCCGTGGTTGTCAAAGGCCGATCCGTCCAGCCAGGCCCAGGCGCGCGGCAGGGGCGCAAGGGCGGCGGTGGGGTCAAAGGGAACGCCTCCTCCAGCGTTCAGCCGCTGATACTCCTCATCAAGCGCCGGGCGAAGCCTGTGCCATTCCTCAAGCGCCGCCTGCATTGTCGGGGCCGCCTGTGCGGGCGCGCAGCGGGTATTGTCGCGGCTGACGAGATGCAGACGCCCATCGGGCGATCCATCGGGCATGGTGGCAAGGCGCATCGGGTTTATCCTTCAAAAGGCGGCGCGGACCAGCGCGCGGGCATCGGCGTCACGTCGCAGGCCAAGTGCATCAGCGGCAGGGGTCAACAGGGGGGGATGGCAACCGAACGCCGCCATGATGGCGGGATCGGGGGCGTACGAGACACGCGCCGGACTGTCGGGATACTCGGCCCGCAAGGCTGCCACCAGCGCATCGAACCGCAGGCAGAGCGCGGGCAGCGTCAGCACCCGGCGCGCACCGAGATCAGGGATCAGCGCCGCATGGGCAAAGTTCCGCGCCACCACGCCGACTGAGGCTAGCCAGGTCGTGCCATCGGGTGCCACGGGCAAAGTGACATCCTCACCCCGCTTCAGCGCATGGAAAACGCGGCTCAGGAACGCGGTCTTCAGCCCCGCATCCGCTCCACCCCGCGCCACGATCCCCGCAGGCCGCAGCGCCACGCCGTCCAGCCAGCCGCGCCGCGCATAGGTGGCCAAGAGCACCTCGACCATCGCCTTCTGCGCGCCGTACAGCAGTGTCGGCGCGGGCGGCGTCTCATCCGTCACCACATCGGGCAGGGCATCGCCCAGCACCGCAACGGTCGAGGCAAAGACAAAACGCACCTTGGAACCACGCAGCGCCTGCATCAGGCCCATCGTCGCGTCAAGGTTCACCCGCTGCGCCAGGGCCGGGTCCGCCTCGGCCGCGCCGCCGGGTATGGCCGCGAGATGGATCACCGCATCGGCCCCCTCAATCGCCCAGGCGCGCAAGTCCGGGGCGCAGAGATCGCCGATCAGCCGCTCTGCCCCGGGCAGATCCGGCAGACCCGCATGATCCACCAGCCGCAGCGCGGTGACGCGCGCATCCGCCGCCAGCACATGCGCCAAGCGCCCGCCCAGAAACCCGCCCGCCCCGGTGATCGTGACGCGCATCGCCTACCACCCCGGCAAGGGCAGGCCTGCCACCGGCGACCGAAAAAATGGAATGCGGCTGCCCTGCAAGGACCCCAAGTAGACGGTCCTGAGATCGGAGCCTCCGAACGTCAGCGAGGCCATCCAGCGGCACAGCGTGCCGCCGGTCGCCTGCATCAGTTCTGGCGTCAGCGTTCCCGCCTCCCACGCCGCATCAAGCGCAGCCAGAGCCACGGGATCGCCGCCCAGATCAAGGATCAGCCGCAAGTCACCTTTGGGTGTGATCGCTACCAGCCGGTCGGCCATCACCAGCGTCGTCCACAGATTGCCATAGGCGTCAAAGGCGATGCCGTCGCAAAAGCCCCCAACGTTCGAGGGACCATAGATTTCGCGGTCCGTCAGGGCATCCCCCTGAACGCGAAAGCGGGTGACGCGGCGCGCGGTCGTCTCGGCCACGTAAAGCCACTCACCGGAGGGATCGAACCGCAACTCGTTCGTACCGCAAAGCCCATCCGCGACGATCCGCGCGCCCCGATCGTCAATCAGCGCAATATAGCCATCGTGTGACTTGGTGCGGACATGGTCGGTCCAGGGCTGCATCCGTGTCGTAACGGTAAGCCACAAACGGCCTGCCAGGTCGCAAGCCACAAAATTCACTTTTCCCAGCCGCTGCCCGTCGATCTGGTCGAGGAGCACGGTCGTTTGCCCGTCTCGTGTCATCCATTCCAGTCGTTCCGTGCCCCAATTGGCAATCAGAAGTGCGCCATCCGGGTCAAAGCAAAGGCCGTTCGGCAGGCTCCCCTGGGCCGCAACCAGCCGGTCGTGAAAGCCAGTGGCGGTATTGGCCTTGCCCTGCAGGATCAGTCTTTGTGTCCCATCGGGCGCAATCACCATCACGCCACCGCGCCCGTCGGCCACCCATAGCGTGCCGTCACGTTCCGCCAGAATGCATTCCGGACGCTCCAGCCCTTCGCCCACAAAGCCCAGCGTCGCGGGGTCGACCTGAAAGCCATCCAGCGGGTTCATGCGGTGCGCCCGCCCAAGATCTCGGCCACCCAGTCGGCGATATAGGCCCCGGCATTGGCCGAGTTGTCAAAGCTGGAATGCTGCACGCCGCCCGTCACCTCATCAAACACTTTCAGCTCGCGCCGCGGGCTGTTGACCAGTTCCGCAAAGGTCTTCTCCGCCCATTTCAGCGGGATCTGGCTGTCGTGCTTGCCATGCGTCACCAGGAAGGGCACGCGGATGCGGTCAAGAATACCGTCCAGATGCACGTCCTCGGCAATCCGCATGAAGTCCGTGATATCCTTTGCGCCCCAGACCCAGCAGACATGGCCCCAGTAATGCGGCACCGGGAAATCGCCCTCTTTCTCCAGCCGCCGCTTCTGCACGTCGCGCCAGTCGTGGTTGGCGCCCCAGACCACGCCCATGGCAAAGCGCGGCTCGAAGGCAACTGCACGCGGGCAGTAGTAGCCACCAAGGCTTACCCCCTCCATCCCGATGCGGGCGGGGTCGATGTCTGGCCGCGTCTCCAGCCAGTCCACGATGCGCGACGCCCAGTGTTCGCTGTCATGCCGCGCGGTGAACCCGCGCAGGCGCAGCGCGTCGCCCGTGCCCGGCTGGTCCACGATCAAGGAGGCCACGCCCCGGTCGGAAAGCCACTTTGGCAGGCCCACGAAATACTTCATCTCCTTGGTGCTATCGAGGCCATTCACCTGCACCAGCACCGGCTGCCGCCCCGTAACCCCGCGTGCGGGAACGAAAATGCCCGACAGGAAGCTGTCGCCATAGGGGATGCGCACCTGCTCCACCCCCGCATGAGTCAGGTCAAGGCCACGCGCAAACACATCCAGAAACCGCTCATAAAGTGCGACCCGCCCGGGGGCGCCATGGGGTTGCAGGCGTTCCGCTGTCAGCAAGTAATTCGACGCCCGCAGATACTTGTCCCCGGCCGAAATGCCGCGGCCCCAGGCCTCGTCCTCGGTGGCCAACCCGCAGAGGCGATCTGCCATGTCAACCCATGTCCGGCGAAAGGCGGCTGTGCCTTCGGCGTCGGGGGCTTTGGAGGCCTCGACCAAAGGCGCGCACATTTCGGCAATCTCGCCCATCCGCGCGCCCATCTCGATCGAGAGCATCACGGAAAGGTTCCAGGGGTAGTTCGTAGGGAAATATCGGAACATGGCGCGGGCCATCCTGCAGCAAGGTTGCGCCCTTGTAGGCGCAGGCGATGCATCACGAAAATCACTATGTTTCATGCATCGCATTGACGAGGTGGATAGACCTGCCCCAACGCCCGCGCAGTGCCGTCGGCTATCACCCCCGGCTCCAGAAAGCATCATTACATTGGATCAGAGACCACTCATGCAGCAACATTCAAACCGGACCACTCAGTGGCGGCAGGCCAATCTGCGGCATGGGAACCAGGAAATCGCAGACCGTCTCGGGGTAACGCTGGCTGAGACTGGCCGCCAAAGGGCGGACTTTATGGAGCCGTTCCCTGGGGCTTCTTCTGCAGGCAACGTCAGAAGAACTTCGCTGAGCGGGGAGACTAGCTAGCCTGCTGGTATGACCAAATGCTCCTCGTTTCGCTAGTTCAAGACCAGCCCTGAGATCATCCGCCTGGCGGTGATGCTCTACATCCGGTTCCCTCTGTCGCTGCGAAGTGTAGAAGATCTTCTGCACGAGCGGGGTACCGAGATCGGCTAGGAGCACGCAAGTTCAAATAAATTATATCATTATCAATACTTTACGGGCGGATAAGGTTGGATATCAGGACCATCCGCTCCGCCAATCAGCCTAGACTCCAGACGCCTTGATCTGCAAAGCCAGAACAGGACAGTAGCGGCGGGTGCGACGGCGGACAGGAAGGTCGTTGCGCATCTGTCGGAGGGGGTTGCGAC
>JALOTD010000050.1 GCA_025458105.1 Tabrizicola sp. | reverse complement strand
ACCGCCTGCAGTTGCACGATCTGCCGCCGGACCGGCGCGCTCTGGGCCTATGGCTTTCTCGGCCTGGACGTCAGCGTCGCCGGCAGCACGACCGCCTACCGACGCGCCGATGGGAAAGAGCTTGAGTTTCACTTCTGTCCCCACTGCGGCTCCATGCTCTACAACATGGCCCGCGAGGCGCGGCCCGACGGGACCCGCTGGATTGCGGTGAACTGCCGCATGACCGAGCCAGGGCCGCTCCTCGACCTGCCCATCGACCATTTTGATGGTCACGACACTTGGGAAGACCTGCCTCCCGACGGGCGCAAGGTAAGGGACATGTGGTTCTAGTCGATCGTCCATTGGTACGGGCGACGTTATCGACCGTCTCTAAATTTTTGAAATGGTTGATTTATAAAATCACCCGCGTTGAACTGCTACTCCGCCACCGCTCGCAGACTGGCCGCCCTTGCGCGCGGCACCCGGTCCACCTCCACGCAAGTGAAGACATGCAGCGTGTCCAGGTCCCGGTCCACCACCGCGTGGTCGCTGACCCAGCCCCCAATCCCCAGATAGGTCCGCAACAAGGGCGGCAGCCCCGCGAGCGAGGCCCTGCGATCTCCGACCGGCCCGGCAGCAGCCAGCTCTACCACCTCCGCTGCCTTCTGCCCCGGCAGGTGATCCACCGGCCCCACGAACTCCGCCGCCAGTAAGGCCAGCCCCGCCCGATGCGCCTCCCACCCCGCGCCCCGAAAGGACGTGCAGCCAACCAGCAGCCCCGCCTGCCCCTCATCCACAATCCGGGTCATCGCCCCCCAGGCCAGGCGCAGCACATCCGGATGCACGCCACCAGACGCCACGCAGAACCGACCCATCTCTGCAATCGGTCGGGCATAGCCCGACAGTGGCTCGACATCATAGAATTGTGCCGCATAGCCTTGTGCAAGACCTGCGCCCCAGCCAAACAGCATCACCCGGAAATAGGCCAGAAGGCACCCCTCGGCCTCAACCATCACATGCGCCGACAGCGCATCATGGGCGTCTTCATCAACACCTGACCGGCGAGGGAAGGCAGCGGCCCGAAAGGCCACGGCCCGCGCCAAATCCGCCTTGCCATGCGCCAGCCGCGCCACCATTCCGCCTTTCCGAAGTGGCTCCACGCCCTTTTCCCCCGCGCCCTGGCACCCTAAGTTAGCCGCAAAGGAGACCCCAATGGACAAGATCGTCAAGTCAGATGCCGAATGGCAGGCCCAGCTTTCCGAGCTCGCCTTCAAGGTGACACGCAAGCACGCAACCGAACGCGCCTTCACGCACGACGACTTTCCCAAGGCCCCCGGCACGTACCGCTGCATCTGCTGCGATGCACCGCTGTTCGACCAGGCCACCAAATTCGACAGCGGGACCGGCTGGCCGTCCTTTTACGCGCCCCTTGACCCCGAAATGGTGGGCGAGCAATCCGACAAAAGCTGGTTCATGCGGCGCACCGAAGTGCACTGCAACCGCTGCGAGGCGCATCTCGGCCATGTCTTCCCGGACGGCCCCGCCCCCACGGGCCTGCGCTATTGCATCAATGGCGTGGCGCTGAAGTTCGACCCTGCGGACTAGCCGGCGATATCTTCTGCCCTGACCCGGCCGAAGCTGCCCAGCAACTGCTGGATCAGGCTGATGCCCTTGATGTTCGTCTCGGTCACTCGGCGCGAGATTTCCACCACCTTGCCGTCTTCCAGACCGAAGCGGGCGATGTTCTCGACAACGCCCGCTTCGTTGAAGGTCACGGCCAGCACCTGACGCTCGATCTCTTTCGGCTCACGCGGGCCGAAATGGCGGTACTTGCTTTGCACATAGTACCAGCCTTCGTCATTCAAGAGGCCCGAGGTCGAAGGGCGGCCGATCTTCTGACCGACCGTCTCGCGCGTGTCGACGCCAACCTCGACCAGCGCCAGCTCATCTTCAGCCGGAACATAGCCGTGGTTACGCATCACGGGCGAACAGGCGGAAACCATCGCAGCAAGGACCAGCGCCGACACGCCAGAGCGTGCGGCAAGGCCCAAGCGCTTTGCCAGCACTGTCCGCGTCAACCGGGTGTCTGCCATGCCTGCCCTCGTGCGCCCGACCGTCTGTAGACGCGGGTTCTTCAAAACCATTGGCAATCGGGATAACAGAAGGTCACACCCTTGTTCAAGAAAGGAACGCCGGACCCACGGGGATTTGCCCCAGCCCGGCAGAAATGGCCCCGGATGACCGACCCTGCCCAACCCAGACCGACCCGGTTCCGCACTGGCGGCCTCAGCCCGCGCAAGCCGACCCGGTTCGACTATGCACCCGATACCGCCGCACGCGCGGCCCTGGCGGCGAGTCTTGGACTTCTGGCCCTACATCGCTTGCAGTTGACAGGCGAGATCCAGCCCAAGGGGCGGGATGAGCTTCTATTGACGGCGCGTCTGAATGTTCAGGCCGATCAGGCCTGCGTGGTTACTCTGGCTGCTGTCCCGGCGCGGATCGACGAAGAGGTTCGCCGCCGCTATGTGGCCGGGCTGACCGATCCGTTGGGCGACGATGTCGAGATGCCCGAAGACGACAGTGTTGAGCCGATGCCCGAAGTGATTGACCTGGCCGAAGTTGCGGCCGAGGCGCTGGCCCTGGCCCTGCCGCTTTATCCCCGTGCTCCGGGGGCGGAACTGGGCGAAACCGTGCATGCGGCAGCAGGCGTTACGCCCCTCACTGACACCGATCTCAAGCCTTTTGCCGGACTTGCCGCCCTTGCGGCCAAGGTCGCAAAGCCGGACACGGAAGGTGACTGACCCCCCGGTCCGGCGGCGCAGAAAAGGGGCTTGCGCTCCAAGGGAATCCGAGTATGTTCCGCGCCTCATTCAAGCTGCGAAACAGCATCCGTGTGCTATCGCCGTAAGGCTGGCCAAGAGGCTGAATTGCAAAGGAAATCCGGGGCCGCACGTCCCCACTGCCCAAAGGTTGAGACATGGCTGTCCCGCAGAACCGCACCACCCGCTCGCGCCGCAACATGCGCCGCGCCCATGATGCGCTGGTTGCCGCCAATCCGAACGAATGCTCGAACTGTGGTGAGCTGAAGCGCCCGCACCATGTGTGCCCGTCCTGCGGCCACTACGATTCTCGCGAGGTCGTCGCGATGGCGCGCGAAGTCGATATCGACGAGGACGCGGCGTAAGTTTACGCCCGCGCACCCTTGACGATGGTCACCGATCCCGAGTCTGCGCCCAAACCGGCCCAAGGTTCGGCATCTGAAAAGGTCGTCATTTCCGTTGATGCCATGGGTGGCGATCATGGGCCCGCAGCGGTTGTTGCGGGCATTGCCGATTCGTTGACCCAACATCCGCGCATGCACGTCATTCTTCACGGGGACGAGGCAACGATTCGCCCGCTTCTGGAGCGGCATGCCGACCTGTACCCCCGCATCACCTTGCGTCACGCTGACCGTGTCGTGACCATGGAAGACAAGCCCGCCCAGGTCATGCGGCATGGGCAGGGCACCTCGATGTGGTCGGCAATTGATGCCGTAAAGGATGGCGAGGCTTCGGTGGCCGTTTCCTGCGGCAATACCGGGGCGCTGATGGCAGTCAGCATGATCCGGCTGCGCAAGCTGCCCGGCGTGAACCGCCCGGCGATTGCCTGCCTCTGGCCCTCGCGGAATCCGGGCGGGTTCAACCTGATGCTGGATGTGGGCGCAGATGTGAAGGCCGAGGCCGACGATCTGTTGCAATACGCAACGATGGGCGCATCTTACGCCCGAAACGGGCTGGGGCTGAAGCGCCCGCGCGTCGGTCTTCTGAACGTCGGAACCGAAGAGCACAAGGGCCGGGCCGAGCTGAAGGAAGCGCACGAGCGTATGGGACCCATCGCCCAGGCCGGGGATTTCGACTATGTGGGCTTTGTCGAAGGCGGCGACCTGCCTTCGGCCCGGGTCGACGTGATCGTGACTGACGGTTTCACCGGCAATGTCGCCCTGAAGACCGGCGAGGGCACGGCAAAACTTATTGCAGATTTCCTTCGTGAAGCGTTTGGCGCGGGCCTGATGTCCAAGTTCGCCGCCCTTCTGGCTCTGAACTCTCTGAAAAGGCTGCAGAAACGAATTGACCCGCGCCGGGTGAACGGCGGCGTCTTCCTTGGGCTGAACGGCACCGTCGTGAAATCGCACGGTGCGGCGGATGCCACAGGCGTCTCGGCTGCGATCAGCCTGGCCTATCAGCTGGCGCAGGTCCGCTTTATCGAGAGGCTGGCCGCGCGGGTTGCATCCGCCGAACGGGCGGGGCAGGATGCCCTTCAGACGGGGTCCGGTCTTTCCGGATCGGGGGGCAGTCCGACGGAATGACGATACGCGCCGTAGTCAAGGGCGTCGGGCACTATCTGCCTGACCGCATTGTCCCGAACAGCGAGTTCGAGAAGATCGTCGAGACGTCCGACGAATGGATCCGCTCACGCTCGGGGATCGAGCGGCGGCACTTCGCGGCCGAGGGCCAGATGACCAGCGACCTGGCAGCCCGTGCTGCGCGTGCTGCTTTGGCAGATGCGGGGATGGACGCGCAAGAGATCGACGCGATCATCGTTGCCACGTCGACGCCGGACCTGACCTTTCCGTCAGTCGCCACCATGGTTCAGGCAGCGCTTGGCCTGACGCGCGGCTTTGCCTATGACGTTCAGGCGGTCTGCGCCGGGTTCGTCTTTGCGCTGACCAATGCAAACGCGTTGATCCTAACCGGACAGGTCCGCCGCGTGCTGGTCATCGGGGCGGAAACCTTCAGCCGTCTGATGAACTGGGAGGACCGCACGACCTGTGTCCTCTTCGGCGATGGCGCCGGAGCCGTTGTGCTGGAAGCCACAGATGGCGCGGGCACTCCGTCCGATCGCGGCATCCTTGCGACCGACCTGAATTCCGACGGGCGCTACCGCGACATCCTTTATGTGGATGGCGGCACCTCGACCGGAACCACGGGCCACCTGGTGATGGAAGGCAAAGAAGTCTTCCGTCACGCCATTGAAAAGCTTGCCGAAACTGCGCACCACGCGCTGGACAAGGCGGGCCTTTCCCCCGACGATGTCGACTGGATCGTGCCGCACCAGGCCAATATCCGCATCATCGAGGGCACGGCCAAACGGATGCAGGTTCCGATGGACCGCGTGGTGGTGACGGTGCAGGACCATGGCAACACCTCGGCCGCCTCGATCCCGCTGGCGTTGTCGGTCGGCAAGGCGCGCGGCCAGATCAAGCCCGGCGATCTGATCGTGACCGAGGCGATCGGCGGGGGCCTCGCCTGGGGGTCGGTCGTGCTGCGCTGGTAGGCGCCTTTAACCACGCGGCCCAAGTGGTTGATATTGACTCGTAAATCCATCCGCAGCATGGTCGTTCGAACGAGCGTTGCCACAAGCTCATGGGGGGACGAAATGAGCGAGAAGACCCTGACGCGGATGGATCTGAGCGAGGCGGTATTCCGCGAGGTCGGCCTCAGCCGCAACGAATCGGCCAACCTGGTCGAAAGCGTGCTGCAGCACATGTCCGACGCCCTGGCCAAGGGTGAGACGGTCAAGATCTCGTCCTTCGGCACCTTCTCGGTGCGATCAAAGTCCGCGCGCGTGGGCCGCAACCCGAAAACCGGCGAGGAAGTCCCGATCTCGCCCCGCCGCGTTCTGACGTTCCGTCCCTCGCACCTGATGAAAGACCGGGTTGCCGCAGGCAAGAAGCGCTGAAGGGGCGTTAGTCGATGGACAAGTCGCCGGACGCGTTCCGCACCATCAGCGAGGTTGCCGATGTGCTGGAGACGCCCGCGCATGTGCTGCGCTTCTGGGAAAGCCGGTTTCCGCAGATCCGCCCGGTCAAGCGCGCCGGCGGACGGCGCTATTATCGCCCCTCGGACGTGGCGCTGCTGACCGGGATCAAGCGGCTCTTGCATGATGAGGGGCTAACGATCCGCGGCGTCCAGAAGATCCTGCGCGATCATGGGGTGCGCCACGTGGCCGGTTTGTCGGATGACACGGTTCTGCTGGATGACCTGCTTCCAGCCGAAGACACCGATGTCGCGCTGGACGAACCGGTGCCCGAAGCCGGGTTCATTGCCATCGAGGATGACGAGCCCGAGCCCCCGCCAAAGCCCGTGCGGCACACGCCCGTCGACCCGCCCCTGCCCCTGTTCGAAGCAGCCGCGGCGTCAGCAGCCCCCGCCCCGGCAAAGCCCGCGCTCCGCCTGCGCGAGGATCAGCAGCTGGCCGGCTTGATCCGTGGCCTGCCCAAGGGGCATTTCGATCAGAACCGGGCGGAGGTTGCCGCCTTGTCCGCCCGCCTTGCCGCCCTGCGCGCCCGGCTTGCCGAGCGCGCTGATGGCAGCGCAGTGTGACACCGGCCGCAAATCGCCCCGTGTCGGGCCGTAGCGCAGCCTGGTTAGCGCGTCCGTCTGGGGGGCGGGAGGTCGAGAGTTCGAATCTCTCCGGCCCGACCATCGAAAACCTGCCCGCCTGCCGTCCTGGCAGTGCGGGCAGTTTCATATCGGGGGCCAAGGGGGGCGCTGGATGACGACCGGAGTACTGCCCGCTCAAGGCTTGCGCCAGCTTATCGCCTCCGGCGCGCTCCAGGCCGATCCGCCGATTCTGGACGATCAGATACAGCCCGCCAGTCTTGACCTCCGACTGGGTCCGGTCGCCTACCGGGTGCGAGCGTCCTTCCTTGCCGGTCAGGGCCGCAGCGTCGCGGACCGGCTGGCGGAATTCACCATGCACAAGGTCGATTTGTCCGGCGGCGCGGTGCTGGAAAAGAACTGTGTCTATGTGATTCCCCTGTGTGAGCGCCTGGCCCTGCCTGCTGGCGTCACCGCGATTGCAAATGCCAAAAGCTCGTCCGGGCGGCTGGATCTGCTGACCCGGACCATCACCGACGGTGGCGTTGAATTCGACCGGATTCCCGAGGGTTACCAGGGCCCGCTCTATGCCGAGGTTTGCCCGCGCAGCTTTTCGGTGCTGGTACGCCCAGGCCAACGGTTGAATCAGATTCGCTTCCGGCAGGGGCAAGCTGTCCTGTCGGATGCCGATCTGGCCGCGCTGCATGCGCGTGAGCCGCTGGTGTCGGGCGACGCGGTGATTTCCGAAGGGCTGGGCTTTTCGGTCGATCTGCGCCCCGCAACCGGCGATCTGGTCGGATACCGCGCCAAGCCCCATGCCGGGGTGATCGACCTTGACCGGATCGGCCAGTATCCGGTGACCGAATTCTGGGAAGAACTGCGCACCCGTGAGGGACGGATCATCCTCGACCCTGGCGCCTTCTACATCCTTGTCAGCCGTGAAGCCGTGACGATCCCCCCCGACTATGCCGCCGAGATGGCGCCCTATCTGGCCATGGTTGGCGAATTCCGGGTGCATTATGCGGGTTTCTTCGATCCCGGCTTCGGCCACGCCTCGGCAGGTGGTGCGGGATCACGCGGGGTGCTGGAGGTGCGCTGCCATGAAGCACCCTTTGTCCTGGAACATGGTCAGGTGGTTGGCCGGCTGGTCTATGAATACATGAAGGAACGGCCGGAAACCCTTTATGGTGCTGGCATTTCTTCGAATTACCAGGGCCAGGGTCTGAAGCTTGCAAAGCAGTTTCGGATGGGCTGAACGCTCTGCGCCGGGCCAGCCCTCCTGAGGAGAAGCCTCGTCAAGATCCTCGCATGCAGGATGTGCTGCCCCGAAGGTCCTGTGCGCTATCTCAGGAAACGGCGACCAAGGCGCAACATTTTCTGCGCCTTCTTTGCCGTCTGCTTGGCCTCACGCGCTTGCTGGCGTTCTTCCGGGGTCATCTCTGCCTCGGACTTGCCCTTGCTGGCCGCATGCTCGATGCCCGCGTTGACGGCCGAACTGATGAACATGCGGGTCAGCATGCCGAAAAGCCGGTTGAGGTCCATCTGTCCTCCTAGTCCTCGAACAACTCGCTCTGTCCCGCCTGGGCGTCTTCGTCCTCATCGGCAAGGGCAGCCTGCGCCGGTGACGACCGATTGTCCAGCAGCCCGGCAGCCCGCAATTCCTTCAGCCCGGGCAAGTCGCGGGCGGATTCCAGACCGAAATGGTCCAGGAACTGCTCGGTGACCACAAACGTGACCGGACGACCGGGCGTCATGCGGCGGCGGCCCAGACGAATCCATTCCAGCTCCATCAGCTGGTCGATGGTGCCCCGGCTGACCGCAACCCCCCGGATTTCCTCGATCTCCGCGCGGGTGACCGGCTGGTGATAGGCCACGATCGCCAGCGTCTCGATCGCAGCGCGGCTCAGCTTCCGGGTCTCGACCGTTTCGCGCCGCATCAGGAACCCAAGGTCCGGTGCGGTTCGGAAGGCCCAGGCATCGCCGACCTTCACCAGATTCACGCCGCGCCCTTCATAGCGTTTGCGCAGATAGACCAGCGCCTCGGCCGGATCGGCACCATGCGGCATGCGGGCGGCAAGTTCGGCCACCGTGACGGGTTCGGCGCTGGCGAACAGGATCGCCTCGACCATCCGCTCCTGCTCGCCCATCGGCGGGGCATCGAACAGGCTTTGCTCTTCCGTCTCGGTCATCCGTCTCTCCGGCGCAGTTCGATGGGCGCGAAGGTCTCGGCCTGGCGCAGCGTCAGCTGGCCGCGCTTGGCCATCTCAAGCGTCGCGGCAAAATGCGCCGCCAGCGCCGAGCGGCGGGCCATGGGCGTCACATCCCAGCCTTCGGGCAGGAAGCTGGTCAGCGTCGCCCAGTCGCCCGCATAGCCGATCAGGCCGCGCATCCGGTCCAGCGCCTGTTCCATCGTGTAGACATGCTCCCGGTCCAGCACGAAGGGGCGGAACTCATCCTTGGTGCGGATCATCGCATAGGCGCGCATCAGGTCGAGAAGCGTCGCCGTCCAGGTCACCTTGCGTTGGTGCGACAGGCCCTCAGGGAGGCCACGGGCAAAGAAATCGCGCCCCTTCTGGTCGCGCGCCATCAGCCGGGCGGCGGCATCGCGCATCGCCTGCAGCCGTTCCAGCTGAAACGCCAGGTGCGCGGCAAGGTCTTCGGCGCTCGGCCCCTCGTCGCCGGGCTCCGGCGGGAGCAACAGGCGAGACTTCAGGAACGCAAGCCAGGCCGCCATCACCAGATAATCCGCCGCCAGCTCGATCCGCAGGCTGCGTGCGCGTTCGACGAAACCCAGGTACTGCTCGGCCAGCTGCAGCACGGATATGCGGCGGAGGTCCACCTTCTGCGTGCGCCCCAAGGTCAGCAAGAGGTCAAGCGGCCCCTCGAACCCGTCGACATCCACAATCAGCGCCTCGGCGGCCAGCCGATCCTCAGGCGAGATCCGTTCGGGCTGATCCCAGGCCTCCTCAGCCATGGGCCAGCGCCTCGACCGCCTCGGCCAGACTGACCCCGGCCAGGGGGCGCGCCGCCATGGCCGCCTCGGCCCGCGACCGCGCGAGGCCTGTCATCTCACCCGCCGCAGCCGCAACCTCCTGCATTTCGGCCAGATCGCCCTTGCAATGCAGCGCGATATCCACCCCGGCCGCCAGACTGCGCGCCGTGCGGTCTGCCAGCCTGCCCTGCAGCGCCTGCATGTTCAGATCGTCGGTCATCAAGAGACCCTGAAACCCGATCTCCTCACGGATCAGGCCGATCATGGTCGGCGACTGCGTGGCAGGCAAGCCTGGATCCAGCGCCTGGAACACCAGATGCGCCGTCATTGCCAAGGGCAGGTCGGCCAACGCCCGGAAGGGCGCAAAATCCACCGCCCGCAACGCCTCCAGCCCCAGATCGACCACCGGCAAGTCGTGATGCGTGTCGAGATGCGACAGCCCGTGCCCGGGCAGATGCTTCATCACCGGCAGAACGCCGCCTTCCTTCAGCCCATCCGCCACCGCCCGGGCCACCCGCGCCACCGTCTCGGCATCGGTCCCGTAACAGCGATTTCGCAGGAACGGATGGGTGTCTTCCCGCGCCACATCGCCCAAGGGCGCGCAGTTCGCATCGATCCCCACGGCGCGCAGCTCTGCCCCGATCACGGCCATCCGCCGCCGCATCCGCGCCGCCGCCGTTGCCGGATCGGCCAGCACCGTGTCCAGGGGCGGGTCCCATTCGCGCCAATGCGGCGCGCGCAGACGTTGCACACGCCCGCCCTCTTGATCGACCAGGACCAAAGCCTGCCGCCCGACCGCGTCCCGCAGGTCAGAGGTCAGGCGCAGCACCTGATCCGGCGCCTCGATGTTGCGCGCAAAGACAATGAATCCGAACGGGTCCGCCTCGCGGAAAAAGGCGCGTTCATCGGGCAGAAGGTTCGGCCCGGCGCAGCCGAAGATGGTCGCGCCGCGACCGACGCTCATCTCTGCGGCACCGGAATGCAGGTCGCGTTCTGCGCCACAAAGGCCGAACAGAAACGGCGCGCGTCATCCTCGCCGTCAAAGCCATGCGCCCGCAGCCGGTAGAAGGTCCGCCCGCCACTTTCCGCCGGCTGCAGGACCATGCCCTTGCCGTCCAACAGCTCACCGAACTGACCCGACAACCGCACCCATTCTGCCCGCGCCTCGTCCTGCGTGTCGAAGGCCCCGAACTGGACCAGACGGGTCCCGGCAGGAATTGTGGACGGGTCAATCTCATCCGGCGCATCGACCACCACGGCGGCGGCAGGCTCTGGGGCCGAGCGGCTGGCCGGACGCGCCTTCGGACGAGGCGACACCACCAGGGCACCGTCGGGGATCGGTTCACTGGCGGCAGCAGGCGCGATCTCTTCCAGAGGTATTTCGCCCAGCGCTTCGGCCAAGGCTGCGTCGATGGCAATTTCGGTCGGGCTTGCGCTTTCCGTCTGCGGCGCAGCCGCCAGGGCAACCTCAGCCACCCCGGGCTCTGGCAAGGGTGCTAGGACGGGCTCCGGACCCAACGGCGTCAGGCCGCCCAGGCCAGCCACATCTTCCTCGGTCAGTTCGACCGGGCGCGGGGCCAGCACAAGACGGTCAGGAATAGGCGCGGCAACGCCGGCGGCGGCTACATTGTTCACGGCAAGGCCCTGATGATCGGCGATTTCGCCACCCGGATCGTCTGGCGCGACCCGCATCGGTCCGTCCAGCGCCTGGATGACGGGCACACCGCGCACGTCGCGTACCGCCAACCGATAGCCCCAGACCGCAAAGCCCGCCACCAGCGCAAGAGACACCACCGCCCCGGCAATCCGGGCATAGGTCTGAGCCTTGGCGCCCGTCAGCGGACTGGCGGTCCGATCCTGTGCATATCGCCCGTAATGCCCGTCAAAATCAGCGTCTGCCATCTGCTGCCCCTGCCTGCGGGGCGGTTGATCCGCCCCTGCATTCACGCCTCAACTCCGGCGGGGCGCCATTGGTCAGCGCATTTCCTCGACCGGTGTCACGCCAAGGATACCAAGGCCAGCGCAAATAACAACGCCCACAGCCCGCGCAAGGGCGATTTTTGCCTGAGATGTTGCGGTATCCCCTTGGATAAACCGCAAGCTGTCGTCGTCGTTGCCCTTGTTCCACAATCCGTGGAGGTCAGACGCGAGTTCATACAGGTAGAAGGCCACCCGGTGCGGCTCATGCCCCTTGGCGGCGATTTCCACCAGACGCGGCCATTCGCCCAGCTTACGGATCACGTCCAGCTCGGCCTCGTGCCCCAGATGGGCAAGATGGGCCTCCGAAAGGGTTGCATCGCAGACATCCATGCCCGCGTCGCGCGCCTTGCGCAGGATCGAATTCACTCGGGCATTGGCGTATTGCACGTAGAAGACCGGGTTGTCCTTCGACTGTTCGGTCACCTTGTCGAAGTCGAAATCCAGCGCCACGTCGTTCTTCCGCGTCAGCATGACAAAACGCACGACATCCGGCCCGACCTCGTCGATCAGGTCGCGCAGCGTGACAAAGGTCCCCGCCCGCTTCGACATCTTGACGATCTCGCCGCCCTTCAACAGCTTGACCAGCTGGATTAGCTTGATATCCAGCGCAACCTTGTCCTCGGACAGGGCCGCAACGACCGCTTTCAGTCGCTTCACATAACCCGAATGGTCCGCGCCGAAGATGTTGATCAGCTCATCAAAGCCGCGCTGCACCTTGTTGAAATGATATGCGATATCGGGCGCAAAGTAGGTCCAGCTACCGTCCGATTTCTTCACAGGCCGGTCCACGTCATCACCAAACTCGGTGGATTTGAACAGCGTCTGCTCGCGCGGCTCCCAGTCGTCGGGGGTCTTGCCTTTCGGCGGCTCCAAGACGCCGTCGTAGATCAGGCCCTTGTCCCGCAGCGCTTCGATCGCCGCCTCGATCTGGCCGGTGCCATAGAGTGCCTTTTCCGACGAATAGACGTCCATCGTGACGCCCAGCGCTGCCAGATCCTCGCGGATCATCGCCATCATCATGTCGGTGGCAAAGCTGCGCACATCGGCCAGCCAGTACTGCTCACCCTTGTCCAGAAGGTCGTCGCCGTACTTGGCCTTCAGCGCCTCGCCGACCGGGATCAGGTAATCGCCCGGATAAAGCCCCTCGGCAATCTCCGGCGACAGGCCATGCGCCTCGCGGTAGCGCTCATAGGCAGACCGGGCCAGCACATCGACCTGCCCGCCCCCGTCGTTGATGTAATACTCCCGCGTGACCTGATAGCCCGCGAAATCCAAAAGGGCCGCCAGCGCATCGCCCACGACCGCACCGCGCGCATGCGCCACATGCATCGGCCCCGTGGGGTTGGCGCTGACGAACTCCACGTTCACCCGGCGCCCCTGCCCCAGTGTGGACCGGCCATAGTCGGTCCCCTTGACCAGAACCTCACGCACAAGGCCCTGCCAGGCCGCAGGCTCCAGCCGCAGGTTCAGAAACCCCGGCCCCGCCACATCCGCGCCCGCGACCCGAGGGTCCGCCAGCAGCCGCGCCGCCAAGGCCTCGGCGATCGCCCGGGGCTGCATCCCCGCCGGTTTCGCCAGTACCATCGCCGCGTTGGTGGCCATGTCGCCATGCCCCTGATCGCGCGGCGGCTCAACCGCCACACCGCTCAGGTCCAGCCCTTGGGGCAGCACGCCCTCGGCCATCAGCGCGGCAAGTTCCGCCACGACAAGCTCACGGATATCGGCGAAGAGGTTCATTTGATCACATCCTTTCACCGCAAAGGCCATGCCAGAGGCCTTTGCATTGGTCAAGGACAGTCACCCCCGCCGCCACTCCTCCAGAGCCGCGTTCTCCTCGGGCTCTCGCGCCGGAGCAAAGGGCGACACCACCGCGCGGTTGCGGAAGTAATGCGTCTCCCGCGCCCCGAAGTAGAAGGCCACAATCGCCCCCAGAAGCCACCAGAGCGGTTCCGGCACCGCATTCAGCCCCACCATACGTTCGGCAAAGGCGCGCGGGTCCACCATGGCATAGACGAAAAGCCCGATGGTCCCAAAAGCCAGGAACGGCCGCGGCAAGCGGTTCAGCCCGTTCACCAGCCGGTCAAACCAACTGAGGGCGGGATGCTGATACTCCTCCCCCAACTGCCGCAAGGCCGCCATCTGCGCCTCGGCCGAATACTCCATCCGCTTGGTGGCCGAAGGCACAAAAACCTCCGCCACGCCTTGCGCCGCCTCGCCCAGCGCCGTCACCGTCGCCGGCCCGCCGATCAGCTTGCCGATCACCCCCATTTGGCCACGCGCGCTGCATGCTGCGCTGCGGTCAGGTGGTACTTGGGCGAGATGAATTCCTCGGCCCGCAGGATCCAGCCGCCCTTGCCGCCATCCCTCCGCCGCGCGAACTTGCGGCTGGCGGGCCGACTGTCGGCCAGCGCGTAGTAGTAGTTCCGCCGCGCGATCCCATAGGCATCCGCCAGATGCGAGGGTGCGGCCTCATAGGCCATCTGCGCCGCACGAATGGTTTGCGGCCCGATCGCCCCGTCCGGGTCGCAAGGATAGCCCATGTCGGTCAAGAGGCGCTGCAGGATCTTCACCGCGTTGCCCCCCGCATTCACATACATGTCGAAGACGCTCGCCTGCAGAACCTCTGGCAGGGCCGCGATGCCGGGCCGCTTGTAATAGTGCTCCAGATAGATCTCGACCGCCTGCGCCCGCGTCAGCGCCTTCACATCAGCCACGTCGATCCGCGTATCACGGTTCACGTCGATCCCCAGCCGCCGCAGCGTGCCAATGGTCACGCCGTGATTGGTCGCCCCCCCGGGATCATCCGGGTCGTTCACATAGCCGCCCTCGCGGGCCACGATCTCTTCGGCAATCTGTCGCACATCCAGCATCGGCCACCCCCTTCGCACGGGGGAATCCTGCCCGGGCGCAGTTAACGCCACGCTGCCGCAGCGCGCGCTCAGCTTTCGGGGGCTTCGGGGTCCTTGTAGACGCCCTGCTCCTTCAGCGCGTCCATCACTTCCTTCGGCATGTAGGTCTCGTCGTGCTTGGCCAGCACTTCGGTCGCGACGAAGGTATCCCCCTCCATCCGGCCCAGAGCCACCATCCCCTGCCCTTCGGCAAAGAGGTCCGGCAAGACCCCGGTATAGCGCACCGGGACGGTCGCATTGGTATCCGTCACCGAAAAGGCCACCGTCGCCCCCTCGCCCCGCACGATCGAACCTTCGACCACCAGCCCGCCTATCCGGAACGTTTCGCCCGCCGCCGGGGGTTCTTCCATGACTTGCGTGGGCGAACGGAAGAAGTTGATCCCGTCGCGCATGGCATAGCCGACCAGCGCGGTCGATCCGATCAGCGCCACCGTCGCCAGCGCAATGATCTGGATGCGCCGCTGCTTCTTCAGCCCCTTCAGCCCCCGGAATTCCTGCTTGCCACTCATGCCTTGCATCCCCTGCCGTGCCTGGCCTTCTGTCACGCCTTAGGTGGGCATGCCTTGACCCTCGTCAAGCCCCGCTCCTCGATGACTTCGTCACTCGTCGCTGCGAGGAGAAGCCGCAGGCGCACGACGAGCCGTCACGGAAAGACCGGCGTCAGCATAAGCCCTTCGGTCTCGGGCAGACCCAGCATCAGGTTCGCGTTCTGGATCGCCTGCCCGCTGGAGCCCTTGGTCAGGTTGTCCAGCACCGCCACCACCAGCGCCCGGCCCGGAACCCGGTCGCCGATCACGCCCAGATGGCAGAAATTGCTCCCGGCAACGTCACGGGTCGAGGGCAGCGTGCCAAACGGCAGAACCTTCAGGAAAGGCTCGCTTTCATAAGCCTTTTCAAGGGTCTGGTGGATGATCTTCGCGTCGCCCTTCACATAGACCGATGCAAGGATTCCCCGGTTCATCGGCAACAAGTGCGGGGTAAAGCGCACATGGACCGGGCGGTCCGCCACCTTGGAAAACTCCTGATCGAACTCACCCAGATGCCGGTGCTTGCCGCCCGCCGAATAGGCATGCGTGCCGCCGGACAATTCGGCGTGAAGCAGGTTCTCCTTCAACGACCGCCCCGCGCCCGAGACGCCCGCCTTCAGGTCGATCAGAATGTCGTCCAGATCGATCACGCCCGCCGCAATCAGCGGACGCAGAGCGAATTGCCCCGTCGCCGCGTTGCAGCCCGTGCCCGCCACCAGCCGCGCTGCGCGGATCTCGTCGCGGTAGAACTCGGTCAGCCCGTAGACCGCTTCCTTCTGCAATTCCACCGCCGCATGGGGCTGGCCATACCACTTCTCGTATTCCGCCGGGTCGCGCAGCCGGAAATCCGCCGACAAGTCGACGATCTTCAAATCGCGCGGCAGGGTTGCAATCACCGCCTGCGAGGTCGCATGCGGCAGCGCACAGAAACACAGGTCGACAGTGGAAAAATCGATCTCGTCGATCTTCACAAGCCGTGCCAGGTCCAGATGCCGCAGGAACGGAAAGACCTCCGCCATGCTCATCCCCGCCTTGCGGTCCGCCGACAAGGCGACGATGCGCATCGACGGATGCGTGGCGATCAGGCGGACAAGCTCTGCCCCCGTATAGCCAGAAGCTCCAAGAATGGCGATGCGGTGGGTCATGGCTCGCGTCCTTCTACACGGAAACGCGCCTTCTTTGCGCCGGTCCGACCTGCAATGCAAGACTGCGGCGCGTCCCCGATCGAATTCCGCGCCAAACCCTTTCACATTTGCCCAAATATCCCGGCCAGAGGCCGCCCGAGCCGCTTTGCGTTCTTCACGCAAAGCGGCGAGACAAAGAGTCTTCGCGCGTCAGCGCTCCTTTTGAAAACCGCCCCGACGAGCGCGCCAACGGAAGGTTAAGAAGGTCTGAACGTCCACGGACAACATATTGATATCACTTATGTCCGCCAACATGTCCACGCGTGGACATCTCAAGGAACTGGGGTCCACATCACGTCCTCGATCCTAGGGGCTCCGGTGGCCAGCATCACCACCCGATCAAACCCCATCGCGATCCCCGCGGCCGGGGGCATAATCTCCAGCGCCGCCAGAAAATCCTCGTCCAGCGGGTAGCTCTCCCCATAGACCCTGACTTTCTCCGTCATCTCCGCCTCAAACCGCCGCCGCTGCTCGCCCGCGTCGGTCAGTTCTCCAAACCCGTTCGCCAGTTCTACCCCGCAGGCATAGACCTCGAACCGCTCCGCCACCCGCGCGTCCTCCGGCACTTTCCGGGCGAGTGCCGCCTCCGCCGAGGGATACCGGTCAAGGATCGTCACCCGCCCCATCCCCAGCTTCGGCTCCACCTTCTCTGACAGCACCCGGCTCAGCATGTCCGACCAGGTGTCGTCCCCTGCCCGCCGCACACCGATCCGGTCCAGCTCTGCTCCCAGAACCGCAGCATCCGTCGACCCGTCCGCCCGGATCGAGGCCATCAGGTCCACCCCCGCATGGACCCGGAAGGCCTCGGCCACCGATACCCGCTCCGGCTCCAGAAACGGATTGCAGACCCGGTCCCGGAACCGCAGCACCCCTGCCCCCGCATCCCGCGCGGCCAGCCGCAGGAAAGCCATCGTATCCGCCATCAGGACCTCATACCCCTCACCCACCCGATACCACTCCAGCATCGTGAACTCGGGGCTGTGCAGGGCCCCCCGCTCCCGATTCCGCCAGACATGAGAGAAGGCGTAGATGCGGCTCTCCCCCGCAGCGAGAAGCTTCTTCATCGCGAACTCAGGCGAAGTATGGAGGTACATCCGCCGCCCCTCCCCATCGTTCCCTATTGCCTCGGTCGCGAACCCGTGCAGATGCGCCTCGTTCCCTGGGCTGATCGCCAGGGCAGCCGGGTCGACCTCGGTGAAGCCCTCCCCAGCCAGCCAGCCCCGCATCGCCGCCTTGATGCGGTTGCGGGTAGTGAGGATCGGGCGGCGGTCGGCGTGGCGGGAGGGGCTCCACCAGGGAGACGAGGGATTCATCTGGAAATTCCGGTCGGGATGGGTTACGGGCGCGGGCAGATGCTGGTCGCAGGGGACCGGCCCCCGATATAACAAGGACCCGACCTTTGAAAGTCATCGCCTCCTCGCTCCGCAAGGGCAACGTCGTCGAGATGGACGGCAAGCTTTACGTCGTGCTGACCGCCTCGAACTTCCACCCCGGCAAGGGCACGCCCACCACCAGCGTTGACATGCGCCGGATCTCGGACGGGGTGAAGGTCAGCGAGCGCTGGCGGACCACGGAAATGGTCGAGAAAGCCACCGTCGACGAACGGGAGTATGACTTCCTCTATGAGGACGGCGAGGGCTTCCATTTCATGGAGCCCAATACCTACGAGCAGGTCGTCGTGACCGAGGACGTGATGGGGGCGAACAAGCCCTACCTGCAGGAAGGGATGAAGTGCTACGTGAAGACCTTCGACGGGATTCCGATCGCCCTTGAAGTCCCGCAGAAGATCACCGTCGAGATCGTCGAGACCGAGCCGGTCACCAAGGGGCAGACGGCCTCGTCCTCGTACAAGCCGGCGATGACGGACAACGGGCTGCGGGTGATGGTGCCGCCCCATATCGGGCCGGGCACGCGGATCGTCATCAATACAGACGACGACAGCTACGTGGAACGCGCCAAGGACTGATCTGTCCACGCGTGGACAGCCCGCCGTCGCCCAATGAAATCAAGGGGATGGCCTTAGACGTTCAGGAAGTGTAAACCATGGGAAGGCACGCCGAGTGGGGCGTGCCTTTCTGCTTTGCAGGCTTTCCGCCTGCAGCAGGTGCAGAAGGCCGCGCAATGCGACCCCTACCGGGACAGACTGGGCAAGCCTGGATCAGTCGTCGATGCGGACGGCCACGGCTTCGGCAAATGCCGAGATCAGCGAGACGTAGTAGGCATCGCTGGAGGCGGTCAGCGTCGCCTCGTCCGTCTCGGGGGGAAAGAAGGCCCGCGCCTGGTCAATGGTCACGGTCAGCTTGTATGTGTTGAAATGGGTATTGTCGTTTTCGTCCGTGACATGGACGAGACCGACGAGCTTGCTTTCCGCAAGGCCCATGGCGCCGGTGAAGGCGTCGCTGAGTTCCGCCTCGGAGATGTCGACGGTCAGCTCGCGGCCCTCTTCGCCGATGCGGTCAGCAAGGCGGGCGGCGATGGCGCCCTGAAGATCGGTTGCCAGCGTGCCGAACCGTTTTGCGGCCTCGGGGTTGACGATGGCGGTCATGTCCATGTCGACCGTGATCTCCTTGATCCGGTCACTGTTCTGGGCGAATGCGGCGGTCGCAAAGACAAGGGACTGCGCAAGTGGCATGCCAAAGTGTTTCATGGGAAGCCTCCGGGTCGCCCAGTTGCCGGAATGGCGCGGGCGGATGCCAGAGTCATAGAACAGGAGAGCGAGCGGCGTGCTGACCTGCGTTAGGCTGCGGCGCAGACGGAACGCCCGGACGCAGCCAGCGGCCTAGGCTGCCTGAAACGTGATCTTCCGGCGCAAGAACTGGGTCGCCTTGTTCGAAACATAGGCCGGATCGCCCGTGGTCAGGAATTTCGACTGCGTGCCAGAGCCTGCGAATTGCGGGCGGCGGGTCAGGTAGTCGGCCAGCGCCTCGGCCACGAGGTTGGCCTGGCTGTAGACCTTGACCTGGGGTCCCAGCGCGTCCTGGAAGACCTTTTCCATCAAGGGGTAATGCGTGCAGCCCAGGATCGCGGCCTCGGGGTGCGGCATCCGGCGTTTCAGCGCTTCGACATGTGAGCGGACCAGCGCCTCGGCCAGGATTTCGTCGCCCTGTTCGATGGCATCGACCACGCCGCCGCAGGGTTGCGCCTCGACATCGACACCGATCGCGCGGAAGGCGAGCTCACGCTGGAAAGCGCGGCTGGCGACGGTGGCGGGGGTGGCGAAAAGGGCCACGTGCTTGACGGCGACCTCACGTGGGGGGGAGTTGTCGCCCCACTGGCGCTCGGTCAGCGCCTCGATCAGGGGCACGAAGACGCCAAGGACGCGCTTGTCGGCCGGGACCCAGGTTTCCTGCATCCGCTTCAAGGCGGCGGCCGAGGCGGTGTTGCAGGCGAGGATCACCAGATCGCAGCCTTCGGCCCAGAGCCGTTCGGTGGCTGCACAGGTCAGCGCGAAGATGTCATCGGCGGTGCGGACGCCGTAAGGCGCATGGGCATTGTCACCAAAGTAGACAAAAGGGGTGCCTGGAAGACGCTTTGTCAGCGCATCAAGCACAGTCAAGCCGCCAAGCCCCGAATCGAAGACGCCAACCGCCATGCCTGCCCCTTTCTGTCGGCCCGCCGCCAAGTTGGAGTGCCGTTTTTCCTATCATATGGCGGTCAACCGGGCGGTGAAAGGGTCAAGAGGCCCCGGGGTAAGGGATAACGTTGTTTACATGTCATCGCGTTTCCATATCTGAGGCGCGTCATGTTACGGTGCGGCGCGGTTGTAGAGAGGTGGGTCATGGACTGGGACAAGCTGAGGATCTTTCACGCGGTGGCGGAGAAAGGCAGCCTGACCCATGCAGGCGACGTGCTGCATCTGTCGCAATCCGCCGTCAGCCGCCAGATCCGCGCGCTGGAGGAAAGCCTGGCGGTGACGCTGTTTCACCGCCACGCGCGGGGGCTGATCCTTACCGAACAGGGCGAACTGCTGTTCGATGCGACGACCCAGATGGTCAAGCGGCTGGACGCCACCGCCGCGCGGATCCGCGACAGCGAGGACGAGGTCTTTGGCGAGTTGAGGGTGACGACGACGACGGGGTTCGGGACGCTTTGGCTCGCCCCGCGTCTGGCGCGGCTCTACGAGAAATATCCGGCCTTGAAGATCGACCTGATGCTGGAAGAGCGTGTGCTGGATCTGCCGATGCGCGAGGCGGATGTGGCGATCCGGATGAAGGAACCCAGCCAGGCCGACCTGATCCGCAAGCGGTTGATGAACATCAAGATGGAGCTGTTCGCGACGCCCGAATATCTGGCCGCGCATGGCACGCCCGAGACGATGGACGATCTGAGCGCGCACCGGCTGATCAGCCAGCACGCCGGGACGCCGCAGGTCGCGGCGGGGGCGCTTCTGGTGGCGGAACTCATGTCGCATGACATCCCGTCTACCCTGACGGTGAACAACTATTTCGGGGTCTTGCAGGCAGTCTTGAACCATCTGGGCGTGGGGGTATTGCCGGATTATCTGACCGATGATTTCCCGAATCTGGTGCGCGTCCTGCCAGACGTGCAAAGCGCGGAAGTGCCGGTGTTCCTGGCCTATCCGGAAGAGCTGCGCCATTCCAAGCGCGTGGCGGCCTTCCGCGATTTTGTGACCGACGAAATCATGAGCTTTCGCAAGCGGATGGCCGAGGATGCGGCCGCCTGAATGCTGCTATGCAGCAATTGCATATCGGCAATGCTCAATTGTCGGGCAAACCTGACTTGTTTGCGCAAGCATCCGGCACTACTTGAATTCTCGAAGCGACGATGAGCGTGCTCTCGTCCCTTCGTACCTCCCTGTTGGACTTGGCCGAGCGTCATGCTCGGCCTTTTTTTTGGCCAAATGGGCACGGCGGCGGGACAGGAAGGCGGCGTCGGCCGGAGTGGCTAGAGCGACGGCGCGGTCATAGGCGGCGTGGGCTTTTGTAAGGTCGCCGGCGCGGGCGAAGTATTCGGCGCAGGCGGCGTGGTAGGGCTGGTAGTCGGTCAGACTGGCTTCCAGGGCGGCAAGGATGGCAAGCGCGTCGGGAAGGGATCCGGCCTCGGCCAGGGCAACGGCAAGGTTCAGGCGCACGACAGGCGTGGTTTCGTGCCGGTAGAGGCCAAGGTACAGGGCGGCGATCTGTGGCCAGTCGGCGGGCGTCTGGCATTGCAGCGCGGCGATGGCGGCCTTTATCTGGAACGGGCCGGGGCGGCGGCGGGCGGTGGCGGTGTCGAGAATCGCGAGGCCTTCGTTCAGAAGCGCGCGGTCCCAGAGCGCGCGGTCCTGGTCGGAAAGCGCCACGGTTTCGCCTTGGCGCATGCGGGCGGCACGGCGGGCATGGGTGATGAGAAGAAGGGCCAGCGCGCCCTCGACCTCGGGCTGGTCGGGCGCGAGGCTCTGAAGGAGGCGGGCGAGGAAGATCGCCTCGTCGCAAAGGTCGGTGCCGGTCGCGGGGCCCTGGGCGTAACCGGCGGTGAAGATCAGGTAAACGACGGTCAGGACGGAATTCAGCCGCTCGGGCAGGTCCTCTGGCCCCGGAATGGCATAAGGGATGCGGGCGGCGGCGATCTTGGCCTTGGCGCGCGACAGGCGTTGGCCCATCGTGGCCTCAACATCCAGGAACACGGCAGCGACCTGGGGTGTCGTCAGGCCGCAAAGGCTGCGGAGCGTCAGGGCGATGCGGGTCTTTTCTTCAAGCGCCGGGTGGCAGCAGGTGAAGATCAGGCGCAGACGGTCGTCGGGCACGGTCTGGGGGTCGGGCTCGGCGGCCTCTTCCTCGGCCAGTACCGCGATGGCATCGCGGTGGCGGGCAAGCGTGGTGTCTCGGCGGTAGCCGTCGATGGCCTTGCGAAGTGCGGCGCGCAGGAGCCAGCCGGTCGGGCTGGCGGGCACCCCTGCCCTGCCCCAATGCACCAGGGCCGAAGCGGCGGCTTCCTGCAACGCATCCTCGGCGCGCTGGAAGTCACCGACTCGAGAGATGAGGGCGGCCAGAAGCCGCCCCCGGTCTTCGCTCAGCACCCGCGACAGAAGCGCCTGCGGGGTCATCAGTACTCCATCACCGGGCGCACCTCGACCGAGCCGTAGCGCGCGGCGGGGATTTCGGCGGCGAAGCGAAGGGCTGCGTCCAGATCGGGGGCCTCGATCAGGTAGAAGCCGCCGAGGTGTTCGCGGGTTTCGGCGAAGGGGCCATCCATCGTCTCGACACGGCCGTCACGCTTGCGCAGCGTAGTGGCGGTCTGGACGGGCTGCAGGCCTTCGCCTGCAAGGAAGGTGGCGGTGTCCTTCATCTTTTCCTCAAGCCCAAAGTATTCGCCCATCATCGCATCGAACTCCGGTGTGCCGTAGGCGGGTTCAGCCTCGGGGGCGGCGTAGAGGGTCAGCATGTATTTCATCGGTCAGACCTTTCCGTTGCGGCCGCTGGCGGGCTTGCCAGTCGGTCCTGCACCAAGGACGCAGGGCCCACGGGAATTTCGACATGGGGCGCGGCGAAAAGTCAAAAAACTTCTGTATCCCTTGAAATCATTCCCAAAAGAAAACCGCCCCCACAAGGTTGTGGGGGCGGCAAAGGGTCTTGCAGCGCTCAGTTGCCGGTGGGGTTGCCCGTGGGGTTGTAATTCATCACCGGGCGGATCTCGACGGTGCCGAAGGCCGCCGTCGGGATCAGGGCCGCGTAACTTAGGGCCGTTTCCATGTCGGGCACGTCGATGATGTAGTAGCCCCCCAGATGCTCGCGGGTTGCGGCAAAGGGTCCGTCCATCGTCTCGACCTTCCCTGCGGTGATGCGCAGCGATTTCGCCGTTTCGACCCCGCGGAGCGCGTCACCTGAACGGATCACCCCGTCGGCCTGCATCTTGCGGTTGGCGGCCGTGTAGCCCGCCATCATCTCGTTGAACTCGGGCGTGCCGTAGGCGGGTTCATTCGCCGGGTCGCTATAGATCAGGATCATGTAGTTCATGGGTCTGGTATCCTTGGATGACGGGTGGATCAGAAGAAGCGGGCCATGGCGAGCACGACCAGCAGGATCACGGTCGCCAGAAGGTTCAGCGAGTTGCCCATGATGCGCAGGATATGCGTGGGGTTGTCTGCCTTCAGCCCGAACGGATGCAGGATGCGCCCGACAACAAGGAAGCCGCCCGCACAGTGCAGAGCGATGGAGTTGCCGCCGTTCGCCTCGGCCAAGGCAAGGAGGATCAGGACGAAGGGCACCCATTCGACGAAGTTGCCATGGTGACGGATACGTTCGTGGAGGTTCGCATCATTGGCATGGCCGATCGAGGCCTTGAGTTCGGTGCGCTTGCCCGAGACCCGGAAGAACAGGACGACGAAGATCACGATCAGGGGAAGGGCGTACAGCGTGGTAATCGGGAAGGACATGGTGGCATTTTCCTTTGCGTTTTGGGTTTCGTGACCCAAGGACGCACCATGGTTGCCGATTTCGACATGCA